>NZ_JBQDYF010000010.1:0-147032 GCF_052044135.1 Salinisphaera sp. RV14
AGATTGGCTTATCGGTTATGCCGCCGGAAGGATGGGGTTGGTGGACCGTTTACAATATGCGCGTGATCTGAGCGGTGAAGGCGCCCGACTCTTTGGGGGACGTTGGACCCCGCCGGGTTATCCGGCGATCTATACGGCGGAGCACCCGGCTCTGGCCGGTTTCGAGAAACTGGTGAACGCGGGTGTGGGCGTTAAAAATAGCCCACCGGGGTATCGGTTGGTTGTTTTCTCCATGCCCAGCGACAGCGTTGATCGCATTCAGCGCCAGCCCAATGACTGTATCGCGGTGGGCAAAGCATGGCTCGACGCCAATGAATACCTGGCGCTCAAGGTGCCGTCCGTAGTCGCGCCGTATGCGACCAACGTGATCATCAATCCACGGCACCGGCTAGCCCAGGCGATCACCATCGTTGATGAGGCAGCCTTCCCTTTCGATTCGCGGCTTTGACCACGTGAACCGGCCGGCCGCGTCTACATCGGGATTGCCATGGACTACTCCCGCTTCGGTTGAATCGGGTCTCGGATCCTAGTTCCGTCGGGCATAGCGATTCCGGGCAGGCAAGCGGCCACCTTGTTGAGCGCCTCGGCGATCGGCCCGCTCACCTCATCCAGCACATTCGCTAGAAAGAAATTTGCCGGGAAATTAAACCTCTATTTAATTCAAAACCTTAAGATGCGAATTTGCGACAGACTTTATTGTTTCTTTTCAAACCCCTCCAAAATGACTCGACGCTACTCAACGGTTACGCTTTTTGCCAAATTCCGGGGCTGATCCACATCCGTGCCCTTGGCGACGGCGACGTGATAGGCGAGTAGCTGCAGCGGGATGGTGTAGGCGATCGGGGCGAGGATGTGCGGTACGTGGGGCATGTCGAGCACGGTGATGCCGGGCTCGGTATCGAGGCCGGAATTCTCGTCGGCGAAGACATACAGCTTGCCGCCGCGGGCGCGGACTTCCTGCAGGTTGGATTTGACCTTCTCCAGCCATTCGTTGTTCGGTGCCACGGCCACGACCGGCATATCTTCGTCGACCAGGGCCAGCGGCCCATGCTTGAGTTCGCCCGCGGCGTAGGCTTCCGCGTGGAGATAGGAGATTTCCTTGAGCTTGAGCGCGCCTTCCATGGCGATCGGGTACATCGGACCGCGGCCGAGGAACAGGGCGTGCTGCTTGTCGACGAACTGTTCGGCCAGGTGGCTGATCGCGGTGTCGAGTTCGAGCACACGGGTGACCGCGGCTTCCACGCCGCGAATGTCCTCGACCATGGCCTTCGCCCGCTCCGGGCCGCGCCCGAGCAGGCCGGTGAGCATGCGCAGGCACATGAGCTGGGTGGTGAAGGCCTTGGTGGAGGCCACCCCGATCTCGGGCCCGGCGCGCGTCATCATGACCAGGTCGGACTCGCGTGTCATCGAGGTTTCGGGCTTGTTGCAGATCGCCAGCGTGGTGAGATAGCCGGCGCCGGCGCCGAGGCTCTTGGCGTAGCGCAGCGCGGCGAGGGTGTCGGCTGTTTCGCCCGACTGGCTGAGGGTGATGAACAGGCAGTTTTTCGGCACCACCGGGTCGCGATAGCGATATTCGCTGGCCAGCTCGACGCTGCAGGGAATACGCGCCTCCGCCTCGATCCAGTAGCGGGCGACCATGCCGGCATGGCTGCTGGTGCCGCAGGCCACGATATGGACGGCCTCGACTCGGGCGAACAGGCTTTCGGCCTCGGGGCCGATACTGGAGGCCAGCACGCCGTCGTCGGAAAGCCGGCCCTGCCAGGTTTCGGCCAGGGCGCGCGGCTGCTCGTGGATTTCCTTGAGCATGAAGTGCCGGTAGCCGCCCTTTTCGGTGGATTCGACCGAGAGCCCGGATTCCTGCACCGGCCGATCGAGTCTCTGGCCCTCGGCATCGGTGACTTCGAAATCGGCGGGCGTCAGCGTCACGACATCGCCTTCCTCGAGGTAGACGAAGCGGCGCGTGACCGGCAGCAAGGCGGCGACGTCGGATGCCACGAAATGCTCGCCGATCCCCACGCCGAGCACGAGCGGCGAACCGCGACGGGTCGCGACGAGCGTGTCCGGATCGCCGATGGCGACCACGGCCAGGGCGTAGGCGCCGTGCAGCTCGGCCACGGCGCGCCGCACCGCCTCGGTCAGCGTGGCGGAGGTGGCGCGATAGCTGTCAATGAGATGGGCGACGACTTCGGTGTCGGTTTCCGACTCGAAGCGATAGCCGGCGTCGCGCAGACGCGCGCGCAGCGCCTCGTGGTTCTCGATGATGCCGTTGTGCACCACCGCGACCCGATCGTTGGACACATGCGGGTGGGCGTTGATCTCGTTGACGCCGCCGTGGGTCGCCCAGCGCGTGTGGGCGATACCGAGCATGCCGGGGTTATGCTCGCCCAGCCGCTGGGCCAACGCGGCGACCTTGCCAACCGCGCGGGTGCGCTCGATGCGGCCGTTGTCGACCAGCGCCATGCCGGCCGAATCGTAGCCGCGATATTCGAGCCGGTGAAGCCCTTCGAGCAGGATGGGCGCGACGTCGCGCTGCGCACTGGCTCCCACGATTCCGCACATAGCTGTCTCCTGATACGCCTCTGGGCTACTGATGACCCGGCGTGTGTTTCTTCGGCCGCTGCCAGCCGTCGAGGGTGGTCTGGCGGGCGCGTCCGACCGTGAGCTTGTCGGCCGGGGCGTTGCGGGTCAGCGTCGTGCCGGCCCCGATGGTCGCGCCACGTTCGACCGTGACCGGGGCGATCAGCTGGCAGTCGGAGCCGATGAAGGCGCCGTCGCCGATCCGGGTGACATGCTTGTTCGCGCCATCGTAGTTACAGGTGATCACCCCGGCGCCGATGTTGACGTCGCGGCCCACCCGGGTATCGCCGACGTAGCTCAGGTGGTTGATCTTGCTGCCTTCGCCGACGTCGGTTTTCTTTGTTTCAACGAAATTGCCGATCTTGGCGCGATCGGCCACCCGCGTGTCCGGCCGCAGCCGGGCGAACGGGCCGATCTGGCAGCGGGCGCCGATCGCCGCATGCTCGATCACGGTATGCGAAGCGATCTGGGTGTGATCCTCGATCGTGCAGTGCCGCAGCACGCAGTTGGGGCCGATGGTCACCCCTTCGCCGAGGACCACGTCACCTTCGATTACGACATTGACGTCGATAGTGGTATCGCGCCCGGCGCGCAGACTGCCGCGCAGGTCGAACCGGTCGGGATCGCGCAGCGTGAGCCCCTGGGCCATCAGCGTCTCGGCCTGGCGCCGTTGGTACAGGCGCTCGGCTCGCGCGAGATCGAGCTTGTTGTTGATGCCCTGGGTTTCGGCCGCGGTACCGGCCTGGCCGGCCACCACGGCGACACCGTCCACGGCCGCCAGACCGATGCAGTCGGTCAGATAGTATTCGCCCTGCGCATTGCGGTTGGTCAGCCGCGCCAGCCAGTCGCGCAGGTGGCGCGCCTGGGCACACAGCAGGCCGGTGTTGGTCTCGTGGATATGCTTCTGCTCGCGGGTGGCGTCCTTGTCCTCGACGATGCCGATCACGCGGTTGTCGTCGTTGCGCAGCACGCGCCCGTAACCGGCCGGGTTGTCGAGCACCACGGTCAACAACGCCAGCTTGTCCTCGCCCGCGGCCGCGACCAGATGCGACAGGGTCGCGGCCCGTACCAGCGGCACGTCGCCATAGAGTACGAGCACACGCGCGTCGTCCGGGATGGCATCCATCGCCCGGGCCACGGCATGACCGGTGCCGAGCTGCTCGGCCTGGTGCACCCAATTGACGTCGAGATAGCCCAGTGCGGACTGCACGGCCTGGCCGCCGTGGCCATAGACGACATGGATCCGCGCCGGCTCGAGCGTCTGGGCCGCTTCGACCACGTGCTTGAGCAACGGCCGGTCGCCCAGCGGCTGCAGCACCTTGGGCAGGGCCGAATTCATGCGCTTACCCTGGCCGGCCGCCAGAATGACGATATGCAGACTCATGATGTGGTAATCCCCGAAGCGGCTCGCTGGCGCGACTATACCGCTGAAGCAGTGACCGACGTAAGCGCGGGCTGGCGCTGCAACCGCGCGACCACCCAGTCGGGCAGGGTCTCGGCGGTCCAGAGCGCGCGATGCAGCCAGTCGAGGCGCTGCGGGTCCGCGAGCAGATCCCGTTGCTCGCGCGCGTTCAGGCCATCCGGGCCGTCGTCCAGCGCGCGCTGGGCCAGTTCGTCGCGATAGCGCGCCACCTCCGGGTCCAGCCGCCGCGGGCTGCCCTGCAAGCCGACATGCAACGCCGCCAGACCGGGATCGACGACGACATCGGCGAAGTCCGCTGCCACGGCCTCGGCCTCGATCTCGATCACCCGGCGCAACTCGGTCGGGGGGTTCCATTCCTCGGGGATGAGTTGCAGCCCGTTGTTACGCATCCATACGCCGATATCCACGCGGGACGTGATCACGGTCACCACGGGGGCGAAGAACAGCGGCAACAGGATCGGCAGCAACCAGGGGAAAAAGCCCGGCGTGTAGATATACAGCACCGCCCCCCAGGCCGCCGCCAGCAGCATGCCCGGCAGATGAAACCGAAGGGCCGCCAGCCATGGCACCTGGGCATCCGCGCGCTGCTGGCTGTTCCATTTCACCTGCTTGCCGATCAGCGTCGTGAATACGAACAGCGTATGCGACAGCATGCGCACCGGGGCCAGCAGCGATGTGAGCACGATCTCGATCAGCGTGGAGCCGATCAGATTGCCGACGCCGCCGAAATCCTTCTGCTGGCGGCGCGCGATGATCATGGCCATACCCAGGATCTTGGGCAGGAACAACACCACCATCGTGGCGCAGAACAGGCTGACCGCCCAGATCGGCTGCCAGACCGGCCACGACGGGAACAAGGCACCGGGCGAGGGAAAGTAATCCGGCGTGGTGATCGCTTCAAGCACGGCCTCGGTCGAGGACAACACCAGGAACACGAACCAGATCGCCGCCGAGGTATAGGCCATCACCCCGTTGGCGAACAAGGCCCGGTGCGCCGGCGCGAGATTGTCCGAAAACAGCAGGCGCAGATGCTGAATATTGCCCTGGCACCAGCGCCGGTCGCGGCCCAGCTCGTCGATGAGCGTGGGCGGCACTTCCTCGTAGCTGCCGGGCAGATCGTAGGCAATGTACACGCCCCAGCCGGCCCGCCGCATGAGCGCGGCCTCGACGAAGTCGTGCGACAGGATCTCGCCGGACAGCGCCCCTCGGCCCGGCAAGCGCGGCAACGCGCAGTGCGCCATGAACGGGGCGATGCGGATGATCGCGTTGTGGCCCCAGTAGTGGGCGTTGTCCAGATGCCAGTAGTGCAGCCCGGCGGCGAACATCCGGCCGTACACGCGCGTGGCGAACTGCTGCACGCGCGCCAGGAAACTCGAGCGATTGACCGCGGTGGGCGGCGTCTGGATCAGACCCACGCTGGGGTTGGCCTGCATCCGGTCAACCATGGCCGTGAGCGTGGCGCCGACCATGAGCGAATCCGCGTCGAGCACGATCATGTAGCGGTAACGCCCGCCCCAGCGCCGGCAGAAATCGGCCAGGTTGCCGCTCTTGCGCTTCACGCGGGCCCGGCGCCGGCGATAGAACAGACGATCGAACGCGTCCAACGAGCGGCAGGTTTCCGCCCAGGTGCGCTCCTCGGCAGCGATCGTGTCCGGCTTGACCGAGTCGCTCAGCACGAAGAAATCGAACTCGCCCAACCGGCCGGTCGCCTTCAACGACTCGTAGATGGCCGCCAGCCCGGCGAACGTGCGCGCGACGTCCTCTTCGTAGATCGGCATCACGATTGCGGTGCGCGCATGGTCTGCGGCCGGTGCGGCGTCATCGGCCGAAATGAGATACTTGTCGCCCCGCCAGAGCACCAGAAAACCGGCCATGGCGGTCCAGAAACCGACCAGAATCCAGGCGAACAACAGTGCCGCCAGCGCCAGGATGACCGCTTCCAGCGGCGACCGGCCCTGATGCGGCAGCGTCGTGAGCATGTAGAAGGTGGCCCCCGCGGCCGGAAGCGCTACCAGAATGAACAGGAAGGCCTGGCGCAGGCGCACGATGTTGCGTAGCCGGCTGGGAACCGCCTTGGGCAGGCGCCGTCGGCGCTCCATGCTCGGCATGATGCGGCCGAGAAAACGCCATGGACGGCGATCCATGCTGGCCGGCGACATCGACCAACGACTCAGGCGCGGCATGGACGCACCGCGATAACCGCCCCCCCCGATCGCATGGCGCCGCTGCGCCAGCTGCGGGTATGCCGCTTCAATGCGGGCAGCCAGCTCGGCCTCCGCACCTTCGTCGCCATCGCCGGCCAGCGCCTCGTAGAGTCGTGCGATCGCCTCGGTGGTTGAGGCAGGGGCCGCCGCGGCGACCGCGGCGCGTAATTCGCGCCTGCGCGCCGACGCCAGGTTCAACCCGGATAGATAGGCGTCGACCCGGCCGAGCGGCGTATCGATAGCTTCGTTCGTACAACTCACGGCGTGGCCAGCAGGTAGCTCCAGGTCTCGGTCAGGCCGCCGCCGTTGGCGTCGGCCAGATAGGCCCGCAGTTCCAGCGGCTTATCGAGGGCACTGGTCGGCACCAGGAACGTAAGTCGCCAACCGCCGGTATGCGGATTACGCACAGCCTTGATGTTGTTGAGGGTGACATCGCGCGACGCATTGACCTTCGGCTGCACCGAGTTCGCGTCGGTCAGCTTGGAAAGTTCGCCGCCGACGAAATCGATCGCGACCCGCACCTGATTCTTCTGCTGGCCCGGCTTGACCGCAGCCATACCCACACGTGTGGCCACCGTATGGCCCAGCGAGTTGGGCACGGCCAGATCGCTCGACCACTTGATGTCATAGGCGAAGTGCAGCCGCTGGCCGGCCTTCACCGGGGCGGCCGGCACCCAGTACAACGAGATATTGTCGTTGACTTCGCTGTCCGACGGGATTTCCACCAGTTCGAGATGGCCCTTGCCCCAGTCGCCGTCGGGCGTCACCCAGGCGTTGGGGCGCTTCTCGTACTCGTAATTCAAGTCCTGGTAATGGTCGAACTTGCGATCCCGTTGCATGAGCCCGAAGCCGCGCACATCGTTGGCATCGAATTGATTCATCCACAGCTTCTGCGGATTGACCAGCGGGCGCCACAGCCACTCGCCGTTGGCCGACGAAATGACCATGCCATCGGAATCATGGGCCTCGGGACGATAGTCCTTGAGGCGCGCGAGGCTGTTCTCGCCCCAGGTAAACATGCTGGTCAGGGGGGCGATGCCGAGCTTGGCGATGTCCTTGCGGGTGAACAGCGTTTCCTCGACATGCGTATGCGTGGCCTTGCCCGGCGTGATGACGAACTTGTAGGCGCCGGTAACGCTCGGCGAATCCAGCAGCGCATACAGCGTCATCTGCTTGGACTTGGCGCCTGGATCGACCAGCCAGAACTGGGTGAAGTTCGGAAACTCCTCGCCCTTGTTGGTATTGCCGGTGTCGATGGCCAGGCCGCGCGCGGACAGCCCGTAATGCTCGTTCGCGCCGAGTGCGCGGAAGTAAGAGGCGCCAAGAAACGACACCACTTCGTCCATCTTGTTGGGATCGCCCAGTGCATGGAGCAGCTTGAAGCCGGCGTATCCCAGATCGTCGGGCACTTTTTTCTTCAGCGCGTCGCTGGGATAGTTGAAGTCGTTCTTGTCGAACTTGACCGCCCGGGTCTTGCCGTCCTTGATCACGTGAATCGTGACTGCGTGATCGTAGTACGAACCCGGGTGATAAAACATGACCTGGAACGGCAGTTTCTGATCGTGCCAGAGGGCATCGTCACGCTTGAAGGTAATCCTGGAGCGCTGGTCCGCGCTCAGGCTGGTCAGAAACTGCGGGACCTTGGCCGGCGCATGGTAGTCCTTCTTCGACAACGCCTTGGCGCGATCGATCAGCTGGTCGTAGGAAAACGGGGCGCTGTTGTCGCTCTCATCCGTCGATTTGTTCTGGCCGTTGCTCTGGCCGTTGTCGTTGGCACTCTGGTCCGACTTCTTTTGCTCGTTCTTTTTCTTGTTGCCGCTCGCCGCGCCGGCCTTGTCGGCCTTATCGCCATCGGGCTTGGCAGCAGTGTCGTTTTTCTGCGCGGACGCACCGGCCGACTTGCCCTGACTCGAGCCGGCGGCTTGACCCGTGTGAGCGGTCGAGGCATCAGCCGCGACCGCCAGCCCCGGCAGCACGAGTCCCGCACCCAGCAGCAGCACGCCGGCACAGCGTGCGATACGCCGAGTTTGGATCGAAAGAATGCGCATGAAGACGAAATCCTTTGCTATGACGCGACGCCTGCTAATCCAGGAGCGCGGCGCGGCCGATCGAGCGTCGTGCCGTGGCCGCAGCCAGCGGTGGGCGGCCTATGACACGCGAAACCCGATGACCGGAAAATGAACGCGACCACCCCCCAATGGCCGCTGACTGTCATCGTTGTAACCCCAGAATAACCCGAGCCGCGACACGCACGCTGAACCGGACCACCGCGGCCGTCGTCCCGAGCGGCGCAATCCAGCGCGAAAAGGCGGCACCTCGGTCGGTCAGTCGCGCCCGAACCAATTGCCTCGCAGCCGATCGACCATCGAGCCGAGCCGCGGCAGAACCGCACCGGCATTCTGGCGAATGCTCAGCGTCATCTGCATATCCGGGCGATCGTTGCTCGGGCCCCAGCCGGATGACAGGTAATCCACGCTGAATGCCACATTGTCCAACAAACCCGGAAAGCCCATGGCCAGCCCCGTGCGACTACCGACGGCACGGCCGTCATACTGACTGCCGCCGATGGAAAAGCTGGGCTGAAGCCGCGTCTGCAGACCGGCCAGGTTCAGGCTGCGGCTTGCCGAGACCTCCCAGAGCGCGCCATCGACCGGCATCGCATGGGGTGCGGCCACATCGCCCTGATACCAACCGAGCGCCGAGTCGACGTGCCAATCGCGCCAGCGACGCGTGCGTGACGCCAACTCAAGCGACAGCGGCGTCCGGTGCTCGGTGTCGGGAACGCCGGCCCTGCCGAACTGCGCGCTCAGCCGCCAGGGCCGGCCGAGGGCGGTCGGCGACTTCACGCCGCTGACGCGCCACTTGTCCACCAGCCCATACGGCGTCCCGGTCGCGATATCGCCCCGGTGCACCATCACGCTGTTGCTCAGGCGCCAACGGCGCCCCAGATCATAGGCCGCGGACATTTCCATCCCGCGATCGCCGGCGGCAAGCGCACTGCCCCACGGGCGATAGTCGGCGCCGGCCTGAAAGTAAGCGATATGGTATCGACTTCGGCCGAAATCATGCCCGAATCCGACATGGGTTGCGCGCCCGCCCAATGCCGAGCCGTCAGCACCACTACTCGACAACTGGTCGGTCTCCAGGGTCAGGTCGGGCAGATACCAGCGATCACCCAGCGCGAGGCGGGTTTCGGCACGCATCAGGGTCTGACTGCCGACATTGGCGCCACGCGCCACCGTATGCATGGCGCCCACAGTCAAAAGCGGTGTGCCGTGGCGCGTACTGCGCCATTGCAGGCCGCTGGTCAGATAGTGGTTGGCATCGTCACTGAGCGAGTCGACGCCAAAGAACGCGGACGCGTCGCCGAGGCGCATGGGGCCCGCGGCCAGGTCGACATCGCTTTCGCGACCGTGGATCTGACGATTGAGATCGGACGAGTCGAACACCGAAAACGTATCGACGCTGGCCGCGTGCGCACTGCCGATCACACAGCACAACACCACCGCCACCGCGGCAGGGCCAGGAGGAGCGACCGGATCGACGGAATACTTCATGGCGGGCGTGGTACGGACCGCGTTTTGACGCGCCGCAACAATATACTGCGGCCCGGCACCGTTCTCAACATGCCGGGTCGCTCCAAGCGACTGATTCGCCGAGTTTAAGCGATTACGAGACGCTATCGTCCGCTACGTATCCGGCGCACCATCTCGAGACGGGCGGCGGCCTCGGTGAGTTCGTGCCGGGCCCGCTCTATATCCACCTTGTCGGAGGCCTCCGAAACCGCCTGTTCGGCGCGCTCCTTGGCTTTCTCCGCCTCGGCCTCGTCGATGTCCTGGGCGCGCTCGGCGGTATCGGCCATGACCGTGATCAGGTGTGGCTGAACTTCGAGCAGGCCGCCCGACACGAACACCTGCTCTTCGTCGTCGTTCTCGTCACGAATACGGAGATTGCCAGGCTTGAGGCGGGTCAGTAACGGCGCATGGCTCGGCATGATGCCGATCTCGCCCATTTCGGCGGGCGCGAACACGATGCTGGCCGAACCGGAGAAGATCTCGCCTTCCACGCTGACGACATCGACGTGAATTTTCATAACGCTTGCCTATGCCACGATTCAGGCAGCGGCCGCAGGTCGCGGCCGCCGTGCGACGAAGACGCCCGGATCAGGCCGCCTTCTCCTTCTTGGCCATGTCCTCGCCCTTGGCGACCGCTTCGTCGATGGTCCCGACCATGTAGAACGCCTGCTCGGGCAGATGATCGTACTCGCCGTCGACGATGCCCTGGAAGCCACGAATGGTCTCCGACAGCGGCACATACTTGCCGGGCGCGCCAGTGAACACCTCGGCCACGAAGAACGGCTGCGACAGAAAGCGCTCGATCTTGCGGGCACGGGACACGGCGAGCTTGTCGTCTTCGGACAACTCGTCCATGCCCAGAATCGCGATGATGTCCTTCAATTCGCGATAACGCTGCAGCGTCTGCTGCACGCCGCGCGCACAGTTGTAGTGCTCGTTGCCAATGATGTTCGGATCAAGCTGTCGCGAGGTCGAGTCCAGTGGGTCAACCGCCGGGTAGATGCCGCGCTCGGCAATGGAGCGGGCCAGCACAACGGTGGCGTCCAGATGCGCGAACGTGGTCGCCGGGGACGGATCGGTCAGGTCGTCCGCGGGCACGTAGACAGCCTGCACGGAGGTGATCGAACCGGTCTTGGTCGAGGTGATGCGCTCCTGCAGCAGGCCCATTTCCTCGGCCAGCGTTGGCTGGTAGCCCACGGCCGACGGCATGCGGCCCAGCAGGGCCGACACTTCGGTCCCGGCCAGCGTGTAACGATAGATGTTGTCAATGAACATCAGCACGTCACGGCCTTCGTCGCGGAAGAACTCGGCCATGGTGAGCCCGGTCAGCGCGACCCGCAGGCGGTTGCCCGGCGGCTCGTTCATCTGGCCGTAGACCAGCGCCACCTTGTCCAGAACGTTCGACTCCTGCATCTCGAAGTAGAAGTCGTTGCCCTCACGGGTACGCTCGCCGACACCGGCAAACACCGAGTAGCCCGAATGCTCTGCGGCGATGTTGCGGATGAGCTCCATCATGTTGACGGTCTTGCCCACGCCAGCACCGCCGAACAGGCCGACCTTGCCGCCCTTGGCGAACGGGCACAGCAAGTCGATGACCTTGATGCCGGTCTCCAGCAACTCCTGGCCACCGGCCTGTTCCTCGAACGTCGGCGGATCGCGGTGAATCGGCGCCGTGCCTTCCGCGCCGATGTCGCCCTTGTTGTCGATCGGCTGGCCGAGCACATCCATGATACGGCCCAGCGTCTTCTGGCCGACCGGCACCGAAATCGGATGCCCGGTATTCTCCACTTCGCCGCCGCGGGTCAGGCCCTCGGTCACGCCCATCGCGATGCAGCGTACCACGCCATCGCCGATCTGCTGCTCGACCTCGAGCACCAGCCCCGTCTCCTTGTGCTTGAGCGCATCGAAGATATTCGGCAGCGATTCGTGGTCGAACTCGACGTCCACTACCGGGCCGATGATCTGTACGACTTTTCCAAGACTCATAGCGTTTCCTCAGACTGGGCAGCATCGGCTGCCGCGTATCTTGTTCTTTCGTTGCGATGGCCCGCGTGGGCCGCTGCAGTCAGGAGACCGCGGCCGCGCCGGCCACGATTTCCGACAGTTCCTGGGTGATCGCCGCCTGGCGCTGTTTGTTGTACTCCAACTGCAGGTCGTCGATGATGTCGCCGGCGTTATCCGAGGCCGACTTCATCGCCACCATCCGCGCCGCCATCTCGCAGGCCACGTTCTCGACCGCGCCCTGGTAGACCTGCGACTCGACGAAACGCACCAGAAGGTCATCCACGAGTCCATTGTCTTCGGGCTCGTAGATATAGTCCCAGCGATCCGACAGTTCGTTGTCGTCGCTTTCCGCGACCGGCAGCAACTGCTGGCGATACGGACGCTGGGTCATCGTGTTGACGAACTCGTTACCCATGACGAACACGCGATCGAGATTGCCTTCGCGGTAATCGTCGAGCATGACCTTGACCGTCCCGATCAGATCCTGCAGGTGCGGCCGGTCACCGAGATCCACCACATCGGCTCTGACCTTGGCGAAGCGCTTGAAAAAACTCAGCCCCTTGCGCCCGATGACGACCAGGTCCACGTCGACGTTCTCGGCGTTCCACGCCCGGATTTCACCCAGAACACGGCGGAACAGGTTGATGTTCAGGCCGCCGCACAGACCCCGGTCGGTCGAAATCACGACGATCCCGACCCGTTTGGCTTCGCGTTCGATCAAGAACTCATGCCGGCCACCGATACTGGCCTTGGCGACATGGCCCACCGTACGCCGGATCTTGGCCGCGTACGGGCGCGCCGCCTCGACACGCTCCTGGGCCTTGCGCATCTTGGAGGCCGCGACCATCTCCATGGCCTTGGTGATCTTTTGCGTATTCTGAACGCTCTTGATCTTGGTCTTGACTTCCTTGGCACCGGCCATTTAGCGAACTCCGTTGAACGGCATCACGCGGCAGTGTTTCACCACGTGTGCGAATCCTTGAAGGACTTGAGCGCCGAATGCAGGCCGTCCTTGATCTCGTCCGAGTAGTCGCCCGTTTCGTTGATCCTGTCGACCAGCTCCTTCTGCTCAGAGGTCATGTACTGATGCAGTGCGGCCTCGAAAGCCTGCACCTTGTCGGCATCGACATCGTCCAGATAGCCCTGCTCGGCTGCAAACAGCGAGGACGCCATCAGCGCTACCGACAACGGCGAGTACTGGTTCTGCACCATCAGCTGCGTGACGCGCTCGCCATGCTCAAGCTGCTTGCGCGTGGTCTCGTCGAGATCGGAGGCAAACTGCGCAAACGCGGCCAACTCGCGGTACTGGGCCAGCGCCAGGCGGATCCCGCCGCCGAGCTTCTTGATGATCTTGGTCTGGGCCGAGCCGCCGACGCGCGAGACCGACAGACCGGCGTCCACCGCCGGGCGGGAGCCGGAATTGAACTTGTCGGTATCCAGATAGATCTGGCCGTCGGTGATCGAGATCACGTTGGTCGGCACGAACGCGGATACGTCGCCGGCCTGGGTCTCGATGATCGGCAGCGCCGTGAGCGAGCCGGTCTTGCCCTTGACCTCGCCGTTGGTCAGCTGTTCGACGTAATCTGCGTTGATCCGCGCGGCCCGCTCGAGCAAGCGGGAATGCAGATAGAACACGTCGCCCGGATAGGCTTCACGGCCCGGCGGACGCCGCAGCAGCAGCGAGATCTGGCGATAGGCCACCGCCTGCTTGGACAGGTCGTCATAGACGATCAGGGCATCTTCGCCCTTGTCACGGAAGTATTCGCCCATCGAACAGCCGGCGTAAGGCGCCATGTACTGCAGCGCCGGCGAGATCGCCGCCCCAGCGGCCACCACGATGGTGTGCTCCATCGCGCCATGTTCCTCGAGCTTGCGCACGACGTTGGCAACCGAGCTGTTCTTCTGCCCGATGGCCACGTAGATGCACTTGATGCCCGTGCCCTTCTGGTTGATGATCGCGTCGATCGCAATCGCGCTCTTGCCGATCTGGCGGTCGCCGATGATCAGCTCGCGCTGGCCGCGACCGATCGGCACCATGGCGTCGATCGCCTTGAGCCCGGTCTGCACCGGCTGGTCGACCGACTGGCGTGCGATAACACCCGGTGCCACCTTCTCGATCGGCGACGTGCGGGTCGTGCCCAACTCGCCCTTGCCATCGATCGGGTTGCCCAGCGGATCGACCACGCGGCCGAGCAGTTCCTCGCCGACCGGCACTTCCAGCACCTTGCCGGTCGTCTTGACCTCGCAGCCTTCCGAGATGTGGCGGTAGTCGCCCATCAGCACGGCGCCGACCGAGTCACGTTCGAGGTTGAGCGCCAGCCCGTAGGTGCCGCCGGGGAATTCGAGCATCTCGCCCTGCATCGCGTTCGCCAGCCCGTAGATACGGGCGATGCCGTCGGCCAGGCTTACCAGCGTGCCGACATTGCGCGATTCGGTGACGGTCTCGAAGTTCTCGATCCGTTGCTTGATCAGATCCGAAATTTCCGCCGGATTGAGTTGCATTGATGTCTTCCTCTTTATCCTTCTCGCCGCGTGCGCCACGCGACGGCGTCCACCTTAATGGGCGAGAGACTGGCGCATCCGCGCGAGCTGGGCTGTCAACGAACCGTCGATCACGAGGTCACCGGCGCGAATCACCGCACCGCCGATGACCGAATCGTCCTCGGCGAACGTCATCGAGATACGGCGGTTGAAATGCTTCTCGAGCGCCTGCCCGAATGCCGTGCGCTGACCCTCGGACAATGCCACGGCCGAGATGATTTCCACGTCGAGCCGGTCCTCGGCCGCCGCGCGCTCGGTCTCGAACAGCTCGGCAATCTCCGGCGCCAGCGACAATCGATTGTTGTCGATCAACAGTCGCACGAAATTACGCGCCTGAGCACCGAAGTCGGCAGCGCCGGTTTCGATGATGGCCTCGGCGAGTACCGTTTCGGAGACACGCGGATTGTTCATCAGCGCCGCGACCGACTCATTGGCGACGATGGCGGACAACGCGGCCAGCGCATCCGACCACTGCGACAAGCCGTCGCCGCCGGATGCCTGAGCCAATTCGTAGACCGCCTCGGCGTAAGGCCGGGCCAGGGTGTAGCGCTCAGCCATGACTATCGGATCTCCGCCACGAGGTCGTCGATGATGTCGTTGTGCGCCTGGGCGTCGATCTCGCGCTTGAGGATGCGCTCGGCACCCGTGACCGCGAGTTCGCCGACTTCACGACGCAGCTCTTCCTTGGCGGAAGCCACGGCCTGATCGATCTCCTCACGGGCGGCGGCAACGATGCGATCGCCTTCGGCGCGCGCATCGCCGCGCGCCTTGTCGAGCGTCTCGTTGGCCTGACGCTGGGCATTGGCAAGCAGCTCGCGGGCCTCCTCCTGCGCCTTGGCCAGACGCGACTCGGCCTCCTTGACGGCCTCGTCGAGTTCGAGCCGACCGCGCTCCGCCGCGGCCAGACCTTCGCTGATCTTCTGGCGGCGCTCGTCGATCGTCTTCGTCACCGGCCCCCAGAGCACCTTCTTGACAAAGAAGACGAGGGCCAGAAAGACCAGTATCTGGACGAACAGTGTTCCGGTAATAGCGACCATGACGCGCTCCGGGCTTAGCCGCCGGCCAGGCTAGACAGCGTACCCACAAACGGGTTGGCGAACAGGAACCACATGGCCACACCGAACAGGATGAACGGGAAGGATTCCATGAGGCCGGCGAAGATGAACATGTTGACCATCAGCTGCGGGCGCATCTCCGGCTGCCGGGCGATGCCTTCCAGCGCCTTCGAGGTGATCAGGCCCCAGCCGATCGCCGAACCGAGACCGGCGGCGGCCAGCATGAGACCCACGGCGACGGCCGTCGCGGCGACGATCTCAGCAATTTGTTGTGGATCCGAATGCACGATTGCTACTCCTTATCGACGTTTCTTGGCTTAACGATGGACGAGGTCGGCTTCCCTGTGCGACCCCGTCCCAGCGATGTTCGGATCTCGCGACCCGTTTCCTCTTGCCGGCACGGCGGCCGGCGCGACACCCGATGCCGACAACTCGTGGAGATCTGTCGGCGTGACTGTGGCTCCGGCCGCGCGCTCCGGCGGCCGGCGGTAACGACGCCGGGGGAACGCCCGACGGGTGAAACCTTGTCAGTGTTCCGTCTGCTGCGCCATACCCAAATAGACGATGGACAGCACTGCGAAGATAAAGGCTTGCAGGACACAGATCAGCAGATCGAACACACTCCAGACGAAACCGCCCACGAAGTGCAACGGCGCCCACACCGCCACCATCGCGCTCGGCGGCGACAGGGCGGACAGCGTAAGCATCGCCAGCAAGGCAAAGATCAGCTCACCGGCGAACATGTTACCGAACAGTCGCAGCGCCAGGCTGACCGGCTTGGACAAGTCATCGATCAACGTTGTGAGGATGTTCGCAGGGGCCGCGTATTTTCCATACGGATGCGTCAGGAACCGCTTCACATAGCCCTTCATGCCGTTGGCACGCAGCTGGTAGTAAACCATGATCGCGAATACGACGATGGCCATGGCGAACGGCGTATCCAGTGCCGCCGTGGGCAGGATACGGAAATACACGTGCTGGAAGCCGAGCGCGTGGCCGATGCCGCCCAGCACGCTGGGCACGAGATCAACCGGGATGAGGTCATTCAGGTTCATCGCGGTGACCCACAGAAAGATGGTCAGCGCCATCGCGCCAACAAAATCGTTCCGCTTGTGGAAGACCTGCCCCACCTGATCGCTGACGTATTCCACGCCCGCTTCCACGGCCATCTGGATGCCGCCGGGATCCTCGACGGTCAGGCGCTTGCGCACGAACAGCGCAAGAAACGCCACCAGACCGGCGCAGATCAGCCCGACAATGATCAGATCAATCGTGAAGGCGCCAAAATCAAGCAGCCCGGACGGCTGGTGATCGGCCCCGCAGCCAACACACCAGTCAGTGAGATGATGCCTGATGTATTCAGCCGAACTGCTGCCGCTATTGGCCATCGTATCGTCTTCCCATCAATTCGAGCATGTATCGACGCAACGGCCCGGCGGCCAGGTAGTAGGCCAGCTGAGCCCCGCCGAACCCGATCAGCATCGGCACCGGCGCAAAGCCGATCGCACCGATGCCGACCGCGAACGCGATACATACCATGATCATGCGCTCGGCCGCACCCAGCACCAGCCATCGCATGGCCGTGTCCGAGCGCGACGCCTGACCGATTCGCCAGGCCAGCATCAGCGTCATGATCAACGCGACAAGCCCACCGTAGATCGCGGCTACGGCGGCGCTACTCCCATAAATCACGCTGACCAGGATCGCCACACATACAGCGGCGACCGACTGCATGAGCAGCAATCGAGTCACAACATTTCGCATCGATTGTCGCTCGCTGAGGCTGCGTTCCTGGACGCGCTATTCCCTTTGTTTGAGCCGCGAGGCTACCTTGTTTCACTCGCGCATTTCAACAATTTTTCGGACCGCATTGAAGAATTTGCAAGTTGGCTCCAGTTGGCGCGCAGTTACGCGCACACTCCCTGTACATGACAGCCACATCGCCACCAGAACGGCCCCGATGCCACGCCGGGATCGGGTCAGTCGAAGCGCCCCACGAGCGCATCGAGCTCCTCGGCCGATTTGTAGCGGATGACGACGCGGCCACCGCCGCGGCGATCGGGCTCGATGCGCACCCCGGCCTCCAGCCGCCGCGCCAGACTCGACTCGAGCCGCGCCACGGTCGCGTCGCGCTCGGGCTGCGGCGCGGCGGGGGTTTCGCCGGAGAGCAGGGTGCGCACCAGCGACTCGGTCTGACGCACCGTCAGCCGCCGCGCGACGACGCGCTCGGCCGCCCGGGACTGGTCGTCGCCGGTCAGGGCGAGCAGCGCCCGGGCGTGCCCCATTTCGATCTCGCCGGCACGCAGGCGATCGGCCACATCGACATTGAGATCGGCCAGCCGTAACAGATTGGACACCGACGCCCGCGACCGCCCGACCGCTTCGGCGCAGGCGGCATGGGTCATGCCGTATTCCTCGATCAGGCGCTTGAGCGCGGCCGAAATCTCGAGGGGATTGAGATCCTCGCGCTGGATGTTCTCGATCAGCGCGATCGCCATGGCCGCATCGTCGGCGAGTTCGCGCACCACCGCCGGCACCGTGGCCAGCCCGGCCATGCGCGACGCCCGCCAGCGCCGCTCGCCGGCGATGATCTCGTAGCGCTGGGGGTCGTCGTCGCGCCGGCGCACGACCAGCGGCTGCACCACGCCCTGGGCCCGGATCGAGGCCGCCAGCGCTTCCAGCGCGTCGGCGTCCATGTCGCGACGCGGCTGATAGCGGCCGGGCGACAAATCGTCCAGCGCGACCTCGGTCAGGGCGCCGGACGCCGCCGCCTGTTCGTAGTCGTTCGCAAGCAGGGATTCCAGGCCCCGGCCGAGGCCCCGCTTCTTCTGTGCCATAAGCATCGCCCTGATGGTCCGGCCCCGCCGCGCCTCTTACGGCACGGTGATGACCCGATCGGCTGTTGCAATCCATTGTAAAAACACGCCCCGGCCGTGATTCGGCCGATCCCCGCAGCCATGCCTGCCGCGGTTCGCGCGCGCCCGGCGCTAGCTCCTGCGCCGGCGCCCGAACAACGAGGATACCGCACGCCGGGCGCCGCCGGTCGGCGCGTCGACCACTTCGTTGTCGTCGCGACCCAGCAATTCGGCGGCCAACGCCCGGTAGGCGGCCGAGCCGGTGGCGCTGCTGTCGTATGCGAGCACCGACAAACCATGACTCGGCGCCTCGGCCAGGCGGACGTTGCGCGGGATCACGGTCTTGTAGACGGAATCGCCGAAATAATCGACCAACTGGGCCGAGACATCGCCGGTCAGGCGGTTGCGTCCGTCATACATGGTACGCAACACGCCCTCGACGGCCAGCTCGGGATTGATCCGCTGGCGCACGCTGTCGATCGTCTCCAGCAGGGCCGAGAGCCCTTCCAGGGCGTAATATTCACATTGCATGGGGATGATCACGCCGCGCGCGGCGACCAGCGCGTTGATCGTGAGCATGGACAGCGCCGGCGGGCAGTCGATGACGACATAATCAAAGCTGTCGGCGATCGAGGACAGCGCGTCCTTCAACGCGGAACGTCCGCCGCCGCGCTCGCGCAGCCCCACTTCGGCCGCCGTCATGTCGCCGTTGGCGCCCAGCAGATAGAACTGGCCGTCGGCGACGACTTCCAACGCCTCCGCCACGCCCTTGTCGCCGAGCAGGAAATCGCAGACCGTTGCCTCGAGCGCGTTCTTGTCCACGCCCACGCCCATGGTGGCATTGCCCTGGGCATCCATGTCGACCAGCAGCACGCGTTGCTCGGCCTCGGCCAGCGCGGCGGCCAGATTGATGGCGGTGGTGGTCTTGCCCACACCGCCCTTCTGGTTGGCTATGGCGATGATGTTGCTCATGAAAAACAGCCTGGCGGTTGGCGCCGGGTGAAATGGCCCCGAGTCGTGTGCGACCCGAGTTTATCGCATGCGGGAACAGGCCGGTGCCGCCCCGCGCGGCACCGCCTAGATCAGCCCGGGCTCGAGAATCGCGACATGTCGTTCCGCACCGAGCCCCGGCACGGTCACGCGCACGGTTTCGACATGCCGAAAGGCCAGCGGCAGGTCATCCATTTCGGCGGCCGGGTCGCGCCCCTTCATGAGCACGAAACGCCCGCCCGGCGCGATCAGATGGCCGGCGCCGCGCACCGTATCGCCGGCGGTGGCGAACGCCCGCGTGACCACGCAGTCGAAACGCTGCGGCGGGCTGAAGTCCTCGACCCGCGACTGGACCACATCGACGTGCGCCAGCTCGAGCTGGCGGCGCACATGGCGCAGAAACGTGGCCTTCTTGCGGTTCGACTCGACCAGCGTGACCGCGAGCCGCGGGCGGGCGATCGCCAGCACCAGCCCCGGCAGCCCCGGCCCGGCGCCGACATCGGCGAGGTTCGCCCCCACCACGAAATCGGCGATGGCCAGACAATCCAGCAGATGCCGCGTGACCATCGCCTCCGGGTCACGCACGGCGGTGAGGTTATAGGTGGCGTTCCAGGTGTTCAGTTCGCGCAGATAAGCGACCAGACGATCGCGGACGTCGTCGGCGACCGCCAGCCCCAGGGCCTCCATGCCGGCGCCCAGCCGTTGTCCGCATGCGTCCCAGTCGGTCATGGCCATGGCGATCGATCCCCCGATGTGATCCGGCAAAGCCCGGCAGGATACCGGTTTTCAGACGGACGCGGGACCGGCCTTGATCGCGCATGATCGCCGCCGGCTCGATCCGGCGATCCGGCCACGGACACACCGGCCAAGTCCGCGCGTCACCGCCGATCCGCGCCGCCCGCCGGGCTCACGATTCGCCGCGTGCTTCGATCTTGGCCCAGGTGTCGCGCAGGGCGACCACACGATTGAACACCGGCGCGCCCGGCACGTGATCGTATCGATCGGCAACGAAATACCCCGTGCGTTCGAACTGCAGCCGGGTTTCGGGCGCCACTTCCGCGGCATCGGGCTCGATCCAGCAGCCTTCATGCACGGTCAGCGAAAACGGGTTCAGGCCGTCGAGCAGTTCGTCCTCGCGGCCCGGGTTCTCGACCGAGAACAGGCGGTCGTAGACCCGCACCAGCGCCTGCTTGCCATGGCTGGCCGAAACCCAGTGGATGACACCCTTGGGTTTGCTGCCATCGGCAGGATTGGCGCCGAGGGTATCCGGGTCGTAGGTGCAATGCACCTCGACGATCTCTCCCGCGTCGTTCCTGACCACGTCGTGCGCCTCGATGACATAGGCATTGCGCAGCCGCACTTTCTTGCCGAGCACGAGCCGCTTGTACTTCTTGTTCGCCTGTTCGCGGAAATCCTCTTGCTCGATATAGATCTCGCGCGTCAGCGGCAAGGCACGCTCGCCCATGTCGTCGCGGTTGGGATGGCCCGGCGCAGCCAGCGTCTCGACGCGGCCTTGCTCCCAGTTGGTGATCACCACCTTCAACGGCTCGATCACGCACATCGCCCGCGCCGCGTTGGTGTTCAGGTCATCGCGGATCGCGTGTTCGAGCATGGCCGCGTCGACCGTGCCGCCGCTGCGCGACACCCCCACCATCTCGCAGAAACGCCGAATGGATTCGGGGGTATAGCCGCGCCGCCGGATACCGGCAATGGTCGGCATGCGCGGGTCGTCCCAGCCGTCGACGATGCTCTCGTCGACCAGCCGGCGCAGCTTGCGCTTGCTGGTGATGGTGTAGTTGAGATTGACCCGCGCGAACTCGTACTGCACCGGCCGGCTCGGCACCGGCAGGTGCGCGATCAGCCAGTTGTACAGCGGGCGGTGATCCTCGAATTCCAGCGTACAAATCGAGTGCGTCACGCCCTCGATGGCATCGGACTGGCCGTGGGCGAAATCGTAGGAGGGATAGACGCACCACTTGTTGCCGGTCTGGTGATGGGCCTTGTTGCGGATGCGGTAGATCACCGGATCGCGCAGGTTGATGTTGCCGGACGCCATGTCGATCTTCGCGCGCAGGCTGGCGGCACCTTCCGCGTAGTCGCCGTTCGCCATCGCCGTGAAAATGGCCCGGCTCTCGGCCGGGTCGCGATCGCGGTAGGGGCTGTTGGTGCCCGGTTCGGTGAGCGTGCCGCGATACTCGCGAATCTGTTCGGGCGTGAGCTCGTCGACATAGGCCAGCCCGGCATCGATCAGGGTCAGGGCATAGTCGTAGAGCGTGTCGAAATAATCGGAGGTATAGCGCACCTCGCCGTCCCATTCGAAGCCCAGCCAATGGATGTCGGCCTGAATGGAGTCGATGTACTCCTGGTCCTCGGCGTCGGGATTGGTGTCGTCGAAGCGCAATCGGCAGCGGCCATCGAAATATTCGGCCAGCCCGAAGTTAAGGCAGATCGAGGCCGCATGGCCGATGTGCAGATAACCGTTCGGCTCCGGCGGAAACCGGGTCACGACCTCGCCCTGATGCTCGCCCGAGGCGATCTGCTCGGCGATCAGCGTGCGCAGGAAATTGGTGCCACCGGTTTTTTCGGCGGCGGCGTCGTGGGCGTTGTTGTTGCTCATAGCGGCCGGCTCATCAATACGCAGCGCGAAGATCGACGGGCATGGCGCCCCGTCACGAAACAGCACCGAATTATAACGGGTTGTAACGGATCACTGGCGAGATGAACACGCCACATGCGCGCGGCGACAACGGTCGACCGTCATGATCAATTTAACGTTCAGTTGTTAATGAACGATTCATACAAACAGGATAGAGTCGAGCTGAAATCACACAACGGGCCGCAAGCTCGCCCAGGAGATCCCCATGAACAACCCCACCCCAACCCGCCGTTCGCGCTGGTTCGCGCGGCTGGCCGCGCCGCTGGGCGGCCTGGCGCTGCTCGGCGCCGGCATCGGCGCCGCCCAGGCGCATGATTTCGATCACCACGATCGGGCCAACGTGGAGCTCCACCGTGATCGAACCGTTCATCGCGACCATGAACGCTATCGGGGGCGCGACCACGGCGACCATAACGACCACCGCTATCATCACGAGGATCGCTACGGATGGCGCGGCGAGCGGCGCGATCGCGATCACTATCGCCGGGATTACCGGCGCTACCCGGCGCACCGCTACGCCCGCGATGGCAGGTACGATCATGATGGCGACCGTGGCGTGTTCGGCCGCTGGTAAGTCGTGGAAAGTGGCCGGCAGCCGATCCCGCGCGTCAGGATCGGGCGCCGGCCGCCTCCGGAAAACAAGCGTCTCCCAGGAAATCCGCCACCCGGGCGTAGCGGTCCTGATCGAGCCCGCGAATGACACGCCGCATGCTGGAGCGAATCACCCGCATGGCGCCCTTCAACCCGTAGTGGATGCGCTTGCGGGTACCGAATCCCACACCCAGCGTCCGCAGCGGTCGCTGAAAATGATAATCGAACGATATCTCGCTCAGCTCGACGGTGAGTTCGAGCACCTGCTCACGCTGCATCTGCCCCGGGGGCATGGCGCAACCCGTCGATGATGCGGCGGACGCGTTCGGCCAGCGCGTCGGAAATCGGACAGCCGATGACGGTTTCGGGCATGACAGCCTCCGGTCGATCGCGGCCGGGCCGGCCCAGGGCCTGTTGCCGTTTCGTCCGCGTCCGCGCCAAGCGCAGTTTTGCGGCAAGACGAGGCGTAGCGAACGTAGCGTAGTTGTTCTACGTGAGAGAGCACCAACGCTGTATTGCCGCAAAACAGCGCTTGTCCCGAAGGGTTGGGCCGCAAATCCCCCGATACGGCGTTGCGCGTCTTGATCGTGGCTCGCCACGACCGGCGACGCGCGCCTTGTCTCGACGGATTTGCGGTCTCCAACGCGGCACGTGTACGAAACGGCAACAGGCCCTAGACCACGAACAGATCGGTGAAATCGGGCACGGGCGTCGCCTCGGTCGTCGCCTGATCGGCCACGATTTGGTGGATGCGGGCCGCGTTCTTGGGCGCGATCTTCAACGCAAGACTGGCTTCGAACTTCTTCTTCAATTCCGGAATGCCCTCGGCGCGCCGCCGGCGATGGCCGATCGGGTAGTCCACCGAGACCTTCTCGGTCGCCGAGCCATCGCGGAAAAACACCTGCACCGCGTTGCCGATGGCGCGCTTGTCAGCCTCGAGATATTCGCGGGTGAAGCGCGCGTTCTCGGTCACGGTCATCCTGTCGCGCAGGGCGTCGATGCGCGGATCGGCCGCGACCGCGTCCTCGTAATCGGCCGCGGTCAGGCGGCCGAGGATCAGCGGCACGGCCACCATGTACTGCAGGCAGTGGTCGCGATCGGCCGGGTTGTCCAACGGGCCGGTCTTGTCGATGATGCGCACACCAGACTCCTGGGTCTCGATCACGATCTTTTCGATGTCGTCGAGCCGGCCGGCCACCTCGGGATGCAGGGTAAGTGCCGCCTCGACCGCGGTCTGGGCATGAAATTCCGCCGGGAAGCTGATCTTGAACAGCACTTGTTCCATGACATAGCTGCCGAATTCCTGGCCGAGGGTGAGCGCCTCACCCCGGAACAGCGCGTCCTGGAAGCCCCAGGTCGGCGCGGTCAGCGCCGAGGGATAACCGATCTCGCCGCGCAGCACGCGCAGGGCCAGCAGCACACCCCTGGACGTGGCATCGCCCGCGGCCCAGGACTTGCGCGGGCCGGTATTCGGGGCATGCCGATAGGTGCGCAGCGCGCCACCGTCGATGAAGGCATGCGACACCGCGTTGGTCACTTCTTCCTTGCTGCCGCCGAGCATCCGTGTGACGACCGCGCAGGTGGCAACGCGCACGAGCAGCACGTGGTCGAGCCCGACGCGGTTGAAGCTGTTTTCCAGCGCTAGCACGCCCTGGATTTCGTGCGCCTTGACCATGGCCACGAGCACGTCGCGCAGCGTCAGCGGCGCGCCACCCTTGGCGATCTTGCGGCGCGAGACATAGTCGGCGACCGCGAGAATACCGCCGAGGTTGTCGGACGGATGGCCCCATTCGGCGGCCAGCCAGGTGTCGTTGAAGTCCAGCCAGCGGATCATGCAGCCGATGTTGAAGGCGGCGGTGACCGGGTCGAGCGCATAGGACGTACCCGGCACACGGGCGCCGTGTTCGAGTGTGGCGCCTTCGACCACCGGCCCCATCAGTTTGGTGCAGGCCGGATAGGACAGCGCCTGCAGGCCGCAGCCCAGGGTGTCGATCAGGCAGTAACGCGCGGTTTCCAGGGCTTCGGCACTATCGATCTCGACATCGCAGACATAATCCGCGATTTTTGTGAGAACGGTATCGAAGGGCGCGCGGGAGGCGGAACGGATATCGTGACTCATAACACCTGCAGTTCGTTGTCGCCGGTTCGGCGGCTAGTTGTTCGATTCATCGGCACGGCCGGACGAGCGCTTCTCGGCTGTCGTGCCCCGGGGCTTGTTCTTCGCCGCATCGCCGCCGGGCTCGCTATTACCGGCGGTCTTGCCGTGCGGGCCCTGGCGATTCGACTGCGCCGGGCGCCCCGTGCGCCGGGGTTTCGCCGTCGTCTTGCCGCCGGATGTCCGCCGGGCTGCCGGCTTGTTGCCGACGGTCGCCGCCGGGCTCGCGGGTGCGACGGCGGTCGGTGTCGCCTTCTCCGGGCCGTAGAGCTGGCGCAATTCGTCGAGCGCCTCGCCGGCATACACGGCGATATGCTGCAGCGAGGGCAGGCTGTCGCGGCAGCCGATGAACCCGAAGCCAAGCGTGTCGGCATAGCCGTGCACGGTGATATTGAGCGCCTGCCCGTGGGTGACCAGCGAGGTCGGATAGAAGGCCTCCATCTCGGCACCGTTGATGAACAACGGTTTGCGCGGCCCCGGCAGGTTGGACACCGTGACGTTGAACACCGGACGCGTGCGCCCGGCCATACCCGAGACGAGCGAAAGAATATACGGCGACATCAGAGCGATGGTGTACTGGGTAATCGCCGCAGCCGACAGTTTTTCCAGGCTCGTTTTCGCTGAACGCGTCGAGGCGGCGATCGTTTCGAAGCGCTTGCGGGTGTCGGGCTCGTCGGTGGCCAGGGTCGAGATGATGAAGGTGATCGCGTTGCCGTGTTCGTCGTCGCTGTCGGCGGTGCGCACGGAGACCGGGATGCCGGCGGTGAGCGACTTCCTGGGCAAGGCGTCGATCTCGATCAGATAACGCCGCAGCGCGGTACCGCAGATCGTGAGCACGATGTCGTTGACCGTACCGCCGGCGCCCCGGGCCAAGCTCTTGAGCTCGGTCAGCGAATACAGCTGAGTGGCATAGCGGCGCGGCGCGGTGATGCGGCCGTTGAGCACCGAACTGGGCGCGGCGAACGGCAGCCCCATCGCATTCTTGCCGGAACGCGCGGCGCGCAACATGTCGCGGACCACGCTGGCGAAACCCGACAGCGATGTGACCTGTTCACTCGCGCCGGCGACGATCTGGGCCGCGGCCCGGTACAGGCCGGGTTGATGTTCTTCCGGCGGCTTGCGTCGACGTTTTTTCGGCTCGATGGCCCAGAACGGCGGCCGCCCGCTGGTTTCGGCGGTGCCGTCCAGGGCGCGCGCCAGCAGCCGCATGCCCGCCACGCCATCGATCAACGAATGGTGGATCTTGAGATACAAGGCAAAGCGCCGGTTTTCCAGCCCTTCGATCAGGTGACATTCCCAGGGCGGGTAATCGAAATCGATCGGGTGGCTGTGCAGCCGCGAAGTCAGGGTACCGAGTTCGACCTCGCCCCCCGGCGACGGCAATGCCGAATGCCGAAAATGATAGTCGACATCGATCTCGTCGAGCAGCTCCCACTCGGGCACCACCGTGCGCAGGCGGCCCGAGCGCAGGCGCTGATTCCACGGACGATACGCGACCGAGTAACGACGCCAGTGCGCGACCAGCCGCTCACAGAAATCCGCCGGTGCGTCGTCGGGCAGCCTGAACGCCAGCAGGCCGCCGACCTGCATCGGTGCGTTGGGGGTTTCCACGTTGAGCCACGCGGTATCCACCAGATTGAGTCGTTTCGTCTGCATCGCGCACCTCGCGCACGCCACTGTTTTCTTGCCCCCGGCTCCGGATACGAGCCGGTACTCGGATTCGAGCATACGCCGATCACCGGTCGCGATATCGGGCCCTGCCCCGATATCGCGACAGCGTCGGCCGGCGCGGCTCAGCCCACCGCCGCCGTGATGAACAGGCCCACCGTGCAGGCCGTGGCAGCGAACCAGACCAGACTGCGCAGGCTGGCGCGATCGGTGATATAGCACCAGCCATAGACCAGCCGCAGCACGATAAACAATACCGCCAGGGTGTTGATCGCGCCGATAGCGCCGCCGACGATCCCGGCGATGATCACACCGGCGGCGAATGGCGGGAAAGCCTCGAAGCTGTTGAGCTGGGCCCAATAGGCGCGTTTTTTCGCGCCCTGGGTGGCGTCCAGCCATTCACGCGGGTTGTGGTTTTCGCGCGGGCCCATCTTGCTGTCGCCGGCGAATTTCGCATAGCCGATGAAGGCCAGCGGCATGAAGGCGGCGATCAGAACACACCAGTAAGCCAGAATCATGGCATTCCCCCTTGGGGTTGTCGGTTTATGGCCGGCCCTCAGCCACGCGAGTCGATCGGCACGTACTCGCGTGTCTCCGGGCCCACATATTCCGCGCTCGGGCGGATCAGGCGATTGTCGGCGCGCTGCTCGAATACATGCGCGCCCCAGCCGGTCAGACGCGAGATCACGAAGATCGGGGTGAACAGCTCGGTCGGAATACCGAGAAAATGATAGGCCGTGGCGTGATAGAAGTCGGCGTTGGGGAACATGCCCTTTTCGTCCTGCATGACCTGCTCGAGCCGCTCCGAGATCGCGTACAGATTGCGCCGGCCGTCGTCGTCGCCGGCCAATTGCGCCGACCAGGCCTTGATGATGGGGTTGCGCGGGTCGCCGGTCTTGTAGACCCGATGGCCGAAGCCCATGATCTTTTCCTTGTTCGCCAGCATGCGGCGCAGGCCGGCCTCGGCGTCGTCCGGATCGGAAAACGACTCGATCAGCGCCATGGCCTTTTCATTCGCCCCCCCGTGCAGCGGCCCGCGCAGGGCGCCGATCGCGCCGACCACGGCCGAGTAGAAATCCGACAATGTCGCCGTGATCACCCGCGCGGTGAAGGTCGAGGCATTGAATTCATGCTCGGCGTAAAGGATCAGCGAGGTCGACATCGCCTTGACGGCTTCCTCGTCCGGGCGCACCCCGTGCAGCAGGTGCAGGAAGTGGGCACCGATCTTGTCGTCGTCGGTCTCGACCTCGATGCGCTCGCCGGAATGCGTGAAGTGGTACCAGTACAACAGGATCGACGGAAACGCCGCGAGCAGGCGATCGGCTACATCGTGCTGCTGGGCCTCGGGGTCGTTTTCCTGTTCGATGGTGCCGAGCACCGAGGCGCCGGTACGCATCACATCCATGGGATGGGTGTCGGCCGGCAGCACTTCCAGCGCGGTCTTCACCGCGTCGGGCAGGCCGCGCCGTGCCGCCAGACGCCGCTTGTAGTCGGCCAGCTGCGACCGCGTCGGCAGCGCCCCGTACAGCAGCAGATACGCCACTTCCTCGAACTCGGCGCGGCGGGCCAGGTCATCGATGGCATAGCCGCGATAGGTGAGTCCGACGCCGGCCTTGCCGACCGTACAGATCGCCGTCTTGCCGGCGGTTACGCCTGCCAGCCCCGCAGTATTCTGGCTCTCGGCCATGACAAATCTCCTCGTGTTTCGTGTATGTCGTGAATCAGCGCGTGACGTCGACCACGGTGCGACCACTATGCTCGCCCGCGATGATCGCATCGCAGACGGCATGGACATCCACCAGCCCGATCGTCTCATGGGCGATGCGATCGAGCTGTGCCGGCTTGAGCGCGCCGGCCAGTTCGCCCCAGACGGCATCGCGGCGCGATGCCGGGCATTCCACGGAATTGATGCCGAGCAATGACACACCGCGCAGAATGAAAGGCAGAACCGTCATCTCCAGCCCGGGGCCGGCGGCCAGACCGATCGCCGCCACGTTACCGAACTGGACGATCTGGCCGAGCATGTCGGCGAGCACCGGACCACCCAGCGTATCGATCGCGCCGCCATAGCGCTCCTTGCCCAGCGGCTTGCCGCCGAGGTCCAGATCGGCCGGCGCGATCACGTCGTGGGCCCCCAGGTCGCGCAACGCCGGGCCCTGGGCTTCGACCCGGCGCGTCACGGCGACCGGCGAGAACCCGGCCTGGGCCAGCATCTGGATGGCGAACATGCCGACACCGCCGGAAGCGCCGGTGACCAGAATCGGGCCGGCCGTCGGCATCTGGAAATTATCCTGCAGCCGCGCTACCGCAAGGCCCGCGGTGAACCCGGCCGTGCCCAGCGCCATCGCCTGCCACAGCGTCAGGCCGTCCGGCAGCGCGGTCACGCAGTCCGCCGGTACGCGCACGGTCTCGGCCAGACCGCCGTCGCGCGTTTCGGACAACTGCCAGCCGGTCACCAGCACCGCGTCCCCCGGCGCAAAGCGCTCGTCCTCGCTGGCGCGGACCACGCCGGCCACGTCGATACCGGCATTCAGCGGCCGCCTGCGTGCGATCCGGCCGGCGCCGGTGATCGCCAGCGCATCCTTGTAGTTCAAACTCGAATAACGGGCCTCGATCACCACCGCCCCGGCGGTCAGTTCGGCCGGGTCCATCTCGGTGATCCGGCCGCGTGGGCCGTCGTCGGTGTCAATGATCCGCAGCGCTCTCACGGCGGGCTCCCGATGTGCAAGTGAAAACACCACTTTTTTAACACAGCAGGCCGGCGATCTGTTGCGCCGCTGGCGCGGACGGGCTCCGGTGCGGCGGCACACGGCCGTACCGGAGCCCTCGGCCCTGCGACCGCAGCCCGGCACGCCGCGCATTGCCACGCCGCCCGGGGCCGACACCGGCCGGGCCCGCGCGGGCAGGCTTGAGCGCGAATCAGGCTCGGCGTAGGCTTGCCGCATCATCCAACCACCGCTGATGATCTGCGATGAGCGACAACGTTTACAAATCCATCGAACTGACCGGCTCCTCCGAGACCAGCCAGGAAGATGCCGTGCGCAAGGCCGTCGCCGCAGCGGCCAAGACCATCAAGCACATGCGCTGGTTCCAGGTGGTCGATACCCGCGGCCACATCGATGGCGACGAAATCGCGCACTGGCAGGTGACCGTGAAGATCGGGTTCACCCTGGATAACTGATCGAACCCATGTTGCCGAGGCCATGCCGATGAGCGACCAGCCCAGTACCTGGCAGGGTGATCTGGACCGTGCCGATCTGATCGAGGCCAATGCGCCGCCCGATCCGCTCGCGCTTTTTGCCGACTGGTACCAGGCAGCGGCCGGATGCGGCCTGCGCGAGCCTACCGCGATGACCCTGGCCACGGTCGACCCGGATGGCACGCCGTCGGCGCGGATCGTGCTTCTGAAAGGCTTCGACGACACCGGCTTTCGTTTCTACACCAATTACGAGAGCCGCAAGGGCGCCGCGCTGGCCGCAAACCCGCAGGCCGCCCTGGTGTTCTGGTGGGAACCGATCGAGCGCCAGGTTCGGGTGACCGGCCCGGTCACCCGGCTCGACCCCGCCGTATCCGATGCCTATTTCGAGCGTCGCTCGCGTGGCAGCCGGCTCGGCGCGCATGCCTCCCCGCAGAGCCGGCCGCTGGCCGGGCGTGCCGAGCTGGAACAACGTCTGGCCGAGGCCGAAGCCCGATTCCATGATCGCGAGGTGCCGCGCCCCGGCCACTGGGGCGGCTATCTCGTGGCGCCCGAAGCGATCGAGTTCTGGCAGGCCCGGCGCAGCCGTCTGCACGATCGACTACGCTATATCCGGGACGCACAGGCCGGATGGCGCCTCGAACGCCTCGCGCCCTGATCGCCCACCCCCCGATGCGCCCCGCCGCGCGGCCAACCCGGGCCGCCGTTGCCGTTTGGAGATGAAATGAGTCCGTTGCGTTTGGTTGCCCGGCTGGCCTGCCTGTTGTTCGTATTCACCACGGCGCCGGCGCTGGCAGCGATGTACGACATGCCGCCGCCCGGATCGGATGTGGTCGGCCACATTCAGCACATAAAGACCAAGAAATCCGACACGTTCGTGAAGCTGGCGCGCAAATACGACGTCGGCTACCGCGACCTGCGCGAGGCCAACCCGAACGTCGACCCCTGGCTGCCGGGCGACGGCACGCCGCTGGTGATCCCCACCGAGTATGTGCTGCCCAACGTGCCGCGCCGCGGCATCGTCATCAATCGGCCGGAGATGCGGATCTACTACTTCCCGCCCAAGGGCAGCCGGTATGCCGGCAAGGTCTTCACCTTCCCGGTGGGCATCGGTCGCCAGGGGTGGGCCACGCCGGTAACCCATACCCACGTGGCGCAAAAAATCCCGCATCCAACCTGGACGCCACCGCCATCGATCAAGGCCGAACACGCCAAGAAAGGCGACCCGCTCCCCGACGTCGTGCCCGCCGGCCCGAACAACCCGCTGGGCCAGTACGCGCTGCGCCTGGGCCTGCCCTCGTATCTGATTCATGGCACCAACAAGCCGGCCGGCATCGGCATGCACGTGTCACACGGCTGTATCCGGCTATTTCCCGAGGATATCGCCGCCCTGTTTTCGATGGTGGCCAAGGGCACACCGGTCAATATCGTCAGCGAGCCCTACAAGGTCGGCTGGAAGGGCGCTACGCTGATGATGGAAGTGCAACCGCCGAACCCGGAAGGCGGCAAGCCAGTGCAATCCTATACGCCCTGGGTTCAGGCGCTCATCGCCGCGACCAAGAACGAGCCCAATGCCCCCGTGAACTGGAACAAGGCCGAGAAGGTCGTGCACGACGCCAATAGCATACCGGAGGCGATCGGTACCGATCCGCACAAGCACGATCCGAATACCACGGCCCATGCCGATGCCGCCTCGAGTTGATCGCGCCTGGACAGGGGCTCCGCCGCGCGCGATAGCCACAAAAAAAGCCCCGCCAAAAGGCAGGGCTTTTCCCAAGCGGGTCGAACCCGCTGACGAGCGCGCTTACTTCTGCTGAGAAGTCTTGAACATACGCTCCATACGCTGCGAGTTCGACTGCGCCATCGACTTCGCCTGGTTGGCCGTCTGCAGGGCCTGGTTGGCCGTCTGCTGAGCCTCATTGGCGGTCGACTGAGCCGATTCAGCCTTGCGCGTGGCCTGATCTACCTGCGATTTCAGCGCGCCATTCTGGCTGGCACAACCCGCGGCGGCCGCAACGATGCCGACAGCAAAGGCCGTCTTCAAAACCGTCTTGATCATAATAGCAACTCCTGATTATTGCTTTGCCCCGACCGGAAACCCCCGACCGTGCTAATTAAATCTAGCATAACTTCGTTTCGTTGTTGATACGATCAGGCCTTCCGGCCCATGTCTTTTGAACCGAGGAGCACACGCATGAGCGACCGTCGGGTACACGAAACTGAAATTAAACTGAACAACGACACCCGGCTCGGCCATCTCACACTGGATAACCCGGCGGCACTCAATGCGTTGCGTCTGGACATGGTCGAGGCCATCCAGGCCGCAGTCAAACGCTGGGAGGCCCGCGAGGATGTGGTCGCGATTCTGATCGATGCCGATTCGGACAAGGCTTTCTGCGCCGGTGGCGACGTCGTGAACCTGTACCGCTCGGCCATCGGCGACGCCGATCCGGACTATCCGCGCCGCTTCTTCACGCATGAATACCAGCTCTGCCACGATCTGCACCGCCTGAAAACGCCGTGCATCGCGTGGGGGCACGGTATCGTCATGGGCGGCGGCATGGGCGTGTTCTCCGGCGCGAGCCACCGGGTGGTCACCGAAACCTCGCGCCTGGCGATGCCCGAAATCAAGATCGGTCTGTTCCCCGACTGCGCGGCGACCTGGTTCTTCAATCGCCTGCCGCGTTATCTCGCCCGCTTCATTGCGCTGACCGGCGCCACGCTCAACGCCGCCGACAGTCTGTTCGCGGGGCTGGCGGATCACGCGATCGCGCATGCGGCCAAGCGCGACGTGGTCGATGCGCTGACCGCGGTCGAGGACTGGTCGGATCCGCAGGCGACGGTGGCCGATGTGCTCGGGCGCGCCGAAGGGAATCGGCCGGCCGCGACCGCTGGCGATGCCCGTCTGGTCACGCATCTGGATACCCTGCGCACGGCCGCCACCGGCTCCGACCTGGTCACGATCGTGGCGCGCCTGTCGGCACTGGCCGCAGCCGAGGACCCCTGGCTGGCCGAAGCCGGGGCCAATATCGCCGCCGGCTGCCCGGTAACGGCCCATCTCGTTCACCGCCAGCTCGAGATCGGCTGCTTCATGTCGCTGGCCGAGGTCGCGCGCACGGAACTGGCCATGGCGCTGCAATGCTGCGCGCGCCCGGATCTACCGGAAGGCGTCCGGGCGCTGCTGGTGGACAAGGATCGCCAGCCCCGCTGGCGATATGCGAGCGTGGCCGACGTGCCGCCCGATTACGTCGACGCGCATTTCCAGCCGGCCTGGACCGGCGCTCACCCGTTGGCGGCGCTGGTACCGGCGGCGCTCTGAATGATGTCGCGCGCCGCGACTACGACGAACAGCTCAACACCAGACCGCGCGCCCAGTCCGGCGGCAGGCGCGCGTAGTCGGCGTGCTCGGGCTGTTCATCGAAGGGGCGGCGCAGAATCGCGTGCAGGCGCTCGATTTCACCGTAGTCGCCCTGCCGGGCACGCTCGATGGCGTCCTGGGCCAGGTAGTTGCGCAACACATACTTCGGATTGACCAGCCGCATGCGCTCGGCCCGCTGTGCGTCGTCGGCGTCGGTGGCGCCGAGCCGCGTCCGCCAGTCGGCCAGCCAGGACAGTGCCGCGTCGCGCTCGACGAATTCATCGACGAACGGGGCGCCCGTGGCCTTCGGGTCGGCCGAGACATGGCCCAGCGCACGAAATGTGCGCGTAAAGTCCGCACCGTCGACGGCCATGATCCTGAGCAGCTGTTCGATCAACTCGGCGTCGCCCTCCGCGCCATCGAGCAGCCCCAGCTTGGCGCGCATGCGTGCTTGATACGCCTGGTCATAAAGCCCGCGATAATCCGCGAGCAGTTGCTGGCCGATTTCCACCGCGGCTTCCGGCTCGTCGGCCAGCAGCGGCAGTATGGCCTGAACGAACCGGCCAAGATTCCACAGCCCCACCGCCGGCTGCTGGTTGTAGGCATAACGGCCGGCTTCGTCGGTATGGTTGCAGATCCACTGCGGATCGAAGCTGTCCATGAAACCGAACGGACCGTAGTCCAGGGTCAGGCCCAGCACCGACATGTTGTCGGTGTTGAGCACGCCATGGCAGAAACCCACGGCCTGCCAATCGGCCACCAGCTCCGCGGTCACGCCGATCACCTCCGCCACCCAGGCCCGGTAACGCTCGGCATCGCCGTCGATGGCGGCGACCCGGGCGTGGTGACTGGCGATAACATGATCGGCCAACGGCGCGAGTTGGTCGAACTGGCGGTTGTAGAACAGCATCTCGAAGCTGCCGAAGCGCACCAGCGAGGGCGCGACCCGGGTGAGTATCGCCGAGGTCTCGACCGTTTCCCGATAGACTGGTGCATCGCTACCGACGATGGCCAGCGCGCGCGTGGTGGGAATACCCAGCCCGGCCAGGGCCTCGCTGCCCAGATATTCCCGCACGGTCGAACGCAGCACGGCGCGGCCGTCGGCGAAGCGGGAATACGGCGTTCTGCCAGCGCCCTTGAGCTGGATGTCGTAACGCTGGCCACGGCCGTTGACGACATCGCCCAGCGTGATCGCCCGGCCATCGCCGAGCTGGCCCGCCCAGACGCCGAACTGGTGGCCGCCGTAGCGATGCGACACCGGCGCCGCACCCGCCGGCACGCGGTTGCCCGACAGCACCTCGGCATAGCCTTCCCGGCGTGCGCGCTGACCATCGATATCGAGCAGCGCTGCCACATCGTCGTTGAACACCACCGGATACGGTGCGTCGATTGCGGTGGGCTGCTGGCGCGTGTACCACGGCTCGCCCATGGCCGCGCCGTGATTACGCCAATCCAGCGCCCAGATGTCGGTTGTATCGGGGACTGTGCTCATGTTTCGACCCTTGCGGCGACGCCACCATCACACAAGTGGTGGCCGCCGACATCGCCACGGCCCCTCAATGGCTCTTGCCATCGCTGCCGGAACCGGCGCCGGCCGGCGGCGTCTGGCAATACACGGCACCGGGATCGCCGGTGCCGTCATGGATGCGTACCAGTTTGGCGTTGGGCTGTTTGCGGCATTTTTCCTGCTGGTCCCGCAGCCGCGCCGCCTGGACGGTCTGGCTGTGCTCGTAGGCCGCCCGCGCGTCGCGCAGATGCGCGATGTCGTCCGATAACGGCTGACCGGCGCCCGTCGGCGCGCTCGGGTCATACGGCGCGTTGGTGGCATCGAAGGCATCCACCGGATCCTTGTACGGTCCCGGATGACGCGGTGGCGGTGGGTGGTTCATGCAGGCCGTCAACAGCAACGTCAGCATGGCCGCGGTCAATACGGTTATGGTGCCCCGGTTCATGGTCTTTCCCGGCGGAGTTGGGTTCTGTGTCAAGTCTAGGGCCTGTGGCCGTTTCGTACACGTGCCGCGTTGGAGACCGCAAATCCGTCGAGACAAGACGCGCAACGCCGTATCGGCGCCCTGGTTGATTTTATGGGCGGCCCGACCCGAAGGGACAAGCGCCCAAAGATTAACGACACGACGGCAATCCAGCGTTGGTGGTCTGTCACGTAGAACGACTACGCTGCGTTTGCGACGCCTCGTCTTGCCGCAAAACTGCGCTTGGCCCCCAATCGTGTCGGCCAAGGCGCAGGACACCGGCCGCAGTCATTCTGCGCTCAAGCCCTGCAACGCCGGATGGCGCGATCTGGGCCTCCGGTCACGCCAAGTGACGACAGCCCGGGCCTAAACGCGCTAGGATGCGCCTCTTTTAACGCGAATCGAACCATGCAAACGCTACACGTCTGCCGTGATTTCGACGCCGATGCGGCCACGATCTTCGACGTCGTCGCCGATCATGCCGGCTATGCCAGCCTGCCCGGAGTGCGCGCCGCCTGGCTGCGCACGCCCGGCGAGACCGAGCGTGGCGGCGTCGGCGCGGAACGAGTGATTCAACTTCCCGGGATGCGCTTTATCGAACGCATCACCGAATACGAACCGGGCGAGTCGCTGGGCTACCGCATCATCGAATGCCCACTGCCGATCGATCATATCGGCGCGCGCATCATGCTGCAGTCGCTGGGCACCGACGGCAACCGGACCCGCGTGCACTGGACCTCGCGCCTGCGCGGCACCACGCCCCTGGCCGCCGACCTTACCGCCGCGGTGTTCGCTACCCAGATGCGTCTGGCTTATCGCGGCGCGCTGGAAGTCTGGGCGCGCCGGCTGCGTGGCTGAGATCTGTTGCAATAGGCCCGCCCGAGCGGTGGCTAATCCGCCCGGCCGGTCCCGTTGCGCTCCCGCAGCGCGTCGCGGATCTCGGTCAGCAACACTTCCTCGCGCGAGGGCGCGGGCGGCAGGCTGGGCGCCTCGGCTTCCTGGCGCTTGAGCTTGTTGAGCAGGCGCACCACGACGAAGATCGCGAAGGCGACGATCACGAAATTGATTATCGTCTGGATGAAGCTGCCGTAGTTGACCGTCACCGCCGGGTTGTGGCCCGCCGCCTGTCGCAGCGTGACCCTGAGATTGGCGAAATCCACACCGCCGATCAGCATACCCAGGGGCGGCGTGACGATATCGTTGACCAGCGACGTCACGATCTTGCCGAAGGCCCCGCCGACGACCACGCCGACCGCCAGGTCGATCACGTTGCCGCGCACCGCGAAACTCTTGAACTCGCTCCAGAAGCTCATGCTGGCTGTCCTGCCGGGATAACCGGCTGAGTGTAGCGCCGTTCGCGCGCCCGCGGGGTCAGTGCCAGCCGACCGGCTGGTAACCGCGCTCCCGCAGGCAACGATCGACGTAGGCGCGATAGGCAGGCGCCGGACCGCCATCGTGGTGGAATACGTCGCGTACCAGCCCGACGGCGACGCCACCCGCCGCGCCGGCCGCCGCCCCGCGCGCCGCGTTGCCGTAGATCGCACCGGCGGCCGCGCCCCCGGCCCCGCCCATGGCGCCGTGTTCGACCGCGCTGCGCCCGACGTGGCCCTTGGAATAATCCAGGCCGGCGTCCCGCGCCTGTTGCGTACAGGCCGCCACGGCCTGCTCGCCGCCCGGCGGCATGCCCCCGCCGTGGGCGTAGAGCACCGGGTTGCGGCTGGCGCAGCCGGACAGGCCGAGTACGGCCGTTGCCGTCATAATCAGTGCACAAAGATTCCACATGGCAACAAGATCCAGCAACGACAGCGTTCGGACGAGGCGATCAGGCGTAATGCGTTTTCAGATGCTTGGCGATGGCGGCCGGCTTGAACAGGGCGTGTTCGGTATTGGGATCGATCATCGACGGCACTGGCGGGTGCGCGCCGTCGACACAATCGGGCGCGGCGCGGCGGATCCACGCCGCTGGCGCCGGCGCGTCGGCCAGCGCCTCGGGGCTGCGCAGGACATACGGCAACTCCAGCGCCGCCAGTAGGCCGCGCACGGCCCGGGCATGCCGATCGCGTTCGTCGCTGAACAGCTCGAACAGCCATGCCGGCGGCAGCCGGCCGCGGTCGTCGGCGACCCGCATGCCGTACAGGTCGCGAACCCGCGCACCGGCCGCCGTGCCCAGCGCCCCGGCGGCCTCGGGCGGCGCGCGGCGTGCATCCCGCCGATCGAAATAGCGGATGATGTCGCCGGATTCGTACAACACCGTGTCGGTGTCGTCATCGACCAGCAGGGGAAACTGCTGGCGCCCGCCCACCGCTTCGGCCTGCGGACGAAACCGTCGCCCGCCGCGCGGACAGGGAAATACCACGGCATCGAGCACGCGCTCCATCAACGCTTCGCGTACCCGGCCGCAGAACGGGCAACCTTCGTACTCGTACAGATACAGCATGCCTTGGATCATACCGCATGGCGCGGCGCACGCCGGGCGCCCCGGCGGCTTGTTCGCCGGGCGCCGCCCCGCCACAATCGCCGCGCCACTGCCGGACAACGATCATGGACAAGCGCGATTTCGATTACATACTGCCCGAGGCGTCGATCGCCCAGGCACCGCTGACCGAGCGCCGGGCCTCCCGTCTGCTCCGCCTCGACCGGCGCGACGGAACATGGGCCGACCGCCGGGTCGTGGATCTGCCCGAACTGCTCGGCCGCAACGACCTGCTGGTATTCAACGACACGCGGGTACTGGCCGCGCGCATGCACGGTCACAAGGCCACGGGCGGCGCAGTGGAAGTCATGCTCGAACGTATCCTCGACAGCGCGCGCCTGACTGCCAAGATCCGGGCGAACAAGCCCCCGCGCATCGACGCCGAAATCATCATCGGCGCAACTCGCCTGACCGTGGCCGCCCGGCACGGCGAGCTGTACACACTCGTACTGACGGACCCGGCATCGTCGGTGCACGACCTGCTCGATGCGCATGGCCACATGCCCCTGCCGCCCTACATCCGGCGGCCGGACGAAATCGCCGATCGCGAACGCTATCAGACGGTCTGGGCCCGTCATGACGGCGCCGTGGCCGCGCCCACGGCAGGCTTGCATTTCGACCATGTGCTGCTCGAGGCACTGGCCGAGCGCGGTGTTGACTTCGGCACCGTCACGCTGCATGTGGGCTCGGGTACCTACCAGCGCCTGCGCGAAGGCGATGTGCGCGCGCAGCGGTTGCACGCCGAGCGTCTGCAGGTCGGCCAGGCCTTGTGCGATCAGGCCGCGGCGGCGCGGGCGGCCGGCGGGCGCGTGATCGCGGTCGGCACCACCGCCGTGCGCAGCCTGGAGACCGCGGCCCGCGCCCACAACGGCCGGCTCGGCCCGTACACGGGCGAAACGCAGCTGTTCCTGAAGCCCGGTGACGACTTCCACGCGGTGGACGCCATCTTCACCAACTTCCACGAACCGCAGTCGAGCCTGTTGATGCTGGTATCGGCGTTTGCCGGCCGCGACAACGTGCTGGCCGCCTATGCCCACGCGATCGAGGCCGGCTATCGCTTTCTCAGCTATGGCGACGCCATGTTTCTCGCCTGAACGTGATCCGTATACTCGCAGGTTGATCGGATATCGAACCCGGAGGGGTCGCCGGTGGCGCACCATACATTGCCGTTCTGGCTGCTGATCGGCATGCTGGCAGTGTTGCTGCTCGCCGGCCGGCTGATCTCCGGGCTGATCCGGTGGGCGATCCGGCGCGCCACGCCGGCCACGCGCCGTATCGCCATCCGCACCGGGGACGCGCTGGTGCGCCGCCGGCCCGGACTCGACGCGGTCGGCCGCCGTTTTCCGCGTCCCCGCGCCTGGGTCGCCAGGCGCTTCGCCACCGATCGCTTCACCGGGCTGCCGTTGACACTGATCGTCGTCGCGGCCGGCACTCTGGTCGCACTCGGCGGCGATCTGGCCGAAGACGTCATCCAGCGCGAGCGGATCGTGCAGTTCGATGCCCGGGTGAACGCGGCCCTGGCGCCGCTGCGTCACCCCGATCTGCTGCATGTATTCGCCGCCATCACCCATCTGGCCGACGTCACCACACTGGTGGCGGTGGTGCTGGTGGTCACCGCCTTTCTCTGGGCCTACCGCCGCCCGACCTATATTCCGGGCCTGCTGCTGACCGTACTCGGCTCGCAGACACTGACCTATGCCGGCAAATACGCCATCGATCGCCCGCGGCCGGAATTCCTGACTTTTGCCAGCGCGGTCACGCCCTCGTTCCCCAGCGGCCACGCCACCGGCGCGATGGCGATCTACGGCTTCATCGCCTATGCGATCGCACGCAATATGGCGAGCGCGCGACTGCGTTTCGAGCTGGCCTACGGATGCGGGGCACTGATCCTGCTGATCGCGTTCAGCCGGCTCCTGCTGTCGGTGCATTTCGCCAGCGATGTGGCCGCCGGGCTGCTGGTCGGCGGCTTCTGGTTGCTGGCCGGTTTCGCGCTCACCGAATACCTGAACGATCGCGCCGCCCGGCGCTGATGCATTCAGCGGCCGCCGGACTGTTCGCCGGCAGCCTCCAGCTCGTCGCGCTCGAACAACGCCTCCAGTTCGACCGCGGCTTCACGCACGCGTTTTTCCAGCCGTTCCTGATCGTTGGCTACCTCGTAATGCTCGGCCAGACGTGCCTCGTCGTGGGCCTTGAATGTCTTCTGCACACGCTCGACTTCCGCCCGCGGCAGGCCGAGCGCGCGCATGGTGTCGCCGGCCAGCGCGATGCTGGAGAGAAACGTATCGCGCTCGAACACGGTCACGCCCAGATCCATCAACCGATAGGCATGCTGACGGTCGCGGGCCCGCGCGACGATGGTCAGATTCGGAAAATGGGTCTGCACCATGTGCACGGTCCGCAGCGAGACTTCGACATCGGCAATGGCCAGCACCAGTACACGCGCCTCCTCCGCGCGTGCGGCGCGCAGCATGTCGACCCGGGACGCATCGCCGTAATAGACCTTGGCGCCGAAGCGGCGCACGAAGTCCACCTGGGCCGGATTGGCCTCGAGCGCGACGAAGCCGATCCGCTTGGCCCGCAGCATGCGCGCGACGATGCCACCCACGCGGCCGAAGCCCGCGATGATCACCGGATGCTCCGATTCGGCGGGCATTTCGTAGTCGGGCGTGCCGGCGGCCGGCGCGCGCCGGGCATTGAACCAGGCCACGCCCTGCACCGCGAATGGCGTGAGCACCATGGACAACGTCACCGTCGCTACCAGCACATCGGCTTCGGCCTGCACGAACAGATGCCCGGCCACCGCCGTCGACAGAATCACGAAGGCGAATTCACCGCCCTGGCCAAGATAGGCCGCCAGATTGCGCGAGGCGGCCCAGGACAGTCCGTGCCGACGCGCCAGGACCGCCAGGATCAACCCCTTGATCGCCACCAGGCCCAGCGTGAGCTCGATCAGATAAACCGGCTGCGAGGCGAACAGACCGAGATTGATCGACATGCCCACCGCGATGAAGAACAGGCCGAGCAGCAGATCCTTGAACGGATCGACGTTGGCCTCGAGCTCGTGCCGATACTCCGAGTCGGCCAGCAGCACGCCGGCCACGAACGCCCCGAGCGCCACCGAAATACCGGTGGCTTCCATGATCGCGGCGGTGCCGACCACGATCAGCAGCGTCATGGCGATGAAGATTTCCTGCATGCGCGTGGCCGCCACCACGCGCAGCACCGGCTTGAGAACATAGTGACCGCCGACCACCAGCCCGGCGATCACCGCCGCCACCTTGGCCGTCTTTTCGATGCCGCCGAGCAGCGTGACCTCGGCATGGCCGACCGACAACAACGGCAGCAGTGCCAGAATCGGAATCACCGCCAGATCCTGGAACAACAGGATGGCGAAAGCCGAGCGACCGTGGCGCGAGGTCAGTTCACCGCGTTCGCCGAGCATCTGCAGCGCAAACGCGGTCGACGACAATGCCAGCGAGAAGCCGGCCACCACAGCGGGCGCGGGCGGCAGGTGCATGATCCAGGTCGCGCCCAGCGACAGCACGACACCGCTGGCCAGCACCTGCAGTCCGCCGAGGCCGAGAATGGTCTTGCGCAAAGCCCACAGACGGCGAGGCTGCATCTCCAGGCCGATGATGAATAACAGGAAGACCACGCCGAACTCAGCCAGATGCAGTACCTCGTCGACCTGGTCGATCAGGCCCAGGCCCCACGGCCCGATCACCACCCCGGCGAGCAGATAACCGAGCACCGACCCCAGGCGCAATTTCTGGGCGATCGGCACCGCGATGACCGCCGCCGCGAGAAACACCACCACTTCGACCAGCGACACGCTCAAAACGATTACTCCTGAATAGGCTGCGACTAGCTTAGAGCCTGCCGCGGTTGGCCACGAGCCCCCGGAGCGGCGGCGCCGCACGCCCACCCCGCGTCAAATCACAGCAAGGCCCGGGCCAGGTGCGGCCCGCCAACACGCATTCATACCGCACACCGGTGACGGTGTCATGGCGTCGCCGCCGATATCGAAGCATGCGGGGGTTCGGGGCCAAACGCCGCCCGGGGAGTGGGCGCCGCGACGGCGGTACCGTCCGGCTCGGGCCGCCCTTCATCACCTGGGGCCTGTTGCCGCTTCACGCGACGCCAGGGTTATTAATCCGGCATCAAAACAGCTGACTTGATCCGCTGTTTTCAACGCCTTCAAAAATAAAAGCCGGCGCCTGTCCGTGTTTTATTTTTAAAGGCTTAGCGGCCGATGGCCGCGGCAAGCATGCGGTCGCATACTCGCGCTATCAACCCGAGAAATCATCTATTTTTGTGCCGGGTTAATAGCGCGCCCCGCGGCGGTCTTTACTGGATGCTGTAGCCGCCGTCGATCACCAGATTGGCGCCATTGATCATGTCGGCGGCGTCGCTGGCCAGATACAGCGCACAGCCGGCGATCTCTTCCGGGTAGACGAAGCGCCGCGCCGGAATCTTCTCCTTCATGCGCTCGCCGACCTCGCCGGCCCAGGCGCGGCGGCCCAGATCGGTCAGCGCCACGGTCGGCGAGATCGCGTTGACGCGAATGCCGCGCGGGCCCCACTCGGAGGCCAGGACCTTGGTCAGGCCGACCACGCCGGCCTTGCTGGTGCAGTAGGCCAGATGCTTGTCGAGCGCGACCTCGGCCGCCTGTGAAGCCATATTGATGATGCGCCCGCCGCCGGCTTCGAGCATATGCCGGCCCACGGTCTGGCACATCAGGAACACGCCTTTAAGGTTGACGTTCAGCGTGAGATCCCAATCCGCCTCGCTGAGATCCTCGGCCCAGTCCAGCGCCACCACACCGGCATTGTTGACCAGCACGTCGATGCGGCCGTATTCGGCGATCACACGATCGACCGCGGCCCGGACATCGGCGCTGTCGGTCACATCCGCCTGGATGCCGATCGCCGACTCGTCGGTGCCGATCGCGCGGGCCGTGGCTGCAACCTGTTCGCTGCGATCGACCAGCGCCACGCGGGCGCCTTTCTCGACATAAAGCTCGGCGATGGCCCGCCCGATGCCGGCCGCGCCCCCGGTGATCAGCGCGATCCGGCCCGCGAGCGCAAAGTTCTTGTCATAGCCTTGATATTCCATGGGAATCACCGCGTCAGAATTGCCCCATCGCCGGCCCAGGCACGGCCGAGCCCGCACCGGGGCGAACCCGGTGAACGAGCGATCGATGTGGCGGGCGGCAACCGCGGCCGGCGCTTCCGCTGGGAAACGACAGCCACGGCGCCGCCGAGGCGTTTACTGGTGGCCGTAGTGGCCGGAGGCCAGGTTCTTGTTGATCAACTCGGGCAGGCCGTCAATGAACTGCTGGCGGTTGTCGTACATCTGCTTCATGTACTGGTCGGCGTTGTCCTGGGTCACGACCGGCATGTGGATCATGATCTTGTCGGGCACCGACTGACCCCGCACCGCATTGACCGCGACCTGCAGGGCCATGCCGAGCTGCAGCGGCGCGTTCTGCAGGTTGGTCACCAGCTGACGCCCCGAGGCCACATTCTTCAGACCGGCCTCGATGCCGTCCACGCCGACCACCGGCACGTTGGTGATCCGGCGCTGGCGCATGGCCCGGATCGCGCCCACCGCCATGTCGTCATTCTCCGAGATGATGCCGTCGATTTGGGTGCCATATCGCGACAGCCAGGAGGCGGTGATGTTGTAGCCCTTCTCGCGCTTCCAGTCGCCCGGACGCTGGGCCAGCACCTTGATGCCTGAATGCTGCTTGAGCACGTTCTCGATGCCCTGGGTGCGGTCGATGGTCGCCGACTGGCCCAGCGGGCCCTTGAGGATCACCACGTTGCCCTTGCCGCCGATCTTTTTGACCAGCGCCTTGGTCTCGTTCTCGCCGGCCAGCACATCGTCCGGACCGACATAGGAGGTCAGGTACTGTTCGCCGGGCGGGAAGATCTTCACGTTGGTGCCGATCACCTTGATGCCCTTCGACTTGGCCTCCTTGATCTGCGGGCCGAGCGCGGAGGAGTCGACCGGATCGATCACGATCGCGTCCACATGCTGCCCGATGAACTGCTTGATCTGGGCCACCTGGCTGGCGACCGAGCCATCGGCGCTGGCCCAGCGCAGATCGACGTTGTCGGCCTTGGCCACCGCTTCGACGCCTTCCTTGCCCGACGAAACCCAGCCCGACATGCCATAGACAGTGAAGCCGACCGTGATCGGCTTGTCCTGCGCGGCCAGGCTCGGCGCGGCCATTGCCACGCAGCCCAGCGTCAATAGCGCGGCCGCGGCCCGCTTAAGGAATGATGATTTCATGAGGGTCCTCCTGTTTTCTCGCTCGAGATCACAGCCACAACGGCTGTGGTTTGTTGTAATCGATGCCATCCCGGCCGCTCAGACCAGCTTTCGCCGGCTGGCGATGGTGTCCAGAAAGACCGCCAGGATGATGATGAAACCGCGGATGATGTGTTGATAGAACGGCGAGACATTGAGAATCGTCAGGCCGTTGTCGATGGTGCCGAGCAGGATCACGCCGAACAGCGCGCCGGCGATCGAGCCGCGCCCGCCGGCCAGGCTGATGCCGCCGATCACGGGGGCGGCAATCGCGGTCAGCTCGTAGCCGGAGCCGGTCGAGGCGATGCCGGCGGTGATCTGGGCGGCCAGCAACACGCCGGCCAGCCCGGACAATCCACCGGAGATCACGAACGCCGAGATCAGCACGCGCCGGATCGGCAGGCCGGCGACGAAAGCCGCCTGGATGTTGCCGCCCACGGCGTAGATGTAGCGGCCGAAGCGGGTCTTGGCCAGTACCAGCCACAGCAGCAGGAATACGATGAACATGATGTAGATCGGGATGGGGATCCCGAGATACGCGTTGATCGAGATATTGAGAAACGGATCGTTGTCGATCGAGATCTGCTGGCCGGCGCTGAAGACATAGCCGATGCCGAGCGCGATCGACAGCGTGCCGAGGGTCGCCACGAACGACGGGATATTGAGCAGGGCCACCGCGATCCCGTTGAAGGCCCCGATCAGCACGCCGGCGAACACCCCGCCCGCGATCGCGACCAGACACCAGCCGACGCCGGAATGACCGGTCAGGATCACGGCCGCCACCACCCCGGCCAGGCCCACGATGCTGCCCACCGACAGATCGATGCCGCCCGAGAGCACGACCACACCTTCGCCGAAGCCGATCAGGGCATAGACCGAGATCAGCATCAGGATGGAGATGATGTTGTAGAAGGAGATGAACTGCGGCTGCGCGATCGTCAGCGGGATCACATAGCAGGCGAAGGCGACCCATACCACCAGCGAGGCCAGTCGCTGACGATTGAACAGCGCGTGCCGGCGCGCGGGCGCCGCTGTGGCGTCGGGGGTGGATGGCGTTGGGGCTGTGCTCACGTGGGTCATCCTCTTTCTGAATCGTGGGATCGTGGTCGCCGCCGTTACGCGCCGATCGCCGTCCGGACGATATCGGCCTCCCGGAAATCGGCGCGCTCGAAGGTTCTGGCGATGAAACCGTCCTTGAACACGGCGATGCGATGCGACAGCGTCATCAGCTCCGGCAATTCGGAGGACGACACCACGATCGCCACGCCCTGGCGCGCCAGCTCGACGATGATTTCGTAGATATCGGCCTTGGCGCCGACGTCGATGCCGCGCGTGGGCTCGTCCAGCAGCAGTACCTTCGGCTCGTCGGCGATCAGGCAGCGCGCGACCAGCGCTTTCTGCTGATTGCCCCCGGACAGCTGGGCCACCGACGAACGCGTGGATTCGTACTTGGTGCGCAGCGCTTCCAGCGCTGCGCGGGTCAGATCGTGCTCGCGAGCGGTCTTGAGCCAGCCGGCCAGCCCGGAGAAACGGCCGAGATTGGCCAGAATCGCATTGGCCGCGATGCCCTGCGACATCACCAAGCCCGACTCCTTGCGGCTTTCGGGGATATAGATCAGGCCGCGGGCCAGCGAACGCGAGGGCGAACGCTCGGCATAGTCCGCGCCGCCCAGACGAACCTGGCCGCGCCGGGCCGGATGCAGCCCGTAGACGGACTTGAGAAACGCGGTGCGCCCGGCACCGGCAATGCCCGCCAGGCCGACGATCTCGCCCGGGCGGATCGCGAAATCGAAGGTCTGCTCGGCGCCGCCGTCCGGCCGGCGCGTGGCATAGCCGGCGACCGCCAGCGCCGGGGTGGCCTGTTCGATCGCGGGCAATACCAGCCGCTGCTCGGCCAGCTTGCGGCCGACCATGGCGTCGACCACTTCGGCCGTGGACAGGTCACGGGCCGTGGCGGTGAGTGTGATTTCACCATCGCGCAGCACCGTGATGTCGTCGGCCATCTGTTCCACCTCGTCCATCTTGTGGGTGGTGAACACAACCGTGGTGCCGCCCGCGCGCAGGGTGTCGACAATCTCGAACAGATGCCGGGTCTCGTTGCTGGTCAGCGACGAGGTCGGCTCGTCGAGCAGCAGAATGCGCGGCCGGCGATGGTAGGCACGGATGATCTCCACGATCTGGGCATAGGACAGGCTGATCTGCTCGACCCGGTCGCGGGCGTCGATCGGCACACCGAAGGCATCGATCGCGGCCTGCGCCTGGTCGAACATGCGGCGCGCCTGTAGATAGCCGATGCGCTTCGAGCCCGCGGTGAGTTCGCGGCCGAGGAAAATGTTGTCGGCCACTGTCAGATGCGGCACCAGCGACAATTCCTGGGTCACGATCTGAATGCCGCGGGCCTGGCCGGCGCTGGGGGTGAATTCGCGCACGGCTTCGCCATCGACCCGCAGCTCACCCGACGACGGGGCGATCAACCCCGCGATGATGTTGAGCAGCGTCGACTTGCCGGCGCCGTTCTCGCCCATCAGAGCGGTCACGCGACCGGCCTGCAATGCGAGATCGATGCGGTCGAGCACCGCCGTGGTGCCGAAACGCTTGCCGATCCCCACGCATTCGAGAATGTTCGCGGTCATCGTTGTCACGCGTGTGGCGTGTTCCTCCATTCGCTTTGCCGGCCGGGCCGGCCCTCTTTTTCGCCGTGCCGGCCGCGCGGTCGATAGAACCGCGAGGCGCCGATCACGAATTCGCAACGGGCTGATTTCTTTTCTGCTCATAATAGCAACACAATGCTCATATGAGCGCTATGCCCTATTGGTCGCAGGCGCTATCCTTACCGCCATGTCCATCGATCCCGACACCGGCGTCCTGGCTGCGACCGTCGCGCAGCGGTTCTATATCGACGGTGCGCCAAAGACCGTCATCGCCGAAGATCTCGGTCTGTCGCGCTTCAAGGTCGCGCGCCTGCTCAATCTCGCGGTCTCGGAGGGGATCGTGCGCTTCACCATCAAGGCGCCGCTGGCCTACGACACGCATCTGGCCCGCGACATCCAGCGGAAATTCAACCTCAAGCAGGTGATCGTGGTCCGCTCGTCCGAGCACGACCGGGAACCGGCCGCGATCCGCCAACGCGTGGGCGCGGCGGCCGCGAACCTGCTCGGCGAGCTGGTTTCGCCCGACGATGTGCTGGGCATCGGCTGGGGGCGCACGACCAGCGCCATGGCGCTGCAGATCGAACGGCTGGCGCGCTGCAGCGTGGTGCAGATGGGCGGCATCGTCGGCTCGTCCAGCGAGAATTCGCTGGACGTCGTGCGCCGGGTGAGTGAAATCGGCGGCGGCGATGCGTATCCCATCTTCGTGCCACTGGTGGTGGGCGACAAGACCACCGCCGACGGGCTGCGCAAGGAACCGAGCGTGGAAGCCGCGTTTCGCTTGTTCGGCTCGATCTCGGTCGCGGCGATAGCTGTCGGCAGCTGGGATCCACCGGCGTCGCAGATGATGCAGAGCCTGAGTGCCGCCGACCGCCAGCAACTCAGCGAGGCCGGCGTGATCGCCGAAGTGCTGGGGACGTTCATGCGCGCCGACGGCTCGCTGGTGACCCTGCTGGATGATCGGACGCTCGCGCTCGGCTACCCGGACCTGTTGCGCATCCCCAACCTCATTCTCGCGGTGGGCGGTGCGGAAAAGGCGGATGCACTGCTGGCGGTCTTTCGCGCCGGCATCGGCAAGACACTGGTCACCGACGACAGCCTCGCCCGCCGGCTGCTCGCCGCCGACTGACCCCGGCCATTGTTGTTACACCCCATGGCATGATGCGGCTAACGCTCGCATCATCGATGCTTGGGGAACCCACACCCCACCAACGCGGGCCTGGCGCTGAATGCCGCCCGCGTGCCGGAATCGTGATACGCACGCGGCCGATCCGCCGCGTAGCCGGCGCGAACCACCGACCGAACCGAACGCATGACTTCGACAAGACAGAAAAGCCTGAAATGGCTTACCGCAGTGATTTTCGGTGCGGCGGAAACACCCGAGCAGCGCATGCACTTGACGTTTCTGTTCATCGCGCCCTGGGGCTGTTATTTCAGCGCGGTGTTCGATGCGGCGGTCGGCATCACCGGCACGCTTTACGTCGCGGTGCTGTTGAGCATCGGGCTGGCGGTGCACGCACTCTGGTTCCAGGCGCGGCGATCGCTGCGCCCGCACGGCATGGCGGCGCTGTTCTGCCTGCTGATGCTGTTCGTCGTGCTGCCGTTGAGCTGGTTCGACAACGAGGGCGCCGACGGCCCGACCCTGTTGTTGTTTCTCTTGCTCGCGGCCTATGCGCTGGGCGCGATCGTACTGCGCCCCTGGCAACGCGCCGCCCTGATCGCCAGTTTCGTTGTCGTACCCACCGTGCTGCTGATTACAGGCTATCGCCATCCGACCTGGGTTCCGACCTACGCCGACCCGCAACAGCGCCTGCTCGACCTGGGCGTGTCCTACACTTTTTCGGTCGCGCTGCTGGTAGTCCTTATGGGCGGCTATCTCCGGCGTTTCGAGAATGAACACCGCGATGCCCGCGATACGGCGCGGCGTGACAGTCTCACCGGGCTGCTCAACCACGGCGCCTTCCACGGCATACTCAACCAGTACGAGCTCGAACGCCCACTGGACAGTAGAGCGATCCTGCTCACCTACGATCTGGATCATTTCAAGCAGGTCAACGACACCTACGGCCATGCTTATGGCGACGAGGTCCTGTGCCATTTCTCGCAGCTTCTGGACGAGACGGTCGCGGACTATGCAGGCGTGGCCGGACGCTGCGGTGGCGAGGAATTCAATCTGTTCATTCCGTACGCCACACGCGACGATATCGTGGCGCTGGACAGTCGGCTGCGCGAGCAGTGTCTGAAACGGCCGCTACGTCACGGGCCCGTCTGTTTCAGTGGCGGCGCCGCGCTCGATTCCGCCGAAACTTTTTCCGTCGATGAATGGCTGGCGCGCTCGGACACGGCTCTTTATGCCGCCAAGTCGGGCGGACGCAACCGCTCGCTGTTCGACGACGGCCAACCCATGGCGATAATGCCGACGGACACGCGATAAATCGGATGCATAACGCAGCAATATCGCCATGTGCCAACAACATTATGTTGCGTCTGTGCGACGACAGAAGACGGTGTATTTCCCGGGCCATCGTGCGGCCGTATCGGCGAAAAATGTTCATGCCCAAGGTTTGCGACCCGGTCGCGACCTACCTCTTGCCGAAACCGCGGTAACCCGATGGCGGATGGCCGATTCGATTCGGCCGTCCGTCCGTCTGCCAAGGGGGCGTCGTATCGCCGGGCCCGGCCTGCTACTCGATGAACGCGGCGAATCGGTCGTTGGCGCGCATGACCGCGCGTGCGAGCGCGTTGTCGCAGCCGCAGCGCAGCAACGACTCCTCGGTTGCATACGATGCCGAAATGGTCCGGGCCGCCAACCAGCGCACCGGCTCAGGCTCCCAACACCGCAGCAGGGCATCGGCCGCAACGTCGCGATGCGCCCAGGGCGCGCGCGTGCGCGGCGTATCCTGGCCCGCGATCAATTCGGCCGTGGTCCGGCCCATGAGATGCGAGGCCGCCACGCCTTCCCCGGCATAGCCGCCGGCGGTGGCCAGGCCGGTCTTCGAATCCACGATCGCGTGTGGGCGAAAACGCCGCGACAAGCCCAGCGAGCCGCCCCAGCCGTGGGTGACGGCCAGATCGGCGGGCAGGCCGGGAAACAGATCGAGCAACAGGCGCCGACGCAGCTCGATATCGGCCGACGAAATCGCGTGATCCTGTTTCGGCGCGCCGCCCAGCGGATAGGCCCCGCGGGCCCCGAACACGAGCCGGCCGTCACGACTGCGATGACCATAGTTGATCATGCGGCTGGCATCGCAGAAGGTCGGTCGGCCGGCCAGCCCGACCCGCGCCCAGACCTCGTCGGACAGCGGCTCGGTGGCGATCACCAGACTGCGCACCGACAATACGCGGCGCCCGAGCCCGGCCAGCCCGCCACTGTAGCCTTCCGTGGCCTGGACGATATGGCGCGCGTTGAACTGGGCGCCGTTGGCGGTGATGACGTGATGCGGCGCCAGATAACGCACGCGGCTGTGTTCGTGGATCGTCACGCCGCGTCGTTCCGCGGCCCGGGCCAGCCCCTGCACCAGTTTCATCGGGTGCACGCTCGCGGTGTGGCGAAAGAACAACGCGCCGTAACCGCGGCGAAACGCTGCACGCGCGGCCAGCGCCGGACCGTCGAGCCAGAGACAATCCTCGGGCGCGTGGCCGAGTTCTATCAGCGAGGTGCGATGCGCTTGCTGGATCGCAACCTGCTGGGTATAGCGCGCGGCGGCGTCCAGGGTGCCGCCCTTGTGGAAATCGGCCGCGATCGCCTCGCGCTCGGTCACGCGCCCGATCTGATCGACGTTGTCGGCCAGTTGGGCACAAATGGCTCGCCGCGCCGATAGGTCCAGATCGCCGACCAGGCGTTCCAGGCCGGCCAGATTGCCGATCACCCAGCCGCCGTTGCGGCCCGAGGCCCCGTGGCCGACGGTTTCGGCCTCCAGCACGACAATGTCGAGCTGCGGCCGGATCCCGGACAGGTAATAAGCGGTCCACAGCCCGGTGAAGCCGGCGCCGACGATGACGACATCGGCTTCGTGACGGTCCGCCGCCGGCGGCCGCGATGCGGCATCGCCGACACTGTCGACCCAGTAGTTGGAGGCGGCATCCGGGACGGTCATGAAACGCGTCTCAACGAATGGTTTCGAGCAGCCGATACCAGGTCATGCCGAGCGCCAGCAGCGTGTTGCCGAAGCGCTCGCCGAACGGCACCCGGCCGTGCGGCAGGCCGGCAAAGGCATCGAACCCGGCGGCCTGGCCATCAATCGCATCGGCCAGCACGCGGCCGACGATATGCGACGTGGCCACGCCGTGGCCGGAATAGCCCTGCGCGTAATACACATTGTCGCCCGGCCCCGTGCGACCGAGCATGGGCATGCGATTGGGCACGATGCCGGCCATGCCCTGCCATTGATAATCGATGGCCACGCCCTCAAGCGCCGGGAAGGTCGCTTCCAGCCGTGGCCGCAGATAAGCGGCGATATCCTCGGACTCGCGGCCAGAGTAGTTGGCGCCGCCGCCGAACAACAGCCGACCGTCGGCGGTCAGCCGGTAGTAATCGAGTACGAATCGGGTGTCGTAGACCGCCAGATCCTCGGGATTGATCCGATGTGCGGTCTCGCCGAGCGGCGCGGTGGTGACGATGCCGAGCGCGGCCGGGAACAGCTTGCCGGCCAGATCGCGGCGCGCCAGCTTGTGATAGGCACCGCCGGCCAGCACGACGGTATCCGCCGTGATCGACCCCTGCGCGGTCACCACGCGCGCGGGCGCACCGTGCTGGATGTCGGCCACCGGCGAGCCCTCGAAGAGGGACACGCCCTGATCGGCGGCGGCCCGGGCCTCGCCGCGCACGAGATTCAGCGGGTGCAGATGCAGATTCGCGTCGTTGCGCAGCGCGCCGTGGTAGAGCGGCGTATCGAGCAGCCCGCGCAATTCGTCTTTTTCGATCCAGCGCACCCGATCGCCCATGCCACGGGCGCGGGCGGCTTCGAGGTCGGCCTTGAGCGCCGCCACGTGCCCCGGCTGCCAGGCCGCCTGCAGATGCCCGTGCTTGAGATCGCAGGTGATACCGTAAAATTGGACGCGTTCCTCGATGAGGCGCTGGCCGCGCCAGCGCAGATCCCAGACGAAGGCCTCGACGTCGCCGCCCGGCACATCGCGCAGGTGTTTCTTCAGCCCGGCCTCGCCCGACAGGCTGCCGGTGACCTGGCCGCCGTTGCGTCCGGATGCGCCCCAGCCGATGCGGTTGGCCTCGACCAGTGCCACCGAGTGGCCGCGCTCGGCCAGTTCGAGCGCGGTCGCCACGCCGGTGAAACCACCGCCGACAATGGCCACATCCACGCGCAGGTCCCCGGCCAGTGCCGGATACTCGCCCGGCTCGGTGATCGAGGCGGCGTAATAGGACGTGGGGTACGCCCCTGCCCGCTCAGGCATGGTCGAAGCCGGACAATACATTGACGACGTTGACGCCAATTTCCGCCACCGCATACCCGCCTTCCATCAGAAACAGCGTGGGCCGGTTCATGCCGGCCAGACGGCGACCGTAGTCGGTGAAATCGTCGGAACCGAGTTTGAAGCGGCCGATGGGATCGCCTGCGAAGGTATCCACGCCCAGTGACACGATGACCAGATCGGGGTCGTATTCGTCGATCCCGCTCATGGCGGCCTCGAGCTCGGCCAGCCAGGCCGCGTAGTCCGCGCCGGGCGGCAGCGTATGGTTGCGATTGTAGCCTTCGCCGGCATCCACCCCCAGTTCGTCGGCGCAGCCGAGATAATGCGGGAATTCATCCAGCGGGTCGCAGTGCAGCGACACAAACAGCACATCGTCGCGGTCGTAGAAGATCTGCTGGGTACCGTTGCCGTGGTGGTAGTCGACATCCAGGATCGCCACGCGCGCCGCACCGGCCTCTCGTGCCGCCTGGGCGGCGATAGCGGCATTGTTGAAAAAACAGTAGCCGCCGTATTGATCGAATGCGGCATGATGGCCCGGCGGCCGGCAAAGCCCGAAGGCGGCCTCGCCGGTAGCCTGCACATGATCGAGGGCGGTCAGCGCGATATCCACGCTCGCCCGGGCCGCTTCCCAGGTGCCGGCCTCGATCGCGGTCTCGGCCGCCAGCGCGTAATAGCCGAGCCTGCCGTCGATGTGGCGGGGCACGAAATCGGCCCGGGTGCGGCGCGTCGGCCAGACCGAGGCGATGGCCTCGCCGGTATGGCCGGCGGCCCGCCAGTCGGCCCAGGCATTTTCAAGGAAATCGATGTACGCCGGATCGTGCACCGCCGCGATTGGCTCCAGGCCGTGCATGGTGGCGCCGCGGATCGCGCCGAGTCCGACCGTTCGGATGCGCTCGGCGATCATGTCGACCCGCTCGGGGCATTCCAGCGGCGCGATCAGCCGCCCGCCGGCCAGTTCGGTGGCCGAACGCCGATTCTGCGTACGATTGTCATGAAACGTCAGCATGCCGCAGGGCTCCATTGAAATCGGCGGCCGGATGGCCGCCGTGGATTCGTGACCCGGCCCGTGACACCGCCGCGGGCCGCCGGGCGCGTCAGACGCGCAGCAGCAGGTACTCCCGCTCCCAGGAACTGATCACCTTGAAATGCGCGATCTCCTCGGTGCGCTTGACCGCCAGATAGGTATCGATGAAGCGCTCGCCGAGCAACGTCTTGAGCGGCATGCAGTCGGCCAGGGCTTCCAGCGCCCGGCCCATGTCGGACGGCAGGCGATGGCCCCTGGCATGGGCCGAATCGGCCACCGGCGCACGCGGCTCGAGCTTGTCGCGAATGCCGAGATAACCACAGGCCAGTGACGCGGCGATGGCGAGATACGGATTCACGTCGGCTCCGGCGATACGGTTTTCCACGCGCTTGCCGCGACGCCCCGAATGCGGCACGCGCAGACCGACGGTGCGGTTGTCGTAGCCCCATTCGGTGTTGATCGGCGCCGAGCCATTGGACAGATCCGGCATCAGGCGCCGATAGCTGTTCACGTTCGGCGCCAGCAGCGCCAGCGCGGGCGGCAGATAAGTCTGCATGCCGGCAATGAATTGATAGAACAGCGCGGTCGGCTCGCCGGCTTCATCGGCGAACGCGTTCTCGCCGCCGGCCACGTCGACCAGGCTCTGATGAATATGCATCGAGCTGCCGGGTTCGTCCGCCATCGGCTTGGCCATGAACGTGCCGTACATGCCGTGCGCCAGTGCCACCTCGCGCAGGGTGCGCTTGAACAGGAACGCCTGGTCGGCCAGATCGAGCGGATCGCCATGCTCGAAATTGATCTCCATCTGGCCCGATCCTTCTTCGTGGATCAGGGTGTCGATGTCGAGCGACTCGGCCTCGCAGTAGTCGTACATGTCCTCGAACAGCGGATCGAACTCGTTGACCGCGTCGATGCTGTAGGCGCGACGCGATATCTCGCGCCGGCCCGAGCGGCCGGCCGGCGGCTGCAGGGGGTAATCGGCATCGGTGTTGCGCTGGACGAGATAGAACTCCATTTCCGGCGCGATCACCGGCCGCAGGCCGAGCTTTTCGTACAGCGCAAGCACCCGGCGCAGCACGTAGCGCGGGCTGACCAGCACCGGCTCGCCGTTGAGATAGCTGCATTCGTGGATGATCTGCGCCGTCGGCTCGCGTGCCCAGGGCACCAGGCGACAGGTCGACAGATCAGCGTCGAGCTGCATGTCCAGCTCGGCCGGATCGACGATTTCCTCGTCGTCTTCCGGATAATCGCCGGTCGCGGTCTGGATGAAGATGGAATCGGGCAAGCGCGGACGCTCGCCGTTGAGATAGCGGGCCGCCGGCATGATCTTGCCCTTGGCCTCGCCGGTGATGTCCGGCACCAGGCATTCGACCTCGCTGATGCGATTGGTGTTGAACCATTCGCGGATCTGCGGATCGCTCGTATCCTCGCTCATAAATCTCCCGGGTTTGCAGAATCCGGGCCGGCGCGACGCCGGCCCGGGACCAGACCTACCGCGACTGCACTTCCGTCCACAGCTGCTGGACAAACTGCAGGTTGTCGCCTTCGATCGCCGGCGTGAAATGCAGACGCTTCATCTGCGCATCGGTCGGCATGACCGGCGGCTCGGTCAGCGACTTGTCGAGATAAGGCTTGGACGCCTTGTTCGGGCTGGCATAGGCATTCCAGTTCGACAGCTCGGCGCCGATCTTGGCCTTGAGGATGAAGTTGATGAACTCGTTGGCCAGTTTCGGATGCGGTGCGTGGGCCGGAATCGCCATGTTGTCCACCCAGAGCTCGGCCCCTTCCTTGGGCACCACGAACTTGATGTTCTTGAAGCCTTTCGGGTTCTGGCTCTTGTCGAAGGCATAGTCGCCGTTATAGGCCATGCCGGCGGCCACGTTGCCGCGCGCGAGCTGCTTGAGGGTCGGCGTGGCATCCTGGAAGCCACTGAAGTTGGAGCGCTTCTTGGTTTTCAGGATGAGTTTGGCCGCCTTGGTCCACTTGTCGCGGCCCTGGCAATCGTACGGGTAGCCGAGATAGGCGCAGGCCGAGCCGAACATCACCTGGGCGTCGGTGCCGATCTCGAACGGGTATTTAGAATTCGCTTTCGGATCGAACAGGATCGACCAGCTGGCCGGCTGCTGGCCGAGCGTCTTCACGTTGTAGGCAATACCGGTGTCGCCCCACTGGTAAGCCGCGGTGTACTTGCCCTTGGGATCGTAACTGGTGTCCTTGAACCGCGACATCAGATTGTCGTAATTCGGGATCAGCTTCTTGTCCAGCGGCTGGATCAACCCGGTATGAATCAGGCGCGGCACGTAGTAGTTCGACGGCACCACGATGTCGTACTGCGAGTCACCGCCGGCGCGCAGCTTGGCGAACATCTCGGGCTGCGAGTTGTAATAGCTTTGTACCACCTTGACGTGATACTTCGCCTCGAATTGCTTGATGATCTTCGGATTCATGTACTGCGACCAGTTGAAGATGTACAACGTGTCGCTGTTGGCGGCGAACGCCGGCAGCGCGAAGGCGGCGACGGCGGCGGCCGCAATCAGTCGGGTCAGGGGTCGGAGTTTTCTCATCATCGGGTCCTCGTGCTGCTTGTTGGCGGGTGTTTCGGATCAGGGTAGTGAACTAGCGCGATTGAACCTCGCTCCAGAGTTGCTGGACGAACTGTAGCGAATCGCCCTTGAGCGCGGGCGTGTAGTGCAGACGCTTCATCTGGGTGGCGGTCGGCTGGCTCGGCGGGCGCTTGAGCGCCGGCTTCAGGTAAGGCTGGGCCGCCTTGTTCGGGCTGGCATACCAGGTGAAGTTCGACAGCGTCGCGCCGTTCCGACCATCGAGTATGAAGTTGATGAACTTGTTGGCGAGTTTGGCGTGCGGCGCCTTGTCCGGGATCGCCATGGTATCGACCCAGAGCTCGGCGCCCTCCTTGGGCACGACAAACTTCAGGTGCTTGTAGGACCGCGGATTGTTCGCCCTGTCCTGGAGGTAATCGCCGTTGAAGCTCACCCCCGCGGCCACGCTGCCGCGCGCGAGCTGGCGCAATACCGGCGTGCCATCCACGAAACCGGAAAAATTCGGGCGTCTCTTGGTTTTCAGCAACAGCTTCGCGGCCTGCTTCCAGTTGTCGCGGCCGGTGCAGGCATAGCCATGGCCCTGATAGGCGCAAGCCGCTCCGGTCATGACCTGGGCATCGGTACCCATGGCAAACGGATACTTCGAGTTCGCCGCCGGATCGAACAGGATCGACCAGCTCGGCGGCAGATTTCCCAGTTTTGCGGTGTTATAGACAATGCCGGTATCCCCCCACTGGTAAGCCGCCGTGTACCGGCCCGTCGGGTCGTAGGCCGGCTTGCGGAAACGCGGCATCAAATTGTCGAAGTTCGGGATCTCGGCCTTGTCGAGCGGCTGGATCAGGCCGCTCGCGATCAATCGCGGAACATAGTAGTTCGAAGCCACGATCACGTCGTATTGGGCATCGCCCCCGGCGCGCAGCTTGGCGAACATTTCCGGATTGGATTCGTAGAAATTCTGCACCACCTTGACGTGGTACCTGGCCTCGAATGCCTGGATCAGCGTCGGGCTGATGTAATCGGACCAGTTGAACAACACCAGCTTGTCGCCGTAAGGCGCAGCCTGGGCGCTACCCAGACCGGCCAGGGCCAGCAGCAGTACCGGGGCCAGTCGTTTGAGGCCGCGCCGGCCAACGCTGGCGGCCAGCGCAGACACGCGCAGGGTCCTGGATTCATTCATGTCGGCTACCACTTCGGCGGCTGTGTGGTTCAGCTGCGGCCTGCTGATCGTATATGGCATGGCATCGCCCCTAGCGTGACCGGATCTCGGTCCATAGCTGTTGGACGAATTGCAGATCATGGCCGCGGATCGACGGCGTGAACCTGAGCACCTTCATCTCGGCGGGCGTGGGCATGATCGGCGGCTTCGACAGTGCGGCATCCAGATACGGCTTGGAGGCCCGGTTCGGGCTGGCGTAGTAATTGAAATTCGAAAGCTGCGCCCCGCGCCTGGCATCCAGCACGAAGTTGATGAACTCGTTGGCGAGTTTCGGATGCGGTGCACGCGCCGGAATCGCCATGTTATCCACCCACAGCTCGGCGCCTTCGGCGGGTACCACGAACGTGGTGTTTTTCAGCCCCTGCGGATTGTCGTGTTTCGCCGAGACATAATCACCGTTATAGGTGAGCGCCGCATCCACCGTGCCCCGGGCGAGTTGCTGGAGCACCGGCACGCCGTCACGAAAACCGTTGAAATTGGGGCGCTGCTTGGTCTTGAGCACCAGTTGCGCCGCCTGCTTCCAGTCGTCGTCGCCGCGGCAGGCATAACCGTGGCCCTGGTAGGCGCAGGCCGCGCCCAGCATGACCTGGGCATCGGTCATCATCGCGAAGGGATACTGCGGATTGTGCTTGGCATCGAACAGGATCGACCAGCTGGCCGGCTGTTTACCCAGCTTCTTTGTGTTGTAGACGACGCCCGTGTCGCCCCATTGATAGGCAGCGACGTACTTGCCCTCGGGATCGTAGGGTGGCTTTCTGAACCGCGGCATCAAGTTGTCGTAGTTCGGAATCAGCCTCTTGTCGAGCGGCTGGATCAACCCGGTCGCGATCAGCCGCGGCACGTAGTAATTGGACGGGAAGACCACGTCGTACTGCGAGTCGCCGCCGGCCCGCAGCTTGGCGAACAACTCCGGATTGGAGTGATAGAAGTTGCGCACGATCCTGACGTGATACTGCTGCTCGAAGGCCGTGAGGATCTTCGGGCTCATGTACTGCGACCAGTTGTACAGATACAACGTCTTCGCCGGTTCGGCGCTCGCCGCGGTGGCCAACGCCAACCCCAGGACCAGCCCAGCGGCCAGCCCGATCCCGTGACGCCGTTTTTTCATGACATGCCCCCATCCCCTGGTTGAAAACTAGTCACTGACCCGCGGCCGCGCCAGCCGTACGTACTGAAAAGCCAGCGCGATCGCGGCCGCTGCGAACACCGCACCGATCATCAACGTGGCAATGGCGTTGACCTCCGGCGTCACGCCCTTCTTGATCGCACTCCAGATGAAGATCGGCAGCGTGGTGCTTTCCGGCCCGGAGGTGAAGAAACTGATCACGAAATCGTCGATCGAAAGCGTGAAGGCCAGGAAGAAGGCCGACACGATCGCCGGGCGCAGCGTCGGCAGAATGAAGTACCAGGCCCGCTGCCAGCCGTTGGCGTACAGATCGTGGCAGGCCTCGAACAGCATCGAGTCGAGGCCGACCAGCCGGGAGTAGATCAGCAGCGCCACGAACGGCACCTGGAAACTCACATGAGCGATCACCATCGTGCCCAGCCCCAGGTTGAACAGGCCGGTGGCGTTGCTGATGGAGGTAAAGAAGCTCATCTGCGAAATGCCGTAGACGATGTCGGGCATCACGATCGGCAGATAGACCAGCCAGATCAGCCAGCCCAGCCGGCGATGGCGATAGGTGTACATGCCATAACCCAGCAGCGTGCCGATCACCGTGGCGATGGTCGAGGAGGTGATGGCCAGTGTCAGGCTGTTGTAGAAGGCATTGAGAATCGTTTCATCGGCGAACAACGCGGCGTACCAGCGCAGCGATATCCCCGCGAACACCGCGGACGAGTTGATGCTGTTGAACGAATACAGGGCGACCACGGCCAGTGGTGCGTAAAGAAAGAACAGCATCACGTACCAGAAGGCCTGCAGCCCGCGATTGAATCCGCGCGCACTCATAGCACCACCTGCGAATCACCGCCGAGTTTCTTGCCCATGCGACGCAGCACCAGCAGGCCGACCAGCGTGGCGATGATCATGATCAACGCACCCGCCGCGCCCAGCGGCCAGTTCGAGGCTGCCGCGAACTGCCGGGCCACCAGGTTGCCGAGCATCATTGACTTGCCGCCGCCGAGCAGTTCGGGGATGACGTACATGCCGAACGCCGGAATCGAGACCAGCACGGTGCCGGCCAGCAGCCCGGGCAGTGTCTGCGGCAGCACGGCGTGGATGAAGGTCCGGATCGGCCCGGCGCGCAGATCGCGTGCGGCGTCGATCTGCGCATAGTCGAGTTTCTCGAACACCGCGTACAGCGGCAGCACCATGAACGGCAGGAAGTTGTAAACCAGGCCGATCACGACCGCGAACTTGGACGGAAACAGCCCCATCTGCGGCGAGATCAGCCCCAGGGACGCCGCCAGGTTGCTCACCGGCGACCCCGGCGAGAGGATGTTCATCCAGCCGATCGCGCGGATGACCTGATTGGTCCAGGACGGCACGACCACCGTCAGCAACATGAGCGGGCGCATCCGGGCCGGCGCGCGGGTGATGTAATAGGCCACCGGATAGGCCATGGCGATCACCAGTCCGGTCGACAGCACGGTCTGCCAGATCGAACGGATCAGGGTATAGAGGTTGCCCGGCGACCAACCCAGGAAACCGAAGCCCGCCAACTCCTTGAAGGCTTCCAGGGTCAGCGGCATTCGTGGCAGGCCGTAGGTGCCATTGGTCATGAACGCGATCGTCATCAGATAGGCGCTGGGCAGCACCAGAAAAACGACGATCCAGATCACGCCGGGCGAGACGACCGCGATCAGGTGGCCGGTATGACGCGGCTCGCGGCGTTTGGGCGATTCGCTGCCCCGGGTCGCGAACGCGCCCAGGGTCCGTGTGTCTTTCGTTCTAGGCATGGAAGGTGACCACCCCCGAGGTCTGCACCGACACCGCCACGCGCGTGCCGACGTCGAACATCGGCTCGCCGATGTTGTTGCAGGTCACGACAAGCTCGGTGCCCTCGGCCACGGTGAGACAGTATTCGGCCACATGGCCGCGGTAGACCCGTTCGGCCACCTCGGCGAAAAACACGTTGGCCTCGGACGACGCCTGTTCGGCGCGCTCCACCCGCATGGTCTCCGGTCGAATCAGGACGTGACTGCCGCGCGCGAAGTCGCCCACCAGGCGGCCGAAGCATACATCCAGCCCGGATTCATCCTGTTGGCGAATCTCGAACAGATTCTGGTGACCCATGAAACGGGCCACGAACAGGTTTTCCGGGTGTTCGTAGAGCGTCTGCGGCGGCCCGACCTGCTGGATGTGACCATCGTTGAGCACCGCCACCCGGTCACTCATCACCATCGCTTCCTGCTGATCGTGGGTCACGAACACGAAGGTCATGCCCAGCCGCCGCTGGATCCGCATCAGCTCGAGCTGCAGTTCGCCGCGCAGGCCGGCGTCCAGCGCCGACAACGGCTCGTCGAGCAGCAGCACATCGGGCTCGTTGACCAGCGCGCGGGCGAGTGCGATGCGCTGGCGCTGGCCGCCCGACAGCTGATCGACCCGGCGACCCAGAAGCTCGCCGATCTTGATGAACTCGGCGGTTTCGGCTACGCGCTTTTTGATCTCGGCCTTGTCCATGCCCCGCATCTTCAGCCCGAAGCCGATGTTCTCGCGCACATTGAGGTGATTGAACAGCGCGTAGGACTGAAACACCGTATTCACGTTGCGCTTGTGTGCCGGCACGTCGGTGACCGAGGCGCCCCCGATCTCGACCTCGCCGTCGGTGGCGCTCTCCAGCCCCGCGATGATGCGAAGCAACGTCGTCTTGCCACAGCCGGATGGTCCGAGCAGCGTGAAGAACTCACCGCCGCTGATCTTGAGATTGATCCCGCGCAGCGCGATCGAATCCGCCGCGAACTGCTTGGTCAGACCGTGCAACTCGATCGATGAGCCACTGCGATCGGTGGCCGGGTTCTGCTGGGTCGTCGGCTCGGAGATTGCCGGTGCCGCAGCTGTCGACTGCCCTGTCATATCCGCCCTCATTTAGAGTAGATCCCGCATACGGTAGAAATTGGTGGCCAGCACCAGCAGCGGCGTACGCAGACGCTCGCCCCCCGGAAACCGGCGATGCGTGAGTCGGGTATAGAGATCAAAACGCTCGGACTGCCCGGCCACGGCCTCGCCGATCAGCTGCCCCGCCAATCCCGCAAGCGCCATGCCATGGCCGGAATAGCCTTGCGCATAGAACACGTTGTCGCCGATGCGTCCGAAATGCGGGGCGCGATTGCGGGTGACGCCGACCAATCCGCCCCAGCTGTACTCGATGCCAATATTCTGCAGCGCCGGAAACAGACGGCCGAGCTTGGTCTGCATGCGCTCATTGAGCCGCTTGGGCGGCTTCTTGCCGTAACTGACCTGACCGCCGTAGAGCATGCGCGGGCCATCCGCGGGCGCCGCGGACAATTGGTAGTAATCGAGCACGAAATTGGCATCCGAAACCGCGTCGTCGCCCGGCAGCGTCTCGGCCACCTGGGCCGGGGACAACGGCTCGGTCGCGATGATGTAGTTGCCCACCGGCATCAGATGGCCCGACAGCTCGGGCGCGACATCGGCCGCCAGATAGGCGTTGCCGCCCAGCACCACATGGCCGGCGGTCAGCGCGCCCTCGGGCGTATGCACGATCGGCGTCCTGCCATGCACGATGCGCTCGACCGGCGATTGCTCGTAGAGCGTCACACCGGCCTGCTGGGCCGCGCGCGCCAGGCCCAGCACATAATTCAACGGATGCAGGTGCCAGGATTCGGCGTCGTACAGCCCGCCGATGTAAGACGGGCAACGTACGTGCGCGTTGAGCGCATCGCGATCGAGCAGGGTCAGGCCGTCATAGTCGTAGACCTGCCGCATGTGCTTCTGTTCAGCCGCGAAGCCCTTCATGTGACGCGGCTTGAGCGCGGCATAGACCGCGCCATCGCGCAGATCGCAGTCAATGTCGTGGCGCCGGATACGATCGACCGTCAGCCTGACCGCCTCGCGCGACATCTCGAACACCCGGCGGGCATCGTCGGTCCCCAGCGCATTGGCGAATGTCGACATGCCGGTACCGAAGCCAGTCAGAATCTGGCCACCGGAGCGGCCCGACGCCCCCCAGCCGATACGGTTGGCCTCGACCAGCGCGACCGAATAACCCCGCTCGGCCAGATGGAGCGCCGCCGAACAGCCCGTCACGCCCCCGCCCACGACGGCCACGTCGACACGGCGCGAGCCGGTCAACGACGTCGGGGGCGACGCCAGCGTGATACGCCGGCTGTCGCGATAGTAGCTGTCAACGTAGTCGCTCATGGAGATCTTTATTTGTGATCACAATCCAAACATGCCGCAATTGATGCCCGTCTGTCGAATCGCGCGATCGCGGTGCAAACATCGCTGCAATCGACAGAAGACGGCCCGCCCAGGATGCACCAGCAAGCCCTGGGCCAAGTCTCACAAGGCCTCGCGCCGGCCGATTCGGCTCCAGAAGAGCGCTCACCAGGCAAGATTTGCACAGTTATAGCGCATTCAGCGTCGTTTTGTGATCACAAAAAGGTCATAGGCCGCGCCAAATGGCCGTTGGCGCCCGCAGCGGCTCACTCTATGCTGAAGCAGGAAACGACACGAGTTGACGCATGGCCGCCTACGACCAATTGACAGCCCGCACCGGCACGAATAATCGCCAACAAGCGATTTATTCCGCAGGCCTCGCCGGGCGCCGGCCGGCGATTCCGGTCGAGCCGGGCGCGCTCGCCGCTGCGGCCGGGCGGCGCATGGCGCGGGCCGCGTACGCCTATATCGCTGGCGGCGCTTCAGCGGAAACCACCGTGGCGGCGAACCGGAGCGCGTTCGACGCGTGGCGGATCGTACCGCGCATGCTCACCGACATCTCGTGCCGCGACACCGGGGTTTCATTATTCGGCCGACGTTACCCGCATCCGTTCATGCTGGCACCGATCGGCGCGCTGGAACTGGCGCACCGCGACGCCGATGTGGGCGCGGCGCGCGCGGCAGCCGCCGCCGGTATCCCGGCGATCCTGTCGAGTCAGGCCAGCCGGCCGATGGAAGCCTGTGCCACGGCCATGGACGCGACCGCCCCCGGCGCGCCGCGCTGGTTCCAGCTGTACTGGCCGAAATCCGATGCGTTGGCCGAATCGCTGATCGGCCGCGCCGAGGCCTGTGGCTGCGAAGCACTGGTGGTCACGCTGGATACGCCGCTGCTGGGTTGGCGCCCGCGCGATCTCGATCTCGGCCACCTGCCGTTCCTGCGCGGGCAGGGCCTGGCCCAGTACACCCACGACCCGGTGTTCCAGGCCATGCTGGCCGAATCAGCCGCCGATACCGATCAGCCGCCGATCACGCCGAGACTGCTGGCCAATGTCCTGGCCAGCGCGCGGCATTATCCGGGCTCGACCTGGCGCGCGTTGCGCAGCGGCCGCGGCCTGGCCGCGGTACGCCAGTTCGTGGCCACCTACTCACGCCCGGACCTGAGCTGGTCCGACCTGGCCTGGCTGCGCGAACACACCCGCTTGCCGATTCTGCTCAAGGGCATACTCTCGACCGACGATGCACGCCGGGCTGTCGAGGCCGGCATCGATGGCCTGATCGTGTCCAATCACGGCGGCCGGCAGGTCGATGGCGCCATCGCCAGCCTGGACGCCCTGGCCGCCATCCGCGGCGCCGCGCCCGATCTGACGCTGGTGCTGGATTCGGGCGTGCGCACCGGCGCCGACATCGTCAAGGCCCTGGCGCTGGGCGCGGACGCGGTTGCGATCGGCCGGCCGTATGCCTATGCGCTGGCACTGGCGGGCACGGGCGGAGTCGCGGAGTGGATCGCCAACACCGCGGCCGATTTCGAGCTCACCATGGCCCTGTCCGGCGCGCGCTCGGTGGACGATATCCGCTCGGGCGCGGTCACGCTGCAGACGCCGAGGCAGGCATGATCGATCTGGCGCCGTGGCTGATCGGGCTGGCGATCGTCGCGCTGGTATGGTGGCGCCAGATGGGCGCGCGCGCGACGGCCCGGCGCGCAGCCCAGAACGCCTGCGCCGAAGCGGAGGTGACCTTCATCGACGAACTGGCCTTCAAGCGTATCGGCCTGACCCGCGACAGCCAGGGCAGCTGGCGTCTGACCCGCCGCTACGGCTTCGAGTTCTATCGCCGCGGTGACCGTCGCTATTCGGGCACGGTCGAGATGTTCGGCCAGCAGGTCCGACATGTCTACATGGGCCCGCGCCCGTTATGAATGGACGCTCAGACGGCCTGGCGCGGATCGGTCGCGGCAACGCCCGGTTGCCCGCCATGACGCTCGCACACCGCGGCCAGCGCGCGGTGGCCGGACATATCATGGAGTTCGCGGAAGACCACCCAGTCGAGCATGCAGTACACACAGATCGCCGGATAGCGCCAATGATCGAACGCACCGTCGGCGGCCGCCGTCTCCAGCCAGTCGAGGCAGGTCCGGATACGCTCCCGGTGCCGGTTGTAGATCATCGCATCCTGGCTTGGATCGAGTCCGGAACGCACGGCCAGGAGCAAGGCCACGAAGGCGTCGTTGGCGCCGTCGATCACGGTCAGTTGATTCTCCTGGCGCCAGCTTAGCGGGGCCTGCCCCCGCTGCGCCGCCAGATAACGCTGGATGACCCGCGAGTCGAACAACGTCGTCTCGCCATCGATCAGCGTCGGAATCTTCAGTGTCGGATTATGGCGCGCCAGCTCGGCCTGGTCGGCGCCGTAGATCGCCAGATCGCGAAATTCGTAGTCGACGTCGACCAGCAGCAGCCGGGTGCGACGCACATAGGGGGAAGTGACGGATCCGAACAGTTGCATGGACATCGCGGTGGCAAATCGTCGCACCAGTGTACCCCCGCCCGGGCCGGGTCACTCGCCTGGCCCGGGCGAGTCGCGTTGCCCGCGGCAGGCGATTAAACTCAACCCGAATTCTCCAAGCCCGCATTCGATGTCAACCCACGAAATCACGCTACGCTTTCTCGCCGAGCCTTCCGATGTGAATTTCGGCGGCAATGTCTTCGGCGGCAGTGTCATGAAATGGATCGACCATGCCGGTTATACCTGCGCCGCAAACTGGTCGCACAGCTACTGCGTCACGGCCTATGTCGGCGGCATTCGGTTCCTCAAGCCGATCCGGGTCGGCGATCTGGTCGAGCTCAAGGCCGAGTTGATGCATACCGGCAACACCAGCATGCATATTTCGGTGAGCGTCTATGCACGCGACCCGAAATCCGACGATGCCCGCTTTACCACGCACTGCATTCTGGTGTTCGTCGCAGTTGACGGTGAAGGCCGGCCGACGAAGGTGCCGACCTTCACCCCGGATACGCCGCAGGCCCGCCGGCTCAACGACTATGCCCGCAAGATGATCGACCTGCGCCAGCGCATGCAGGACGAAGCGGCCGATTTCCTGGACGAGATGGAAGCCCATGCGCACGACGACTGATTCGAAACCGCCAGGGGAACCCACGACGCGGCGATCTGTCTGTTCCGGGAAGCATTCATAAGGCGAGCCCATGCAACGACGCACCCTGCTCAAGGCGTCTCTGGCGCTGACATCGCTCGGGCTGCCGGCGATCCCGGCCTTTGCCAAATCACCGATTGAGAGCGGTCCGGGCCAGCCATTTTCCTTCCACTGGCTCAAGAGCAAGGCGCAGAAGATGTCGCGCTCGGCCTATCAGTCGCCAGCGGAAACACTGCCCGACACGCTCGCCAGCCTGGCGCCATTGAAGTATCAAAAGATCGTGTACGACTGGCACGACGCGCTGTGGTCGTCGGATCCCAAGGTCGCCCTGCGGGTGCATTTCTTCCATGTCGGCATGCATTTCAATACGCCGGTGCGCATGCACGACATCGACCCGGATACCGGCAGGGCGCATCGCATTCCCTTCAAGCCGAACTTGTTCAACTACGATCACAGCGGCGTGGATCCGACCCAGCTGGAAGGCCATAACCTGGGATTCGCCGGCTGGCGGCTGGCGGTCAAACCCTGGGGCGCCTACGTCAACGAGGTGGCGTCGTTTCTGGGCGCGAGTTATTTTCGCGCGATCGACAAGGACAAGCAGTACGGCTTGTCGGCGCGCGGACTGGCAATCGATACCGACGAGCCCGGTGGCGAGGAATTTCCGGATTTCACCCAGTTCTGGTTCCAACGGCCCAAGGATGGCTCCGAACAGGTGACCGTCTATGCCCTGCTGGATTCACCGAGCGCGACCGGGGCCTATCGCTTCAACATAGACGCCGGCAACGCCCAGGGCGTGATCATGGATATTTCGGCACATGTCTATACGCGCAAGGCGATCAAGCGCCTGGGTATCGCGCCGATGACCAGCATGTATCTCAAGGGCACCGCCCAGGAAACCGCCCGCGACACGATCTATCCGCTCATGCACGACTCGGACCGGCTGTCGATGTGGCGCGGCAACGGTGAATGGATCTGCCGCCCCCTCTACAACCCGCCGACGATCCAGTTCAACACCTTCATGGACGAAAATCCGCGCGGTTTCGGCCTGGTCCAGCGCGATCACGATTTCAACGATTATCGCGACCCGGTCACCTGGTATAACCGCCGGCCGAGCCTGTGGCTCAAACCCACGAACAAATGGGGCAAGGGCCAGATCGCGCTCATGGAAATGCCCACGGTCGGCGAAACCGTGGACAACATCGTGGCGTTCTGGATTCCGGAAAAACCCGTCACCGCCGGCCGGCATCTGCACTATGACTACACGCTGTACTGGTGGCCCGAACCGCCCGTATCGCCCTCCCTGGCCATTGTGGACAAGACCTGGTCGGGCATGGGCAATGTCCAGGAAGGCTGGATTCCGGGCAACAGGTCGCCCGACCGGTACGCCCGCCGCTTTGCCGTGGACTTCGTCGGCTCGCCGCTGGACAAGCTGCCGGACGACGCCAATGTGACGGTCAATGTATCGGCCTCCAACGGCAAGATCAGTTATACCTCGACCCACGTCATGAAGCCGATCAACGGCTATCGGGCCGTATTCGACTGGATGCCCACGAGCGACGCCACCACCCCGGTCACGCTCCGGGCCTATCTGGTCAACGGCAGTCAGACGCTGACCGAAACCTGGCTGTACCAGTGGGTGCCGCCGGCGCCGCAGGATCGTCATTATTAGGGCCTGTTGCCGTTTCGTGCGAGTCCGCGCCAAGCGCTGTTTTGCGGCGAGACGAGGCGTAGTGCGCGCCGTGCAGTCACTCTGCACAAGCGGGCTACAACGCTGGATTGGACACCTAGGGGCGGGCACAACATGATGGCGGACGCGTTCTGCGTGCTTCCCGCTTTGCGTCGCGTGCCCCGCCGATGACTGCCGCGTTATTGATCGCGGCCCGCGTCGTCGCCGGGCTGCTCGTCCTGCTGGTGGCGGGCTACGGCACCGGCGCGCTCTGGTTTCGCGGCCCCAACCCGCGCGCGCTGCGCATCGCCTTGATCGCGGCCTGGTGGGCCGCGGCGCTGGGCGGCCTCGCCGGGCTGATCGCCGCCGACCGGCTCGGTCCGGCCATCTTCGCACTCGCCGGACTGGCGTTTGCGCTGTGGTGGGCGCAGATCCGTCCGCGCTCGGACCGCCCCTGGGCCGACGATGTGGCGCGCGTGCTCCACGTGGAACGTCACGGCCCACAGGTGCGCCTGCACAACGTCCGCAACTTCGACTGGCGCACGCGCGACGACTACACTCCGCGCTGGGAAATCCGCGACTACGATCTCGACCAGCTCATCGCCGTGGATCTGGTGGCCTCGTACTGGATGGGACCGACCATCGCCCATACTCTGGTGTCCTTTGCCTTCGCCGACGGCCGGCACCTGGTGTTTTCGGTCGAGGTCCGACGCCTGGCCGGCGAGGATTTTTCAGCGATCGGGGGCCTGTTCCGGCAATGCGAACTGGCCCTGGTGGCCGCCGACGAGCGCGATATCGTGCGCACCCGCACCACCGCGCGCCGCGAAGACGTTTATCTGTATCGCGTGGCAATGCCCCGGCACGCCATTCGTGCGCTGTTCGAGGCTTATCTGGATACTGCCGACACCCTGGAATACCGGCCGCGGTTCTACCACACGCTCACGTCCAACTGCACGACACTGGTCTACGACATGGTCAAGGCGATCGTGCCCGGACTGCCCTGGAACTGGCGCCTGCTGGCCTCGGGCCATCTGCCCGAATACCTCTACGATCTCGGCGCGCTGGATACACGCCTGCCCCTGGCGGAACTGCGGCGTCGCGGCTGTATCAACGCGGCCGCCATCGCCTCCGATAGCGACGGCCATGCCAGCCCCGATTTCTCCGATGCGATCCGGCGGGGGCTGCCGGCGCCCGAAGGCGCACCGACGCCGCCCCCATAGCCCGGGCGCGCCGCGCGAACTCGCATCAAACGACAATTGGTCCTATTAATCCGGGATCAAAACAGCTGACTTCATCAGCTGTTTTCAACGCCTTCAAAAATAAAAGCCGGCGCCTGTCCGTCTTTTATCTTCAAGGGCTTCGCGGGCAATGGCCGCGGCGAGCATGCGGTCGCATACGGGCGCTATTAATCCGAAAAATCATCCATTTTTGTGCCGGGTTGATAATGTAATTGTCGAACCGCGCATTTGCGCCTGGCCCATCCGGCTTGCTTTTTGCCTGCGAACCGACCGTGTTTGATCTGCGCCTTATTATTGATTCTCGGGGGCCAACGATGTCTCGCATCGCTATTCCTGCCGCGGTTTTGACCGTGCTATTCGCCGCCGGCCTCGCGCCGGCCCTGGCTGCCGATACCGGCTCGGGAGGGAGCCGGACCGCCCAGACCGACCATCCGCCGAGCCAGACGCCCACCGCGTGGAATCTGGACGATCTGTACGCTTCGCCCGCGGCCTGGCAGAGCACCTATGACCAGACCCAACAGCGCATCGACACGCTGCCGCGCTTTTCGGGCCACCTGACCGACAGCCCGAACGCTCTGGCCAACGCGCTGGACACGATCTCCGACGTACAGAAATCGATCGCGCGCCTGTCGGTCTATGCCGGCCTGGCCGCAGATCAGGACCTGCGAGACAGCACCGCCCAGGAGCGCCGCAACAAGGCCGACCGCCTGGCCGCGCAATTCGGCGAGGCAACCGGCTACGTCCGGCCCGAGCTGGTGGCGATGAATCAGGACAAGCTCGAGTCCTGGAGCCAGGAGAAAGCGCTCGCAGACTATCAATACATGCTCACGCAGGTCATGAAGGCGGCGCCGCACACCCTGTCGCGCCAGACCGAATCGGCACTGGCCGCGCTGAGCCCGGTCAACGGCCAGAGCGATACCTTTTCGCTGTTATCGAACGCCGATATGCAATGGCCCAGGATCGAGATCGACGGCAAGGAACGCACAATCGATCAGGCCGGCTATACCAAATGGCGCAGCAACCCGGACCGCGAGGTCCGCAAACGGGTGTTCGCGGCGTTCTGGTCTAAATACAAACAGTACGAAGGCACCTTCGGCTCGCTGCTCGGCCAGACCGTGCTCCGGCACGTGATCGACGCGCGCCTGCATCACTACGACAGCGCGCTCGCGGCCGCCACCGCCGACAACGACATCCCCACGCGCGTTTATCACCAGCTCGTGGCGTCGGTGAACGACAATCTCGACACGCTGCACCGCTACCTCAAGCTGCGAGCTCGCATGCTCGGCGTGAAGCAGCTGCATTACTACGACATCTACCCGCCGCTGGTGCATTCCGACCGTTTCTTTACCATCGACGAGGCCCGGTCGCTGGTGCGCCGTGCCACCCGCCCGCTAGGCGCGCACTACGAACAGCTGCTCGATAAGGCAACCCGCTCGCCCTGGACCAGTGTCTATCCGCGCCCGGGCAAAAGCGCCGGCGCCTACATGAACGGCGCGGCCTACGACGTGCATCCGTATGTGTTGATGAACTTCAACGACGACTACGAGAGCGTGTCGACCTACGCCCATGAATGGGGCCACGGTGTCCACACCATGCTGGCGCACGAGCACCAGCCGTTCGCGACCGCGGATTATCCGATCTTCACCGCCGAGGTCGCTTCGACCACCAACGAACAGCTGCTCGTCCACTACATGATCGCGCATGCGAAGACCGACGAGGCCAAGCTGTTCTACATCGGCCAGGCGCTCGAGCAGCTGCGCGGGACCTTCTTCCGCCAGGCCCAGTTCGCCGAATTCGAGCTCGCTATCCATCAGGCCGTACAGAAGGGTGAACCGCTGTCCGGCGCCCGCTTGACCCAGATGTACGGCGATATTCTCGACAAGTACTACGGCACCAAGGACGGCATCACCCGGATCGCGCCCGAAGACGACATCGAGTGGGCCTATATCCCCCACTTCTATTACGACTTCTATGTTTATCAGTACGCCACCTCGATCACCGCGGCGCATTATTTCGCCAGCCATATCGAGCATGGCGACACGCAAGTCCGAAAGGCTTATCTGCACGCGCTGTCCGAGGGCGGCGCCGACAGCGGCTACACGATTCTCAGGGACGCCGGCGTGGACCTGGCGACGGCCGCACCATACCGGGCGCTCATGGCCTACATGAACGACCTGATGGACCAGGCCAACGCCATCCTCGACAAGCAGCCCGGCAACCGCGAGAAGGCCGCGGGCTGACCCGGCTGCGGGCCGCGCCTGGCCGCGCTTCCGTGTGGGCAAGCCAGCGCGGTGGCGCCTTCCGTGCTACGATTATGATCACGAAGTGTATGCCGCGACCGTCGACAGGGCGGTCGGTCGCACGCGCGACGCTTCGTTCTGCTGCTCCTTTTCAAGTCGAGCGGCTTCAGGGGATATGATTGAAAATCAAGGGGGATATGTGGATCGTGTATCCAATCGACGTCTTGCTGTTGCGCTGATCGGCGCCGGCGCGCTCTGGTCCGGCCAGGCTATGGCCCAGAACAGCGGCGACATCGCCAAGGCCCATCGCCTGCAGGCGATGCAGCAACAACTCCAGGCACTCAAGGCGCAGCTCGCCACGCTCAAGCAAAAACAACAGAAAATGCCGGCCGAGCCCTCGACCGACAACGCTTCGACCAGCGACCAGGCCAGCGCACCGAGCACCGTCCAGGCGAACAAGCCCAAGCAGACATTGACGCTGGGTGGCGCATTCACGGCGGGCTACAAGCTCAAGCCGGACATGAAGAACCACCACAAAAGCGGTGATGCCATTGCCGGCATCGCGGCCTTCAACGTCCACGGCACGGACGGCAAGCTGTCGTACGGCGCCGAGTATCGCTGGTCGCCGACCGCCTTCGCCGATTCAAGTTATCTGCGCTATGGCTGGGCCGCCTACGACTTCGGCAAGCACAGCCAGATCAAGGGCGGCATGTTCTATGTGCCCTTCGGCAACCTCAAGTTCGGCTACCAGACATTCTGGGGCAACCTGACCTACTTCGCCGGCTTCACGGATAACCAGGCCGCCGGGCTGGGCTATAAGTACGAAAACGGCCCGTGGCGCCTCGACGTCGACGCCTTCAAGAACGACGACCTGGGGCAGCGCAGCCTGTACGGTTCCAATCCGTTCGATGGCTATCAGCAGGTCAACGGCGGCAATGCGCGCGCGGCCTATACCTTCAATCAGGGCACGGATCACAGCGTGCAGGTTTCGGCGGCGGTACGCGGCGGCGAGCTGCAAGTGGGGAAAAACGCACCCCATTACGGCACACGCTGGGCGGCCACCGCGGCGGTGGACGCCGCGCTCGGCCCGTGGACGCTGCAGGGCCAGTATGTCGATTATCGTTACAACATTCCGGCCGGACGCTTCTATAACGACAATGCGTTGCCGACCGACGCCATCACGATGGAGAACTACGGCTTCGCCTACCAGATGCCGGCCTCCGGCCAGATCTTCGCAGCGAATGTGGCGCGAACCTTCAAGATCGGCTGGGGCGCGCTGCATTCGATCCAGCTGTACGACAACTACGCCTACCTGATGACCGGCGGCAACGGTCGGTTCAACAGCGCCCTGCCCGGCAACGCGCCGAATCCGACCGGCGACATCCAGTTCAATGCGGTCGGCGCGGACTTTTCGTTCGGCATCCTGCAGGTCTGGGCGGATGTGCTGACCGGCAAGAACGCGGCCATGACGTTCGACGGACCGAGCGACGGCAGCTGGAACACCCGCTACAACCTGCAGATGGGACTCTACTTCAGCGGCGACGTGCTCAAGAACTAGGGGCTGCTATCGTTGCGCCAGGCGCCGTCTTGCGGCAAAACAGCGCTTGGCCCCTTCGGGTTGAGCCGCAAATCGAAGCCGGCCGTCACGAGACAGCCGGCTTTTTTCATGCGCCGCCGATCGGCCGCCGGCTGGCGGTGAACGCGGCTTTGCGTCAGCATCGCAGGCCAAGCATCGTCCTACACGGATACCGACCATGCCCGACCGCCTCCGCATCGCCATCATCGGCTACGGCACCGCCGGCCGCATCTTCCATGCGCCGCTGATCCACAGCACCCCGGATCTCGAGCTGGCCGCCATCGTCACCGGCAACGCCAAGCGCGCCGCCGAGATTGGCGACCGATATCCCGGCGCGCAAGTGATCGCCGATACCGAAACACTCTGGACCCGGGCCAGCGCATTCGATGCAGTCGTGGTAGCCAGTCCGAACGCGTGGCATGCGCCACATGCGCGGACCGCGATCGCGGCCGGCCTGGCCGTGGTCGTGGACAAGCCGCTGGCGGCTTCGGCCGATCAGGCCGAAACCCTGATCGCGGCGGCACGCGACCGCGGCGTGGCGCTGACCGTGTTCCAGAACCGGCGCTGGGACGCCGATTTCCTGACCCTGCGGGCACTGATCGAGGCCGGCCGGCTGGGCACGGTACGGCGCTTCGAATCGCGTTTCGAGCGCTGGCGGCCGGAACCCAAGCCCGGCTGGAAACGCGACGCCGCGCCCGATGCGGCCGGTGGCATCCTGTTCGACCTGGGCAGCCACCTGATCGACCAGGCCCTGACCCTGTTCGGCCCGGCCCGCGAGGTTTATGCCGAGCTCGATGCCGGTTATGCCGATTCGGCCGTGGACGACGATTCCTTCGTGGCGCTGACGCACAGTTCAGGCGTGCGCTCGCATCTGTGGATGAGCAGTGTCGCGCCCGACCTCGGCCCGCGTTTACGCGTGCTCGGCGACAGAGCGGGCTTCGTGAAATACGGGCTCGATCCGCAGGAGGAGCGGCTGCGTGACGGCGCGGTACCCGGGCATGACGGTTGGGGCACGGAGCCGGAACACGCTTGGGGGCGCCTCGGTGCCGGTGCACAGTTCGCGACGATCCCCAGCCATCCCGGCGATTACCCCGCCTTCTATCGCCGGTTCGCCGCCGCGCTTCGCGAACAAAGCGCGATGCCGGTGGATCCCGGCGACGCCGTGGCCGGGCTGCGCGTGATCGAAGCCGCGCGTACCGCCGCGGCCGAACGCCGCGTGGTCAGCCCGTAAACCGTCTCATCGTCATCGGCCGATGAACCGCGCGACCGGCGCGCTCAGCCGCGCCGCCAACGACGGCGGGGCATCCCAAGCCGCCGGGTCGAGGCGCTCGACATGATCCACGAAGCGCTGGGCGCAGGCGGCCCACGAGTAGTCCAGCGCGAACGCGCGGGCGTCTTCGGGCGACAGGGTCAGCGCGCCGCGCACGGCCGTGGCCAGATCATCGTCGAGACAGGCGACGTGCGGCGCGTGGCCGAGCACGTCGGCCGGGCCGGGTACCGGATAGGCCGCCACCGGCAGGCCGCTGGCCAGTGCCTCGAGTAGCACCAGGCCATAGGTGTCGGTGCGACTGGCGAACACGAACACATCGCCGGCCGCGTACCAGCGCGCCAGATCCTCGCCGGTCTGCCAACCGGCGAAAACAACATCCGGATAGCGTCGCTTGAGCTCGGCGAGTTGCGGCCCGTCGCCGACCACGACCTTGGTGCCCGGCACGTCCAGATCGAGGAAGTCGCCGATGTTCTTTTCCACCGCCACGCGCCCGACGTAGACCATGACCGGTTTCGGCCCGTCGACGGCCATGGCGTCGTCGCGCGGCGCGAAGGCCCGGGCATCGACCCCGCGCGGCCAGAGCACGGTATGGGTGATGCCATGCGTGGCCAGTTCATCGGCGAGCGTATCAGTGGTTACCAGAACCTGTTTCGCCGCCGCATGGAAACGGCGCATGAAAGCAAAGGTCAGCCGGCGCGGCACGCCCATGCGCATTTCCAGATACTGCGGGAAATGCGTGTGATACGAGGAGGTGAAGACCAGCCCTTGACGTCGACAGTAGCGCCGAGCAGCCTGGCCGAGCGGGCCCTCGGTGGCGATATGAATCGACTCCGGCCGCGCCTCGGCCAGCCGGCGCCCGACCTGGGTGGCCGTCGCCAACGCCAGCCGGATTTCCGGTTCGCCGGGACACGGTAGGCTCATGAAGCGATCCGGTGTGATCAGCGTGACTTCGTGGCCGAGCCGCGTCAGCTCGTCGAGCACCGTGGACAAGGTGCGAACCACGCCGTTGATCTGCGGATGCCAGGCATCGCTAACGAGTGCAATCTTCATGCGGAGGCCGCCCGGCGACGGCTCTCGCGCTCGGCGGGCATTTCATCGTCGGTCCCGCGTCCCCAGTAAAGTAGTTCCATACGTCCGGCGAAGTCCTCGGTCAGTGCGGTACAGGATTCCACCCAGTCGCCATCGTTGCAGTAATCGACGCCGTTGACCGTACGCCGCGACGGGGTGTGGATATGGCCACAGATGATGCCGTCCAGATCGCGTCGCCGGGCTTCGTCGGCCAGCGCCTCCTCGAAGCGGCCGATGAAGGCCACCGCGTTCTTGACCTGGTATTTCAAAAATGCCGACAGCGACCAGTAGGGATAACCGAGCCGGCGACGCATGGCGTTGAACCAGCTGTTGCCGACGATCACGCCGCGGTAGGCATAATCGCCCAGCACCGCGAGCCAGCGCGCCTCGGTGCAGACCGCATCGAAGGCGTCGCCGTGGATCACCAGATACTGGCGCCCGTCGGCGGTCTCGTGCACACACTCGTTGCAGATCTCGATGCCGGCCAGATCCAGTGGCAGGTAATCGCGCAGCATTTCGTCGTGATTGCCGGGCACATAGACGATGCGGGTGCCGTGATCGCGGTGCAGGGCCAGCACCGCCTGGATTACGGCACTGTGGCTGGCCGGCCAATACCAGGCATTCTTGAGCGCCCAGGCATCGATGATGTCGCCCACCAGATACAGGGTGTCGCAGCGCACGGTGGCCAGGAAATCGAGCAGCCGCTCGGCGCGGCACCCGCGCGTACCCAGATGAAAATCCGAGATCCAGACGCTGCGGTAACAATGAAAGCCCCGGGGCGTCGCGGGCGACGGCCCACCGCTGGGGGCGTAGATGCGAGTGGATCGGTCGTCGTGACGTACCGGGCGGGGGTCGAGGACGTCGTCAAACGACATGGCTGTGCCTCCACGCAGAACCTGTGGGCATATTGTCAACACCGCGTATGACCGCCATGTGTCGTTTATTTAACGGCCGGATGACAGATTCGGGTCGCGAAACACCCAACGACCGGCCAGCAGATAATTGCCCCACAACCCGACCAGCGCGCCCGGCACCACGCTGAGCAACGGATGGGCCGCGCCGATGGCGGTGGCCGAAACCAGGCCGAGATAACAGCCGTAATTGACAATTACATTGACCGTGTTGACGGCCAGATAGCGCAGCCACTGACGCCAACGCGCCCGATCGTCGCCGCTGACGAAGGTGAAGCGACGATTGATCAACCAGGCGGTACTGGCCGCCAGCGGAATCGATATCAGCCGCGCCCGCAGCGGCGCCATACCTAGCCCGTGCACCAGCATGCCCAGAACGCTCATGTCCACGCCGAATGCGGTAAGACCGGCCAGGGCAAAGGAAAGCCAGCGCCGCAGCACGCGCGTTTCCATGATCACGGGCAGCCCGCCACGCAGCGGTCGTGCCTGTCGCATCCATGACAGTTCCCGGTCAAGCATCCTCCAGACATAGCAGATCCACACGACAACGCGATGACTGTCATGCTCCGGTCATGTGAACGCGCGAGCCTCGGTGACATCCGCTCCAAGGAGGACCGACCATGTCGATCGCATCACGAAACAGCGCCCGTCGCATCCTGATTCTCGGCGGCGATGGCTTTTGCGGCTGGCCGACAGCGCTGCATCTGTCCGACGCCGGCTACGACGTGACCATCGTCGACAACCTCTCGCGCCGCATGATCGACGTGGAACTCGAGGTGGAATCGCTCACACCCATCCGCCCGATGAGTGAGCGCCTGGCCGCCTGGGCCGAGGTCAGCGGGCGCGAGATCGGATTTCATCGCTTCGATGTCGCCCGCAATTATCAGCGCATGGTCAATCTGCTGCTGGACTTCGAACCCGACGCGATCGTGCACTTCGCCGAGCAGCGGGCCGCGCCGTATTCCATGAAATCGGCGGCCCACAAGCGCTATACGGTGGACAACAACGTCGGCGCCACGCACAGCCTGCTGGCCGCCCTGGTCGAATCCGGCATCGATGCCCACGTGGTGCATCTGGGCACCATGGGCGTGTACGGCTACGGCAGCGCCGGCATGAAGATCCCCGAAGGATATCTCAAGGTGCACGTCGAAACCGAAGCCGGCGCCATGGCCACCGACGAGATTCTCTACCCGGCCCACCCCGGCAGCGTCTATCACCTGACCAAGACCCAGGATCAGCTCACCTTCGCCTTCTACAATCGCAACGACGGCATCCGCGTCACCGATCTGCATCAGGGCATCGTCTGGGGCACCCAGACCGAGCAGACTGCGCGCGACGAGCGCCTGATCAACCGCTTCGACTACGACGGCGACTACGGCACCGTGCTCAATCGTTTTCTGATGCAGGCCGCGATCGGGTACCCGCTGACCGTGCACGGGACCGGCGGCCAGACCCGCGCCTTCATCCATATCCAGGACACGGTCCGCTGCATCGAACTGGCGATCGGCAATCCGCCGGCCGCAGGCGAGCGCGTGCGCATCCTCAACCAGATGACCGAAACCCATCGGGTGCGCGATCTCGCCGATCGCGTCGCCGCGCTCACCGGTGCCCCCATCGACTACCTGCCCAATCCACGCGTCGAGGCGGCGGAGAACGATCTGCACGTCGCCAACGACACGCTGATCCAGCTCGGCCTGCGCCCGACCACGCTCGATACCGGCCTGTTCACCGAAGTCACCGACATCGCCGCGCGCTTTGCCCATCGCGCGGATACGCGGCGTATCGTCTGCCGCTCGGCCTGGCGCGCCGACCGCAGAACCAAGCCGACCACAACAGTGACCACCGCGCCGCCGGCGGCGTCGACCCCGGTATAGATCCCGGATCGCATCCCGGCGAATCAGCCTCTACGCTGTGGTCATCAGCCATCATCATCCGGATCTGCCATGACCCTGCGTCTGGAGCCCGAAACACTGGCCTTCGACGACGACGGCCGCACGCCGAACAGTCGCCACCCGGTACTGATCCATCGCGGCTCGATGGCCGGCGACGACGATGACGCGCTCGCGGCCGCGTTCGAAGCGGCCTTCGAGGCCCATGGCTGGCCGCCGCAATGGCGCGGCGGCGTATTCGGCTATCATCATTTTCATTCCAATGCGCACGAGGCCCTCGCGGTCTACGCCGGCGAGGCGGAACTCCTACTCGGCGGTGAAGACGGGCGGCCGGTCCGCCTCGCGGCCGGGGACGTGCTGATCCTGCCGGCCGGCACCGGCCATTGCCGGGTCGCGGCCAGCGGTGATTTCGCGTTGACCGCGGCCTATCCCGCCGGCCATGGCGACTGGGACCTGTGCCGGCCGGGCGAAACCGACCACGCGCGCGCGGTCGCGCGTATCGCCGCAGTGCCGACGCCGGCGACCGATCCCGTCACCGGCGGCGACGGCGCACTGACCCGACTCTGGGCCGGCTAGGGCCTAGATCGTCTGCCAGGCCTGGAGTTCGGGCGATGCGACAACCCTGCGTATGCGCGCCAGGGCATCGGCCAGCGCGGCGCGATCGCGTGCGGCGCTGAAACAGATGCGGATGGCCTGCGGCGCGGCCTCGCTGCCGACACAGAACGCTTCCGCCGGATTGACCTTGATGCGCTCGGCGGCCAGCCGCTCGACCACGCGCGCGGCGCGCTGCCCGGGCGGCAATTCCAGCCAGGCATAGAAACCGCCGGCGCGCAGGCGCAGATGGAAGCCGGATAGTGCGGCGCGCGTCATCGCCGCGCGCGCGGCCAGTTCATCGAACTGCCGGGCCCGCACGCGATCGGCATCGCCGGAGGCGATCCAGTGGCCGACCACCGAAGCGATCAGTGGCGGCGGCATCCAGCTGATGTTGCGCACGGCGGCCGAAACGCGCTCGCGGATCGCCGCCGGCACCCGCATGGCGCCCGAACGCAGGCCGCCCGAAAGAATCTTGGAGACCGAGAACAGATAGACCGTACGCTCGGGGGCCAGCCGGTACAGCGGCGTACCGCGCTCGGCTGCCGGCAGATGCTGGACGCCATCCTCCACGATCCAGACATCGCGTTCGCGCGCGAAAGCGGCCAGTGCCGCGCGGCGTGCTTCGCCGAGCCGCGCCGTGGTTGGATTCTGGTGTTCCGGCATGACGTAGAGCACATCGAATGATTGTTGATCGTGCCGGGCGGCAAGCGTATCCACGGCCAGGCCGTCTTCGTCGTGATCGAGCGCGACCAGGCGCTGGCCCAGCTGCCCGGCCACACTGATCAGACCGGGATAGGTCAAACGCTCGGCTGCCACGCGCCGGCCCGGCCCCGCCAGCGTGCACAGGACGATGAAGATGCCGTTCATGCCGCCCTGGTCGATAATCAACTCATCGGCGTCGACCGGCAGCCCGAGTTCGGTCATCCAGCGCGCATAGATGTTCCGATGCGCATCCAGCCCGCCTTCCGGCTGGTAATCCAGCGCATGGGCCAGTGCGGTCGGATCGGCCTGAATGCCGGCGAGGGCGCGCTTCAGGCCGGCATCGCGTTCGCCATCACCCGGCGGCATCGCGAGCGACAGATCGATCCAGCCGTCGTCCTCGCGTGTGACGCTGACATGCGAAAACCGCCGCGATTCGCGGCCGCCGCGCACGTAAGTCCCGCTGCCGACGCGCGCTTCCACCCAGCCCTGGCGCTCGGCCTCACCATAGGCGCGCGTGATGGTACCCACGGTGACGCCGAGCGCATGCGCCAGCCGCCGCTGCGGCGGCAGCCGGGTGCCCGGGCCGAGCTCGCGCGATTCGATCGCCCGGCCGATCGCCGTGGCCAACTGACGATAACGCGGCCCCTCGCCCGACAGCGTCGGCACCCAGATTGTCATGGTGACAATAAAATCATTGACGCCCTCCAATCGCGGCGTAACCTTCAATTTTCACCGGCGCCTTTGCCAAAACACCAAAATGAACCCATACAATATCATGAATACCCCGCCTCGCCTCCGATCTTCCGCTTATCGGGCGTCGGCGCGGCGCCACCGCGTTGGCGTCGCGCCGCCCTCGGTCGCCCACCGGAGCGGGTCATGATCACGCCCACGGCCATGATTCCGGTGGCCCTGTTCGCACTGGCCACGGTGGGCACACCCGGGCCGAACAACGTCATGTTGACGGCTTCGGGCGCCCGCTATGGCTATCGCCGCACGCTGACGCATATCGCCGGCATCCTCGGCGGCAGCGCTGTGCTCTACATGGGGGTGGCGTTCGGGCTCGGCGCATTGTTCCAGCGCCATGATCTGCTGCAGTACGCCCTGCGTGCATTGGGTGCGGCTTATCTGCTGTACCTCGCCTGGCGTATTGCCAGCGCACCGCCGCCGAATCTGGATGTGGCCGGTGATGCCCGGCCCCTGTCGTTCCTCGAGGCCGCGGCCTTCCAGTTCGCCAACCCCAAGGTCTGGGTGATGGGGTTGACGCTGACCGCCTCGTTTCTGCCGGGGCAGGGGCCGCTATTCCTCAACGCCCTCGTGCTGACCGCGATCATGCTCGTCGTGGGCCTGCCCTGCCTGTCGTTCTGGGCGGCGTTCGGCAGCGTGATCGGCCGCACACTCAGGACAGCCCGCGCCTGGCGGGCCTTCAACATCGTGATGGGCATGCTGACCGCCGCCTGTGTCGGGTTCATCGTCGTCGATTGAGCGGCGGCGCGAGCTGCTTGTACATGACCAGCGCATCGACATCGCCGGCCTCGGGATGACAGAAGGCGCCCGGCAGGCGGCCGACGACCTCGAAGCCGTGCTTTTGCCACAGCCGCACAGCGCCGGCGTTGGTCTCGGCGACGAAGTTGTACTGCATGGCCCGAAAGCCGCGCGCGACCGCCTCGCGTTGCGAGTGCTCGCACATCGCACTCGCCCATCCGGCCCCGCGCGCGGCTTCGGCCACGACATAGCCACAATTGGCCACGTGGGCGCCCTGGCCGGGCTGATTCGCCACCAGATAGTAAGTGGCCACAATCGTGCCGTCGTCCGCCTCGCCGGCGAATGTCGCCGCGGGTTTGTCCATCCACGCCGCCCGGGCGTCGGCCTCGGCGATATCCCGCGGATAAGCATAGGTTCGGCCGGCCGCGAAGACCGGCGACAGGAGGCGCCAGAGCGCCGGCCAGTCGGCCGTCCTGGCAAGGCGTATCGACGACATGACGAATCCACTCGTGAAGAAACGGGAGCGAGTCGCGCCAGCATAGCGAAGATTCGAATCAATCGGCGGGCAGGCAGGCTCTGAACCCGGGTTGCTGTCGATAGCCGGGGCCCAGGGGCCGCCCCGGAGATTAACGACCCTTTCATTAAAGCAATCCTGGTCATCGCAGGCTACGATCGGCCTGAATCACGTCAATGATCGCCAACGGCGCCCCGAAGGCGCCACAGCCCGCCGTCCCGGCACGCAAGGCATTTCGGGCGCGACCGCAGAATATCGCAACTCATTGATTTTACGATCGACGTATCACGCTAAAATGACACAGGAAATTTTTTTCAAACAAGGGTTGTCAAATTCGACTTTAGGCGTAGAATCGCCCGCGTCGACGGAAAATATCGATGGTTCAAGGCGTTTTTCGCCGGCCACAGGGCAAACCCCATCGTTACCGTCGCATCGGGCTTGTCCCAAAGAGGCAATACTTGCTTATTCCTATTCGTTGATCGGCATCGGCAACGTGACACCGAGGGAAGCGGTTCACGTCAATGCGGATGCCGAAGATCGCCGTGGGCCCGCTCAACCGCTGGCTCACCGAACATTCTTCTGGTTATTGAGGAGCATTGATGATGAACAACTTCAAGGTGAACATCGTGAACAGCCTTGTGGTCACCGGCCTGGTTGCCGCCTCCATGATGATGCCGATCCTGGCCGCCGAACTGGCCCAGATGCCGAGCACCCCCCATCAGACGCCGGTCGCGGCGCAGACGGCGGCAGGCACGCATACCATCCGCTAAGCGGCTGCATCGGCCGAAGGCGTGTGAAGATACCCGGCCCCGGCGCCGGGTATTTTTTTGTCTGCGGGCGGTAAGCGCGTGTCGTCGCGGCGGGATCCCCGGGCCCGGGCGCCGCCGCACGGCATCAAACCACCGAGGTCATGCCGCCGTCGACGAAGATGTTCTGCCCGGATACGAAGTCCGAGGCGTTTGAACACAAATAGACCAGCGTGCCAATCAGTTCGTCGAGCCGACCCCAGCGCGCGGCCGGGGTGCGTTTCCTGATCCAGGCATCGAAGTCGGCGTCCTGCCAGAGCGCGGTGTTCATGTCGGTCTGGAAGTAGCCCGGCGAGATGCAGTTGACCTGGATGTTGTAGCGGGCCAGATCCGCCGCCATGCCCTGGGTGAGCATGGCCACGCCACCCTTTGAGGCCGAATAGGGCGCGATCGTCTCGCGCGCCAGCTTCGATTGCACCGACCCGAGATTCACGATCTTGCCCGAGCCGCGTTCGCTCATCGGCCCGGCCAGGGCGTGGGCCACATAGAACGCGCTCGACAGATTGGTCGCCACGACTGCATCCCAGTCGGCCGGCTCGAACTCGGCGAAGGGCGCGCGTTTCTGCAGGCCGGCGTTGTTGACCAGAATATCGGGCAGGCCATGGGCGGTGATCACCTCGACGATCGCCTGTTTCACGGCGCTCGCATCGGTGACATCGAAGGCCACGTGGGCCACGTCCGCACCGGTCTCACCGGCGAGCCGCTCGGCGGCGGCGGCCAGCTTGTGTGGATCGCGCCCGTGCAGGATCACGCGCGCGCCGCGGTCGGCCAGGCCGCGTGCCAGTTCGGCGCCGAGTCCGCGTGAGGAGCCGGTGATCAACGCCAGCTTGCCGACCACATCGAACAATGTATCGCGCATTGAAGCCCCTCGAAGATGAAGAAAAGCGGGCCATCGAGCCGGCGCGCGACGGCGGTGCAACGCGCCGCATCCTATCCCGGAACCGGTCCCATGCCTGTTGATTTTTGGTCGTAGACAGCGCGGGCGGGCGGCATCGCGCCCGCCTCATGAATTGTTCGAGCCCTGGGGACGGCTGCGATAGACGAACCGCCAGAACAGGTAGATCAACACGACGACGGTGGTGACACCGGCCGCGGAATACAGGCCGATCGGCCCGAAATGCGCCAGTGCCTGCTCGAAATGCTTGCCGAACCAGTAGGTGCCGAAGCCCCAGGCGCCGACCCAAAGCGCGGCCCCGATGGCGTTGTAGAGGGCGAAACGCGGCGCGGCCATGCAGCCGATGCCGGCCACGATGCCGTTGAGCTGGCGCAGGCCGACAAAGAAACGGGCCACGATCACGATGGCGCCGCCCCGGCGCTGGAAGAACCGCTCGATGCGGGCCAGCCTGGCCTCCGTGATGCCGACGCGGGCGCCATGGCGCAACACGACCCGCCGCCCGCCGAAGCGACCGATCGCATAGCCGATGTTATCGCCGATCACCGCGCCCAGCCAGGCGGCGGGCAGCAGCAGCTCGATCGGCAACTTGCCCTGGGACGCCAGCAGGGCGGCGGAGATGAGCGCGGTTTCGCCGGGCACGGGAATGCCGAAGTCCTCGATCAGCACGAGCAGGAAAATGGCCCACGGGCCGTAGTCCGAGATGATCTGAGTAATATCGAGCATGCCTGAGACTAACGTAAGCGGCGGGCGCGGCCATCGCGATCAATGCCGGGCACCCGCCAGGATGTCCGTCGTGAACGGGCGCCGAGTGTATCCCGCCGCGGGTTCGTGCCGTGATACGGGCCGACCACGGTTGCATCGGGTCGCCGCCCGTGCCGCCGGACGGCGTCACGCACCGATTATCCCGCCATGCTGTCCTGCGTGCCACCCGCTGAACGCGCTGGCGGCGAGCGCCTTCGAATCAACGCCACGATCGACGCCCCCGGCCCGGCTCCGCGCCCAGCGCCGTTTACCAGATCTCGACGCGTTGATCCTTCGGCCGGACCATGCGGTCGCCCGGCTTGCAATCGAAGGCGCGGGCGAAGGCCGGCATGTTCGACGGCGCCCCGATCGCACGATAGCGCATCGGCGAATGCGGGTCCGAGTTGAGCTGCACCTCAAGCGCCTTCGGCCGGCTGTGACCGCGCCAGACCCGGGCCCAGGACATGAAAAAGCGTTGTGCCTGGGTATACCCGTGGATCTTCATGCGCGCCTGGTTCGGGTGATGGGCCAGCGCGCTCTGCAGGGCATCGTAGGCCAGCGTCAGCCCAACCAGGTCGGCGATGTTCTCGCCCAGGGTGAGCTGGCCGTTGACGTGCAGTTCAGGCTTGTCCGGAATGGGCGTGTACTGGTTGAATTGATCCACCAGCTTTTGCGCGCGGGCTTCGAAGGCCTTGCGATCGGCCTCGGTCCACCAGTTGACCTGGTTGCCGTCGCCGTCGAACTGACGGCCCTGATCGTCATAGCCGTGGCTCGACTCGTGTCCGATCACGGCACCGATGCCGCCATAGTTGACCGCGTCGTCGCCGTGGGCATAGAAGAACGGCGGCTGCAGAATGGCGGCCGGGAAGTTGATGGTGTTGTCGGTGGGGTTGTAGTAGGCATTGACCGTCTGCGGCGTCATGCCCCAGCGCTGGCGATCCCGCGGGCCGCCGACATAGGCCATTTCGTAGTCGTGGTTGAACTTGGCCGCGCGTGCCATGTTGCCGTAAAAATCGTCGGCCGAGATCGACAGCCCCTGCCAGGAACGCCAGTGCTCGGGATAGCCGATCTTGGGCAGGAATTTCGACCACTTGTCGAGGGCTTTCTGCCGGGTTGCGTCGCTCATCCAGTCGTTGTTCCGGATGCGTGTTTTCAGCGCCGCGCGGATGTTGTGCACCATCTGCCGGGCGCGCGCCTTGGCTTGCGGCGGGAAGTATCGGGCGACATACAGCTGACCCAGCGCCGGGCCCATGGCCTGATTGACCGCGGCCAGCGTCTGCTTCCAGCGCGCCTGCTGCTCGGGCTGGCCATTGAGCGTGCTGCCGTAGAACGCGAAGTGGGCGTCGTTGAAGGGCCGCGACAGCAGGGGCGCGGCATCGTCGATCACATGGAAGCGCAGATAGGCGCGCCATCGATCGAGCGACGCATTGCCGAGCAGCTTGTCGAATTGCTTGAAGAAGCGGGGCTGCGACAGGGAAAAGCCCCGCTTGATGTCAGCCCCCTGCGCGGCGAAGAAGGCCTTCCAGTCGAAATTCGGCGTGGTCCGGTTGGCCTCGGCCAGCGTTACGAAATGATACTGGTTCTGCGGATCGCGCATCGCCACGCGCGACAACGAGTGCCGGGCCAGATCGGTTTCCAGGGCCATGGCCTCGCGGGCATCTGCGGCGGCGCGATCGTCGGATTCCCCGACCCGCCTGAACAGCGTGGTCATGTAATCGACATAGGCGGCGCGCTGATCGGCGTAGGCCTTGTCGGTGTAGTACCTCGGCGTCGGCAGACCGAGCCCCGCCTGATAGACATAGGCGATGATCCGGGTCGCGTTCCGGTAATCGGGGCTGGCACCGAGTTCGAACACCTGGCCCTGGCCCGCGGCGAACGCCCGGCTGAGATAGCGGCTGAGCGCCGGGCGACTGTCGATGGCCGCGATCCGCTTCAGGCGCGCCTCGATCGGCTGGTAGCCGGCGTTGTCGATGGCGCGGGTATTCATGCCGGACTGATAGAGATGTCCGATCCTGGCCTCGATCGAGCCGGGCGGGGCCTTGTCGGCCCGGGCCGCGGCCTGTTCGACGATGCGGTGCTGATCGTCGAGGCTCTTCTCGGCCAGCATGTTGAACGACCCCCAGCGGGTGTGATCGTCCGGGATCGGATTCGCGGCTACCCACGTCGCGTTCACGAACGTGTCGAGGTCCTGACAAGCGCTCACGCGGGTGTCGAGATTGCCGGTATCGAAGATTCGCTGAGCGGCGGACAGCCGCATACCCGCGGCGTCGGGATCGGAAGCCTCGGCCGTGCTGGCCTGGGTCATCATCAGCCCGAGCGTGATCGCCGCGGGCGTGAAAGCCAGTCGTCGGATCATGATCATCCTTGTCGTTGGCTGCGGGCCACCGCGAACCGCAAACGCCATCGGCACGCGCCGGTCCACGGCCCGTTGCGGTTTCGGGGTGCCGCCAGAGAACCGGGTTCGACCGGTCTCATATTGACACGATCGCGGCCGTCACGGTGCGTTCCTGCCGCCCGTTTCGGCGCTGTCGTCGTGGCGGGCGCTGTGCTCCTCGAGCAGATCCTGAACGGAGTCGAGAATGGCCGCGGGCCGGAACGGATAGCGATCGACATCGTCGCGGCTGGCAATGCCCGACAGCACCAGGATCGTATGCAGCCCGGCCTCGATGCCGGCGACGACATCGGTATCCATGCGATCGCCGATCATGCCGGTGCGCTCGGAATGCGCGCCGAGCTTGTTCATTGCCGAACGGAACATCATCGGATTGGGCTTGCCGACGTAGTAGGGCTCGCGCGTGGTGGCAGCGGTGATCAACGCCGCGACCGCGCCGGTCGCGGGCAGCACACCCTCCGCGCTCGGCCCGGTCACGTCCGGATTGGTGGCGATGAAGCGCGCGCCGTTGTTGATCAAGCGGATCGCTTTCGTAATCGCCTCGAATGAATAGGTGCGGGTTTCACCGAGGACCACGAAATCCGGGCTGGTATCCGTCATGACGAAACCGGCTTCGTGCATCGCGGTGGTCAAACCGGCCTCACCGATGATGAAGGCCGAGCCCTGGGGCGCCTGCCCGGCCAGAAACGCGGCCGTGGCCATTGCCGAGGTCCAGATCTGGTCCTCCGGCACCTCGATGCCGTTGCGCGCCAATCGAGCCGCCAGGTCGCGCGGGGTATAGATGGAGTTGTTGGTCAACACCAGAAACCGGATGTCACTGGCCCGCCACTGGTTGATCAGGTCGGCGGCGCCCGGCAGCGCCTTGTTCTCGTGCACGAGCACGCCGTCCATATCGGTCAGCCAGCAATCGATCTTGCGCTTTGTCACGAAGCCCGTCCTCGTCATTGGTTCAATCATGCCGATCTGATCATACCGACTCGGTGCCGCAACCTGTCGCTCCTGGCCAGCTGCGCTCAAGTCCACGCAACAGCAGGCGGTAAAAAGTTTTACCAAAAATCGAATTATACGGCGAATCAAACATTTATTCTCACGATGCCACAGCCATTGGGTGGCATGGGCTTGCGCGCCTCGTGCCAATGCGCCTAGTTTCCAGTATCCCGCGTAACCAACACCGTTCAGGAGGAATGATGAGGAAATTCATTTTTGCCGCGATCGCCGGTTCGCTGCTCTACGCCACCACGGCGCTGGCGGTGGTCAACGTCAATACCGCCACGGTCGATCAACTGCAGACACTCGACGGCATCGGCAGCGTCAAGGCCCAGGCCATTGTCAAGGATCGCCAGGCCAATGGCGATTACGACAGCCTCGGCCAGCTGAGTCGTGTCAATGGCATCGGCGCCAAAACCATCGAAAGCCTGCGCTCGGAGGCAACCGTCAACGATGAATCGGCCAGCGCCGATACCGGCAGCTGAGCCGGCAAGAGGATCGGCCGGCCAGGCCGCGCCGATCCTCTTCGGCCGCGAACTTGGGCTCCAAGGTCGCCAGCGCAAGTTTGTTGCCACCCGACAGATCGCGGCAGGCAAGCGCCCCGGGGGCGGCCGCGCCTCGGCCGGCGACTGAGCTCTGAGGCGCCGTTCGGCGCGGTCTCGTGCAAAACGGCCACAGGCACTAGACTGGACGACATGCCTACCCGATCCGGCAAACTCGTCATCGGCATTTCCTCGCGGGCCCTGTTCGACCTGGAAGCCAGCCATGCCGTCTTCGAGACCGAGGGCCGAGAGGCGTATTGCAGCTACCAGATCGAGCACGAGGAAGATGTGCTCGAGCCCGGCGTCGCCTTCGGGCTGGTGCGCAAGCTGTTGGCGCTCAACGATGCCGACCGTGAGCGCGTGGAGGTGATCCTGCTGTCGCGCAACAGTGCGGATACCGGCCTGCGGGTGTTCAATTCCATCGCCCATCACGATCTGCCGATCAGCCGGGCGGCCTTTACCAGCGGCGACTCGCCCTGGCGTTACGTCTCGGCCTTCGGTGCCGATCTTTTTCTATCCGCCGACCCGGACGACGTACGGGCTGCCCTGGCGGCCGGGTGCGCGGCGGCCACGATCGTGCCGGGCCATTCCCGTGCCGCTGGCGAAGGCGTGCTCAAGATCGCCTTCGACGGCGATGCCGTGCTGTTCTCCGACGAAGCCGAGCGCATCTTCAAGCAACACGGACTGGCCGCCTTCACCGAGGCCGAATCCGCGGCCGCCGCCCGCCCGCTGCCGGGCGGGCCGTTCAAGGCTTTTCTCGAAGCGCTGACGCATATTCAGAGCGAATTCGATCCCGATGATTGCCCGATCCGCACCGCCCTGGTGACTTCGCGCAGCGCCCCGGCGCACGAGCGCGTGATTCGCACCCTGCGCGCGTGGCATATCCGCATCGATGAGGCGCTGTTTCTGGGCGGGATGGCCAAGGCCCAGTTCCTGCAGGCCTTCGGCGCCGACATCTTCTTCGACGATCAGGCCACCCACATCGGCCCGGCCTCCGGCCTGATGGCAGCCGGCCACGTACCGCACGGCGTGGCCAACGAGCCGTCGGCCACGGGTTAGACACCCGTCCACGCGCCGGCGCGTGGAACGGCAACAGGCGCCGTTGTCCGGTCACGCCCATGCATCGATGGACGAGACAACCCTTGCATATCACGGTGGCCAAGATGTTTTGTAGAATCATCTCGCAAGCCCCGTATTTCTCGCTCGTGTATCGGCCACAGCCTCTTCGTACAGACGTGATGATCGCCGCTGTGGCCGGGGCGATGGCATGAACCTGTTCACGAGCCTGCTGGTGGCGGCCGGCGCACTGGCCGGCGCGGCGCTGTTGATTCTCGGCCCGGGCTGGGCGCGCCGGCATCCGGCGCTATCGGCGGCCGAGCGGCGCCGCCTGGGCCGATTGATGCCCTGGACCCGCCGCCTCGACGCCCGGCGCCTGGTCCGCCTGCAGCGTCGCACCGCGCGTGTGCTGCGCGATATCGACCTGATCGCCGACTCGGGGCGCACACTGAGCGCCGACCAGCGGCTGGCGCTGGCCGGCCAGGTGGGCATGCTCTGTCTCGGCGCCCAGCCCAGCCAGACGCGTTTGCCCACCGAGATCGTCGTGCATGACGATATCGACAGCGAATGGTCGGGGCCACCGACAAACGGCCTGCTGGAAGATCTCGGCGAAATGGCGACGGGCGACAGCTGGCGAACGCTGAGGCTGCATGTGTCGTGGCCGGCGGTGGTCGCTGCCCTGAATGGCGGGCCGCAAAATCCCATCGTGCGTCAAATCGCACGGCTGCATGATTTCGCCGTCCCCACCACCGTGGTCGCCGGCGGACTGACCTGGGGCGATGCACTGGCACAGCAATGGCGGCGCCTGCGCGAGACCGGCTCCAATCTGCTGCCGCTGGACGAGGACATCGCGCTGGATGCGTTCTTCGCCCAGGCCGTGGAGGCCTTCTTCCAGCGCGGCGAGGCCCTGGCCGGCGCCCATCCCGATCTGTATGCCGTACTGGCGGCCTATTTCGATATCGAGACAGCGCCCCGCCGTCCGGCGGGGCACCGCACGCCGGTTATTCGTTCGTGATGGCGATCCGCCCGCTGCCCGGCAGGGTTTCCACGAAAGCCGAGCCCGCGAGCTTGGAAGGCGTATAGGCACCGCCCTCCGGCGCGTCGGTCAGCAATCGGCGCGCCAGCGCCAGACTCGCGTGGACGGTGACATCGTAACCATTGGCCACCTGTAGCCGGCCCACGCGAACCTCGCCGCTTGCATTACGCACTTCGCCCCAGACCCGGGTGCCATGCCGCGCCCGGGTCGCGGCATCCGGACCGCGCACGCGGCCGGCCCGCGCCTTGAGAAAATTCTTCACCGGCGACAGCCCGAGTAACGGGCGCGCCCAGTTCAGCCACCTGACCTGCCGAATACGGCCGGGCGACATCGGCATATACACCGCGATGCTCGGGATACGCGTCGAATAATAAGCGGTGGATACATCGCCCCAGGGGATGGTCATGGCGTGCTTGGGCCCGTCCCCGAAGTCGATCTCGCGTACATCGGCCGCGAGCGCCACCTTCACGATCCGGCCGTTGCGACGCACGCGGCCACCGCCGGCCAACCCTTCGACGCTTGTCTTCGCAGTGCCCGGCGACAGGCCCGAGCGTGACTCGAAACCGAGCGCGAGTTCGGTGGCGTCGGGCAACGACTCGGCCAGGGCGGCGGCGAGACAATCGGTCGGCACCACATCGAAGCCGGCGCCCGGACACAATACCGCGCCGGTTTCGCGCGCATCGGCATCGCGGCCGAAGACATGCTCGAACACCTCGATCTCGCCGGTGATGTCGAGGTAGTGGGTGCCGGTCGCGATACAGGCCGCGACCATCGCCGGCGCCGTATCGACGAACGGCCCGGCGCAATGCAGCACGACATCGATGTCGGCGAGCTGACCGGCCACGGTATCGCCCTCGAGATCGAACGGGCGGGCGTCGAGCCCGAGCGATTGCGCCAGCGCCGCGACCCCGGCCGCATTGCGGCCCGACAGTACCGGCGACAGCCCTTCGGATACAGCCTGCCGGGCGATCAATTCGCCGGTGTAGCCATAGGCACCGTAGATGAGGATACGATCGTGACTCATGTTGCTTCTCCGCTATGTGGTTTCAGCATCGAGCGCGCCATTTTCTCCACAGCGCGGAAGAACCATTCCGGCTGCAGCCGCTTCAATCGATATTGCCATCGCGTGTCGCGATGCGTCAGCACCAGGAAACGCCGCCTGGCCACAGCGTCGAAGATCTGATCGGCCACGTCGTCGGCGGTCACGCCGGAGCGGGCCATGAGTTTCGCCACCAGCGCGTCGCGCCCGGGCGCGGTGCTGCGAAACGACTCCATCAGGTTGGTGGCAAAGAACGCCGGACAGGCCACGGTCACGCCCACGCCGTGACCGCGTTCCTCGGCACGCAGGGTTTCCGACAACGACAACACGCCCGCCTTGGTCACATTGTAGGATGCCATGCCCGGTGCGTTGGCGATGGCGGCAAACGACGCCGTATTCACGATATGCCCACGTGAGGCGCGAAGCGCCGGGAGCGCCGCCCGACAGCCGCGCACCACCCCCATCAGGTTGATATCGACGATCCAGTCCCAGTCCGCCTGCGGCGTATCGGCGACCGTGCCGGACGCGGCCACGCCCGCGTTGTTGACGAACACATCCACCCCGCCCCATTCGGTGTCGAGCCGTGCCATGAGTTGCGCGAAATCGGCGTCGCGCCGTGTATCCAGGGTCTGGGCCATGGCCTGGCCGCCGGCATCGTTGACCTCGCCGGCGACACGGCGCGCACGCCCGGTCTGGATGTCGGTCACCGCCACGCGCCAGCCGGCCCGCGCATAACGCAGTGCCAGCGCACGACCGAGGCCGCTGCCCGCCCCCGTTATCGCCATGCGCTTGTGCTGGATCGGATCGTCACTCATATCTGACACGCGTTATTGTCACAATTGCGAGCATACGCCAACGTATTGCCAATGTCTTGTCGGCGGGGCATGGTCGGCGGACAGCGCATTCGCAACATACGAGGACAAGCCCATGAAGCTCTATGAAACACGTCAGGCCCCCAATCCGCGCCGGCTGCGTATCTTTCTGGCGGAGAAGAACATCGACCTGGCGGAATTCGAGATCGAGCAACTCGACCTGGCGGCCGGCGACAACCTGTCGGCGCATTTCAAGGCCAAGAATCCGATGGGCGGCGTGCCGGTGCTCGAATTCGACGATGGCCAGTGCCTGTCGGAATCGATGGCGATCTGTCGTTACTTCGAGATCACCCATCCGGAGCCGCCGTTGATGGGCGACTCGGCCGAATCGCAGGCCATGATCGAGATGTGGAACCGGCGCATGGAATTGCATCTGCTGTTGCCGGTGGCGATGGCTTTCCGGCATACGACCGGCCATTTCTCCGATCGCGAGGCGGTTTTTCCCGATTACGGCGCCGATCGCGCCCAGGCCGCGCTGCGGATGTTCGATTTTCTCGACCAGCACCTGGCTACGCAGCCACATGTTGCCGGCGACGACTACACAGTGGCCGATATCACCGCGCTGGCGGCGATCGATTTCGCCCGTGTCATCGACGTGCGCGTGGGCGATCGGCCGCATCTGGCGGCCTGGCACGACCGTGTTTCGGCCCGTCCCAGCGCGAAAGCATAACGCCGCGCCAGGCGATCGCTTGGCGGGGCCGGCCACGCGGGATAGCATGCCGGCCTCGCCCCTTCGCCGGAACCGGTCGTGCGCCTGGAAGAACTCAGCCCGGAAGTCGTCGCCATCATCGTGGATATCGAAGGCACCGTCAGCGATGCGGCGTTCACCCGCGACGTGCTCATTCCCTACGCCGAGGCGCATCTCGGGCCCTGGATCGAGCGCCATGCCGAGCGCCCGGACGTGGCCGAAACGCTCGAAGCGCTGGCCCAGGCGGCCGGCGAACCCGAGGTGGATGTCCCGCGGCTGATCGAACTGGCCGAATTCGGCCTGGTCGAACGCGATTCCGGCCCGGTAGCGGCACTCTGTCATCTGCTCTGGCGGGATGCCTACCAGACCTTCGAACTGACCGGCCACGTCTACGACGATGCCGTGGCCACGTTGCAATCCTGGGCCGACGACCATCGCACCCTGCTCACCTACTCGGCCGCCCCCGCCGAGGCGCAGCGCCTGCTATTCGCCTATAGCGACGCCGGCGATATCTCCGGGCTGTTTTCCGGCTTCTTCGACCGGCGCGTGGGCGCCAAGAAGAATGCCGACAGCTACACCGCGATCGCGCAGGCGCTCGGCGAAAACCCAGCGGCGCTGTTGTTCATCTCGGATACCGGCAGCGAACTCGATGCCGCCAAACAGGCCGGCCTGCAGACCTGCTGGATCGCCCGCGACGACGACACCCGCGAGAAGGCCGAGGCCAGCCAGGCGCACCCGAGCGTGGCCTCGTTCTCGGAGATCGAACTGTTGTAGGGCGTTGCGACCCATCGGCACGTGAATGGGCGGCGCTTCATCCTGCGATACACGGGCGCGGGCGCCGATATTCGCACTGCCTGTGCCTGCCGTTGGATGGCCGCGGGATCGGCCACATCGCCGGCGATGGGCACAGATGCAGCCGGCTATTAATCCGGCATCAAAACAGCCGACTTCATCAGCTGTTTTCAACGCCTTCAAAAATAAAAGCCGGCGCCTGTCCGTCTTTTATTTTCAAAGGCTTCGCGGCCAATGGCCGCGGCGAGCATGCGGTCGCATACGCGCGCTAGTAAGCCGAAGAATCATCTATTTTTGTGCCGGGTTAATAAGCCCGCGATCCGCCGAAAGCCGCCCCGCCAGCCGCCAGCGCGCCGTCTGAGACCTGCTCGCGAGCGAACACACCCGCATCCAGAATCCAGTGTGTGATCAGCGCCGCCGGGGTAACGTCGAAGGCCGGATTGGCCACGGGCGCCTCGACCGGCGCCCAGCACAGATCGCCGGCTGGCCCGGCCACGCCGCGCACCTCGGCGGCCGCCCGCTGCTCGATCTCGATATCCCCGCCCGAGGCGCAGGCCGGATCGAGGGTGGTGTAGGGCGCGGCCACGGCAAACGGAATGCCATGATGGTGCGCGGCCACGGCCAGGCCATAGGTACCGATCTTGTTGGCGACATCGCCATTGGCCGCGATGCGATCGGCGCCGACGATGACGCGATCGACCTGGCCGCGCGCCATGAGGGCCGCGGCCATGTTGTCGGTGATCAACGTATAGGGCACGCCCAGCGCGCCCAGCTCCCACGCCGTCAGGCGGCCGCCCTGGAGCAGGGGGCGCGTCTCATCCACCCATACCGCGATCGCCTTGCCCTGTTCGTGGGCACGGCGGAGCACACCCAGCGCCGTGCCGATGCCGATGGTGGCCAGCCCCCCGGTATTGCAGTGGGTCAGAATGCGTTCGCCGGGCGCGATCAACGCCGCGCCGTTTTCGCCCATGGCGTTGCACAAGGCCACATCGCCGTCGGCCAGATCGTCGGCGGTCGCCACCAGCGCCGCGCGCCAGTCCGAGCCGGTCATGGCCCGGCGCAGCTCGGTCATGGCATTGGACAGATTGACCGCGGTGGGCCGGGCCGAGCCCAGGATTTCGATCGCTTCGAGCAACGTGTCGCGATCATCGCCGGCCTCGGCGCGTACCGCCACCATCAGGGCCGCGGCGATCGCGATCAGCGGCGCGCCGCGCACCCGTAACGCCTGGATCGCCTCGACCATGGCCGCGACCGTGTCGATGGCGAGCCAACGCTCTTCGTGCGGCAGTTGCGATTGATCCAGCAATGCCAGCTGCCCGCCAGTAACGGCCAGCCCCAGTCCGCGTCGATTACGCATGGTCGACCCCGGTCACGCCGTGCCGCCGACGCGCGCGAGCAGTTCGTCGGTCTTGTCCCGCAACAGCGGCTTGTCGCCGCGGGTTTCGACATTGAGCCGGATCACCGGCTCGGTGTTCGACTTGCGCAGGTTGAAGCGCCAGTCGCCGAAATCCATCGACAGGCCGTCGACGTGTTCCACGCTCTGGGCCGAATCGGCGTAATGGGCTTCCATCGCGGCCATCACCGCGTCGGCGTCCTCGACCTTGCGATTGATCTCGCCGGAGGCCGGGAACGCGGCAATGCGTTCTTCGACCAGGGTCGATAGGCCCTTGCCGGTCTCCGAGACCAGTTGCGCGATCACCAGCCACGGCAGGTGACCGTTGTCGGCATAGGAGAACTCGCGGAAATAATGGTGCGCGCTCATCTCACCGCCGTACAGCGCATCGTTCTCGCGCATGACCTGCTTCATGAACGAATGCCCGGATTTGGATTCGACCGCGCGTCCGCCCGCTTCCTCGACCTGGGCGAGCGTGTTCCAGATCAGGCGCGGGTCGTGAACAATGGCCTCGCCCGGATTCATCTTGAGCAGCATCTTGGCGATCAGGCCCACCACGTAGTAGCCCTCGATGAACTCGCCGTTCTCATCGAAGAAAAAACAGCGATCGAAGTCGCCGTCCCAGGCCACGCCGAAATCCGCACCCGCTTCGCGGACCACCCGGGAGGTCGCCTCGCGGTTTTCGACCAACAGCGGGTTGGGCACGCCGTTGGGCAGTTCGCCGTCGGGCTCGAACTGCATGCGCACGAACTCGAACGGTAGTTTGTCGGCAAGTTTTTCCACCACGAGACCGGCACAGCCGTTGCCCGGGTTGACCACGATCTTGAGCGGCTTGAAATTCTCGGGCTTGATCTGGGCCAGCAGGAAGGCAACATAATCGTCGCGCTGATCCAGCGTGCGCCGCTCGCCGGGTGTGGCGGCCGGCGTGACATCGTCGTCGTGCACGCGGCGCTCGATGTCGGCCAGGCCCGTGTCCGCCGAGATCGGCTTGGCCTGTTCGCGCACGAACTTCAGGCCGTTGTAATCCTTCGGGTTGTGGCTGGCAGTGACCATGACACCGCCGTCCGCGCCCTGCGAGAACACGCCGTAATAGACTTCCTCGGTGCCGCACAGCCCGATATCGAGCACATTGGCGCCGGCCGCGGTCAGGCCGTCGATCAGGGCATCGGCCAGTTCGGGGCTGGACAGACGCATGTCGCGGCCCACCACCACCGTCTTCGCGCCCAGTTCGGCGACGAACGCCAGGCCGATGCGGCGCGCCATGGCAGCGTCGAGTTCATCGGGCACCCGCGCCCGGACGTCGTACGCCTTGAAAAACGGATAATACTGGCCCATCGGTGATGCTCCTTCAGTGTCGGGACGGTTCAGGCCCCTGTGCCCGGAGCCGCGCCGGTATCGTGTTCTTCCAGCTCGGGCCGCCCGTACACATCGTCGTAACGCACGATGTCGTCCTCGCCCAGATAGCTCCCCGATTGTACTTCGATCAGGTCCAGTTCTACCTTGCCCGGGTTTTCCAGTCGATGAACGGCGCCCAGCGGGATATAGGTCGACTGGTTTTCCGTGAGCAGCATCTCGCGCTCGTCGCAGGTGACCCTGGCGGTGCCACGCACCACGATCCAGTGCTCGGCGCGGTGATGATGCGACTGCAGCGACAGGCGTCCGCCCGGCGTCACGCGGATATGCTTGACCTGGAAACGGGGCCCGGCCGCGATCTGCTGGTAGGACCCCCACGGCCGATATGACTTGCGATGCGCGGTGGCCTCGCTGCGGCCGGCGGCAGCCAGCTTGGCCACCAGGGCCTTGATGTCCTGCTCGCGTGAGCGATCGGCCACCAGTACAGCGTCGGCGGTTTCGATGATGATCTGGTCGCGCGTGCCGAGCGCGGCTACCAGCCGGCCTTCGCTGCGCACCACGCAGTCGTCGCTGTCCTCGAGCCAGACGTCGCCGGTCGCGCTGTTGCCACGCGCATCCAGCCCGACGGCGCGGGCGACCGCGGTCCAGCTGCCCAGATCCGACCAGGCGGCATCCAGTTCGGCCATCACCGCGCGATCGGTCTTTTCCATCACCGCGTAGTCGATCGAATCGGCGCGCACGGCTTCGAAGCTGGCCTTGTCCAGGCGCAGGAAATCGATATCCGTGGTCGCCTTCTCATAGGCCGCCGCGACCCCGTCGAAAATATCGCGCGCATGTTCGGCGAGCAGTTCCAGATAATCGCTCGCCCGGAACATGAACATGCCGCTGTTCCAGTAATGATCGCCCGCGGCGAGAAACCGCCCGGCGGTTGCCACATCCGGCTTTTCCACAAACGCATCGACCACGCGCACGCCATCGGAAACCCGTGCCCCCGCGCGAATATAGCCATAGCCGGTTTCCGGGCGATCCGGCGCGACCCCGAACAACGCCAGACGCCCGGCCCCGGTGGCCGCGCGGGCGCGCTCGATGGTGGCGACAAACGCGGCCTGATCGGCTACCGCATGATCGGTGGGCAGCACCAGCAGTTCGACATCCTCGCCATGCCGTGCGCGGGCTTCGAAGGCGGCGGCCGCCACCGCCGCCGCGGTGTTGCGCGGTGCCGGCTCCAGGATGATGCGGCCGTGATGTCCGGCGGCGTGCATCTGTTCGGCGATCACGAAACGATGCGCTTCGCTGCCGATGGCCAGGGCATCGCCGAGATCGTCCAGCGTGCGCAGGCGCTCGATCGTGGCCGACAGAAGACTGGTCTCGCCGCCGGCCAGCGGCAGGAACTGCTTGGGCCGGCTCTGGCGCGAAGCCGGCCACAATCGCGTGCCGGTGCCGCCGGCCAGTAGTACGGGAATGAGCATGAGGCCCCCTTGGATACGGTTCGAGCGTCTGAACGAGTCGAGCAGTCGCGGGCGCGACCGTCCGGCGATGCGCCGCTATGATACAAACGCGGCCGGGCAATGCGCCATGCGAGGCGCGGCAAACGAGTCAACCGCTGGCGTTGGCACCCGCATGGCGCGAGCGGGCGATCAGATAATCCACCACCTTGAGCATGCGCTGATTGCTCCCGGCCAGGCGCCCGCTCGTCCAGTAGCGCCCGGCGACGCTGATGCTCGGCACCGCCATCACCGGATAACGCTGCATGCGGGCCGTAATGGCCTGCACCTTCCGGTCGACCGCCGCGCTGTGGTAGATCTTGTCGAAGCGTTGCCCGTCGACACCATGCGCCACCATGAACCGGCGCATCTGGCCCTCGCTCGACAGCGGCTCGCCGTCTTCGTGAATCGCGTTAAAGATCGGGTCGTGCAACCGACCGACCACGCCGAGCTTCACCTCGGTGTAGTAAAGCCGCGCATACGGCTGCGATCCGGGGCCGAACAATACCGGCACGCGGCTGAAATCGATCGTCGGATGCTGCTTGCGCCAGGCGTTGAGCTCGGGCTCGAAGTGAAAACAGTGCGGGCAACTGTAGAGAAAGAACTCGGTCACCCGGACCGGGCCGTGACCGTTCGCCGGGCCGGCGGAATGTGCGACCTTGTAATCTTCGCCGGCCACATAGCGCGAAATCAGGCTTTGTGCCGACGCCGGCACGCAGATGGTGAGGCCGACAAGGACCCACAGGGCGATCGATCGATTCAACATGGTTCTTTTCCCGTGATGAACGGCCAACAATGGGCCGAATTCGCGGCGTGGCCGACGCCGGTGTACGCCAGCACTTACAATGGCCGTGCGCCGTCACACTACCAGCCTGATTGAATCGATGCCCGAACTCACCGCCCGCGACTTTCGAACCATGCGTTTTTTGCTGTCGGCGCCCAAATTGTCGGCGTTGCCACCGGCGGATCGCTGCGAAATCGCTTTCGCCGGGCGCTCCAACGCCGGCAAGTCCAGTGCGCTCAACGCGCTCTGCGAACAGGGCAATCTGGCGCGAACCAGCAAGACGCCGGGACGGACCCAGGCGATCAATTTCTTCGAGAACGAGCGCCTGCGCTTCGCCGATCTGCCGGGCTACGGCTTCGCTCGGGTGCCGCCGGCGATCAAGGCTGAATGGGGGGCTCTGATCGAGGGCTATCTGGCCGAACGCGAAACCTTGAGCGGCGTGGTGCTGATCATGGACGCGCGCCGTCCGCTGCTGGACTTCGATCGCCAACTCATCGAATGGGGCGCGGCCTACGGTCTGGCGTTCCACCTGGTGCTGACCAAGGCCGACAAGCTCTCACGCAACGATCAACACAACATCCTCCGTCGGACCCGTGCGGCGGTCGATGGTGCCACCGCCCAGTTGTTCTCCTCGAGCAAACGCATCGGCATCGACGAAGCCCGCAAGGCGATTGCCCTGCTCGTGCCCGATGACGTGCCCGGCGAGCATGCCGACTGAGCCGCCACGCAGACCGAAATCCGTTGTCGATCAGTACGTTCATCGAGCCATAACGACCACTTGTCGGCTAAACCGCGTCAGGCGTCGACCTCGACGATCATCTTGTGCGATAAAAGCAGTACGGGTTACGCCCAGGGTATAAAAAAAAACCCTGGCGACGCGGGGAGCGTCGCCAGGGCGATCAATCCGGCCTCCGGGGAAGGGAACGGATGTTACCGCTCAGGGAGAAAAGCGGGGCAGGTCTAGCCTATGCTTGGCCTACCGCACTGTAGACGCCGGGGCCGCACAGAAGTTCCGGCCGCTTCGCAAAAATTTCGACGCGCCGCAACACGCTCAAAAAAATGCCCCGACGGTCGGGGGAAACCGTCGGGGCGGATCCGGTCCTGGGGGGGAACCGGATGTTACCGCTCAGGGAGAAAAGCGGGCAGGTCCAGCCTCGGCTTGGCCTGCAAGACTATAGACGCCGGAGCTGCGCAGAAGTTCCGGCCGCTTCGCAAAAAATTTTCGGCGCGCCGGAACACGCTCAAAAAAATGCCCCGACGGTCGGGGGAAACCGTCGGGGCGGATCCGGTCCTGGGGGGGAACCGGATGTTACCGCTCAGGGAGAAAAGCGGGCAGGTCCAGCCTCGGCTTGGCCTGCAGGACTGTAGACGCCTAGGCTGCGTAGAAGTTCCGTCCGCTTCGCAAAAAATTCGACGCGCCGGGACGCGCCAAAAAAAAGCCCCGACGGTCGGGGGAAACCGTCGGGGCGGATCCGGTCTTGGGGGGAACCGGATGTTACCGCTCAGGGAGAAAAGCGGGTAAGCGTTTCGCTTACATGAACTGAGACTGTGGACGGGCCAGAAAGTTTCAAAATAAATCCGGATTTTTTCAAAGCCTCGCCGCGTAAACCGTTCGATGCGGGCATCGCAGCGACCGACGCGAGAATACGGAACAAAAAGAAGCCCCGACGGCAGGGGGAATCACCGTCGGGGCAAGCATTCCGGTTCTTGGGGGAAACCGGATTGGGGGTTACCGCTCAGGGAGAAAAGCGGGCAAGCAACAATGTGCTTGCAGGAAATAAGACCCTGCCCCCGCCCGGCAAGTTCCAGCCCGTGGCCAAAAAATTTTTAAAAAAATTCCAAGCGCCTGTAATCGCTCGATAATCTCGATTCGATTTTTTGCAGGCTGGCGAAGCGCGGTATAAAACGCGCCGCATTGTTCCGCCGGTTCACCGGCACTTTTCAGTGCGCCTGCTGCCAGTTGTCCGCAATGCCGACTTCGGCGATTAATGGCACATCGAGCTCGGCGACCGCGCTCATACGGTTGGCGATGGCCTTACCCAGCCGCTCGCCCTCGGCAGCCGGCACCTCGAAGACCAGTTCGTCGTGTACCTGCATGATCATGCGCGCATCCTCGCCGGTTTCTCGCAGCCAGGCATCGACCTCGATCATCGCTTTTTTGATCAGATCGGCGGCTGTGCCCTGTAGCGGGGCGTTGATCGCGGCCCGCTCCGCCCCCTGGCGGCGGGTGCCGTTGCGCGCATTGATCTCGGGCAGATAAAGACGACGCCCGAACAGCGTTTCGACGTAGCCATCGGCCCTGGCCGCGGCACGCGTTTGTTCCATGTAGCGATGCACGCCGGCAAAACGTTCGAAAAAACGATCGATATAGGCGCCCGCATCCTCACGCGACAGTTCGAGTTGTTTGGCCAGACCATAGGCGGACATGCCGTACATGAGGCCGAAATTGATCGCCTTGGCCGCACGCCGTTGGTTGACGCTCACTTGCTCAAGCGGCGTATCGAACACTTCGCTGGCCGTTGCCGCGTGCACATCGCGCTGTTCGTTGAAGGCTGCAAGCAGCCCGGGATCACCCGACAGATGCGCCATGATGCGCAGTTCGATCTGGGAATAGTCGACCGCCAGGATCTTGTAGCCGGGCGGAGCGATAAAGGCTTCGCGGATACGGCGTCCGGCTTCGGTCCGGATGGGGATGTTCTGCAGGTTGGGATCGGATGACGACAGCCGCCCGGTGGCGGTCACCGCCTGATGGTAGCTGGTATGGATTCGCCCGGTGGCCGGGTTGATCAGCGTCGGCAGCTTGTCGGCGTAGGTCGAGCGCAGCTTGGACAATTCACGCCAGGCCACGATATGCGCCGGCAGCGCGTGCTTGTCAGCCAGTTCGCGCAGTACGTCTTCGGCGGTCGACGGCGCGCCCTTGGGTGTCTTGCGGATCACCGGCAGTTCCAGCCGGTCGAACAGAATGTCCTTGAGCTGGGCGGGCGAGCCCAGGTTGAACTCGCCGCCCGCCGCCGCAAACGCCTGCTGCTCGATCTCGATCATGCGTTCGGCCATTTCGCCGGATACGCGCTTCAACAACTGGTCGTCGACCAGCACCCCGTTGGACTCGACGCCGGCGAGCACCGGCATGAGCGGCATCTCGACCGTTTCATACAGTTCGAGCAGGCGGCCGGTCTGGCCCAGACGCGCATGCAGCAGCTGGTGCAGCTGCAACGTGACATCGGCGTCCTCGGCGGCATACGGCGTGGCCACATCCAGGGCGACCTGGTTGAAGCCGACCTGCTTGGCGCCCTTGCCCGCCACCTCCTCGAACTTGGTCGTCGTGCGCGCCAGATACTTCTGGGCCAGCGAATCCATGTCGTGGCGCGTGGCGGTGGAATCCAGTACGTAGGATTCGAGCATGGTGTCCTGATTGGCGCCGGCGAGGTGCACGTTGTAGCGCGCGAGTACGTTCAGGTCGTACTTGATGTGCTGGCCGAGCTTGCTGATAGCCGGATTCTCCAGCACGCCGCGCACGCGATCGAGCACGCTATCCATCGGCAGCTGGTCCGGCGCGCCCAGATAATTATGGCCGACCGGCACATACCAGGCCTCGCCGGGCGTCACCGCGAACGACAGCCCGACCAGATTCGACTGCATCGCCGACAGGGCGTCGGTCTCGGTATCCACACAGATCAGCTCGGCGGCTTCGAGCTTGGCCATCATGGCCTCGAGCGCCTCGCTATCCAGCACGGTGTGGTAGTGCGTATCGACCGGCGCGCCCGGCGCATCGCCACCGTTGGCTGCTTCGGCCGGTGCATCCAGTTCCTCCAGGAACTTGTTGAACTCGTAGCGGCGGAACAACGCGGCAAGGGCTTCGGTATCCGGCTCACGCCGGGTCAGCTCATCGGCGATGCCGGCCAGATCCAGTTCGGTACGGATCGTCGCCAGATCCTGATAGAGCGGCAGTTGATCGAGCCGGGCGCGCAGATTCTCGGCCACCTTGCCGCCGATATCGTCGGCATGCTCGATCACGCCGGCGAGATTACCGTACTTGATCAGCCACTTGGCGGCGGTCTTGGGGCCAACCTTGTCGATCCCCGGAATGTTGTCGGAGGTATCGCCGACCAGCGCCAGGTAATCGGTGATCAGCTCCGGCCCCACGCCGAACTTGTCGTGTACGCGCGCTACGTCCGTGCGCTTGTCCTGCATGGTGTCGAGCAACACGACCCGCTCGTTGACGAGCTGGGCCATGTCCTTGTCGCCGGTCACGATCACCACCGGGCCCGGCTCGCGCACCGCCAGCGTGCCAATCACGTCGTCGGCCTCCACGCCGTCCATCTGCACGATCGGCAGGCCCATGGCGTGAATGACGTCGCGAATGCCCTCGAACTGGTCGGCCAGATCCGGCGGTACCGGCGGCCGGTTGGCCTTGTAGTCGGCAAACAGCTCGTTGCGGAAGGTTGGCCCGCGCGGGTCGAAGACCACGACGATGCGATCCGAATCGTATTCGCGCAGGAACTTGCGCAGCATATTGGTCATGCCATAGATCGCGCCGGTCGGCTGGCCTTCGGCGTTGGTCAGCGGCGGGAGCACGTGAAAGGCGCGATACAGCCAGGACGAGCCGTCGATGAGGATCAGCGGGCCACGGGCGTTGGATTCGGACATGACAAGGCGCGTGCGGAACACGATACGAAGAGTGCGACCGACACTTTAAGAGCGCGGCGCCTTCGGGTCCATTTGCACGGCATCGTTCCTTACAAAAACCTGTCCGCAAATTCACGCGGATGGCGGGCGGTTGGCGTGTCGTCGTAGTGCGTGGCGCTATCCGGGCCCGGGCCGGTTGGGTGGCTTCGTTCCTGAAGGGTTATCCACAGATTTCACCGATTGCACCGATGGCGGGCGACTGGAAGAGTTGTGGCGGCCTTCGGAGCGCCACGGCTTTCAGTACCGCCGTTCGTATTGCGAAAGCAGCGGCCTGAAGACCTACGACGGTGGTCGGCCTATTGCGGCGGCTTTGTTCGTCAAATTTATCCGCAGATCAGCGCAGATTCACGCAGATGGCGGTTATGGTTTGGATGCCATAACCGCCTGGGGCGCCATCGGCGATGGGCGTGTTGTTCCAAGGACGCTTAATGCCGACAGTCGAACCGTTTCGCGTTGTTTCACCCGGAATCGGCAACGCTAGAAATCGCGGCGCCACGAAGACTGCAACGACGCATCAGCCGACCGCCATCTACTTGAATCCGCTGACAAAATATCCTGATGATGCGCCCAGAGAAGCAGAAACGACTCAGGAAAACGGCAGCCGTCGCTCGCCGCGCATGAGATCGGCCAGCGTTTCGCGGGCGCGGACTTCGTGCATCGCATCGTCCACGACCATGACTTCGGCGGCACGCGGGCGGGCGTTGTAGTTCGAGGCCATGGTGAAGCCGTAGGCACCGGCCGTGCGCACCGCCAGCAAATCGCCCGCCGCCAGGGGAAGTTCACGCCCCTGGGCCAGGAAATCTCCGGTTTCGCAGATCGGGCCCACGATATCCCAGCTGCGCGTCTGGCCGCCGTGCTTATTCATTTGCAACGGCACGACGCGATGCCAACCGTCGTAGAGCGCCGGCCGGATCAGATCGTTCATGGCGGCGTCGACCACGGCAAAATGCTTGTCGCCCTCGGCCGGCCCGGGCTTGAGCAGTTCCACCCGCGTGACCAGGATGCCCGCGTTGGCGACCAGCACGCGACCCGGTTCCAGAATCAGCTTCAAGGGGCGATCGCCAAGCATGTCCGCGATGGCGCTGGCGTATTCCGCCGGGGTCGGCGGCGTCTCGTCGCGATAGCATACGCCCAGCCCGCCGCCGACATCGATATGCGAGAGTTCGATACCACGCCCGGCCAGGCGATCGATCAGATCGAGGACGCGACCGACCGCGTCGCGAAACGGCGAGAGCGTGGTCAGCTGCGAGCCGATATGACAATCCACGCCGATCGGCGCCAGGCCGGCCCGGCCGGCGGCGTCGGCATACAGCGCTTCCGCCCGGTCGATGGCGATGCCGAACTTGTTTTCCTTCAGCCCGGTGGAGATGTAGGGATGCGTCTGGGCATCCACATCCGGGTTCACGCGCAGGGAAATCGGCGCCACAAGCCCCATGCGCTGAGCCACGGCATCGATACACGCCAACTCGGCTTCGGATTCGACATTGAAACAGGCGATGCCGACTTCCAGCGCACGCTCGATCTCGTCGACGCGCTTGCCCACGCCCGAGAAAACGACGCGCGCCGGATCGCCGCCGGCGGTGATCACGCGCTCCAATTCACCGACCGACACGATATCGAAACCGCTGCCCAGATCCGCCAGCACACCCAGCACGCCGATGTTGCCGTTGGCCTTCACCGCGAAACAGATGTCGTGATCGATGCCCGCGAGCGCGTCGTCGAACACGCGATAATGACGCGACAGGGTCGCGGCGCTATAGACATAAGTGGGCGTGCCGAAACGTTGCACGATATCGGCTACCGGCACGTTTTCGGCGTAAAGCGCGCCGTCTCGATACTCGAAATGATCCATCTACGGCTCGCTGCGGTTTGTGTTGGGCTTGCTCGACACGGCCGGTGCGGTGGACGTCTTGTTTGCCCCGCCGTCGGAAGATTGCCCGGATTGAGCCGGTGCCGCCGGCTTGATCAGCGGCTTGGGCGGGTTCGGATTGTGGCCCGGCAGATACAGCGAGCCCTTCTGGCCGCAGCCGGCCAGCAAGAGGCCGGCCGCCGGGGCGATGAACAGGGCCAGGATGACGGGCTTCATGCGCACACTCGTATTCCGGTTTCAGCCTGACAGTTTAGGGCTTTCCTAGACGCCCATGTGGCGTGCAAGAAAACGCAGGTGCTCGCCGATGAAGGTGGCGATGAAGAAATAACTGTGGTCGTAGCCGTCGCGGCGCCGCACTTCCACCGAGGCGCCGGCTTTATCGGCCGCCGCCTCCAATGCTTCGGGCTTGAGTTGTTCATCGAGAAACCCATCGGCCAGCCCCTGCTCCAGCAACACCGGCGGCAGGGCCGCGGCGTGATCGGCATGCGCCAGCAACAGGCTGGCGTCATACGCGGTCCAGGCCTTGCGGTCATCGCCGAGATAGGTCGAGAAGGCTTTCTCGCCCCAGGGCACGTCGACCGGATTGCAGATCGCCGAGAAGGCGGATATGGCTGCAAAGCGATCCGGATTGCGCAGCCCGATCACCAGCGCGCCGTGGCCGCCCATGGAATGACCGGCGATCGCCTCGCGCGACAGATCGAGCTGCTCCCCGAAGCGCTCGGCGAGCAGGTCGGGCAGCTCGGTGACGACATAGTCGTACATCCGATAATGGCGCGACCAGGGCGATTGGCGGGCGTTGACGTAAAAACCGGCGCCCTGGCCGAGATCGTAGGCATCATCGTCGGCCACGTCGTCGCCGCGCGGGCTGGTATCGGGCGCGACGATGGCGATGCCGAGTTCGGCGGCCACGGCCTGTGCGCCGGCCTTGTTGACGAAGTTCTCGTCGGTGCAGGTCAGCCCCGACAGCCAGTAGACCAGCGGCACGCGCCCATGCTCGGCGGCCGGCGGCAGATACAGCGCAAACGTCATGTCACAGCCGCAGACCCTGGACACATGGGTATAGCGCCGCTGCCAGCCGCCAAAGGATTTGTGTTCGTCGATCTGTTTTACGTCCATGCGGACCTCCCGGAGGCTCGCGTTGTTCAGAAATGCAGCACGGAACGAATGGCCTTGCCTTCGTGCAGCAGGTCGAAGGCTTCGTTGATCTGCTCGAACTTGAGATCGTGGGTAACGAAATCGTCGATGTTGATATCGCCCGACATATAGCGGCCGACATAATCCGGCAGCTCGGTGCGGCCCTTCACGCCGCCGAAGGCGGAACCGCGCCAGACGCGCCCGGTCACCAGCTGGAACGGCCGCGTCTCGATGGTCTCGCCGGCACCCGCCACGCCGATGATGGTCGATTCGCCCCAGCCCTTGTGGCAACACTCGAGCGCGGCGCGCATGACGTCGGTGTTGCCGATGCACTCGAAGGAGTAGTCCACGCCGCCGTCGGTCATGTCGATGATGACCTGCTGGATCGGATCGTCGTAATCCTTCGGATTGACGAAGTCGGTGGCGCCGAGCTGGCCGGCGAACTCGAACTTGCTCGGGTTCAGGTCGATGGCGATGATGCGCTCGGCGCCGATCATCTTGGCGCCCTGGATCACCGACAGCCCGATCGCGCCGAGACCGAACACGGCCACCGTCGAACCCGGCTCGACCTTGGCCGTGTTGTAGACCGCGCCGATTCCGGTGGTGATGCCGCAGCCGAGCAGGCAGACCTTGTCCAGCGGGGCGTCCGGGCTGATCCTGGCGAGCGATACCTCGGGCACGACGGTGTATTCCGAGAACGTGGACGTACCCATGTAGTGGTACAGATCCCGGCCGTTCCGGGAAAAACGGGTGGTGCCATCCGGCATCACGCCCTGGCCCTGGGTCTCGCGCACCGCGCCGCAGAGGTTGGTCTTGCCCGACTTGCAGAACTTGCACTCGCCGCATTCGGCCGTGTACAGCGGGATCACGTGATCGCCCGGCGCCACCGAGGTCACGCCAGCGCCGACGTCCTCGACGATGCCGCCGCCCTCATGGCCCAGAATGCGCGGGAAAAACCCTTCCGGATCCTTGCCCGACAGCGTATAGGCATCGGTATGACAAACGCCGGTGGCCACGATGCGCACCCGCACTTCGCCGGCCTTCGGGTCGGCGACGTCGATCTCCTCGACCGATAGCGGCTTGCCGGCTTCCCAGGCGATCGCTGCGCGTGATTTCATCGGAACTCCAAACGACTCGGGGTCGTTGTTGTGTACATGACTGCGCCCGATACTATCGCAACTGGCCCATGCGTCGAAGGCCGCGCATTGCTTTCGTCACGTTCCCGATCTTGCATGTCGCTCAGGGGCTGTCCAGACTTCGCCATCGGTACCCCCCGACGGACATGATCATGCTCGACTGCGTTGAAATCCAGCCGCCGGCCGCGGCAACGGCCAGTGTCATCTGGCTGCACGGCCTGGGCGCCGACGGCAATGACTTCGTGCCCATCATCCCCGAACTGGGGCTTGGCGAGCACCACGCGATTCGTTTCGTGTTTCCCAACGCACCGCAAAAACCGGTCACCGTGAACGGCGGCATGCGCATGCCGGCGTGGTACGACATCAAGGGCGTGGATATCGCCGACAAGCAGGATCGCGAAGGGATCGAGGCCAGCGCGGTCGCAATTGAAGCGCTGATCTCGCATGAGATCGAGGCCGGCATCCCCGCTCACCGCATCGTGCTCGCGGGCTTTTCCCAGGGCGGGGCGGTGGCGCTGCATACCGGGCTGCGCCACGGCGCGCTACTGGCCGGTATCATGGCGCTTTCAACTTATCTGCCGCTGCATGACGCGCTGGCCGCCGAAGCCAACGATGCCAATCGAGGCGTGACCATCTTCATGGCCCATGGCAGCGAAGATCCCGTCGTGCCCATCACGCTGGGGCGCGACAGCCGGGATCGGCTCGCCGAAGCCGGCTATGCGGTGGATTGGCACGAATACCCCATGGCACACCAGGTCTGCCTGCCCGAAGTCGCGACCATTGGCCGCTGGCTGCGCGAACGCCTGGCATAAGGCAACAGGGCAAACGAACTCATGATCCATACGCTGTGGCACCTGATCGCGCAATACGGCTATTTCGCGGTCGCGGCCGGCTGCTTTTTCGAGGGCGAGGCCTCGATTCTATTGGGCATGCTGGCAGCGAACAACGGCGTACTGACCGGTCACGGCGTCTGGCTTGCCGCGACGATCGGCACCCTCCTGGGCGACAATATCTGGTTTCACATCGGCCACAAGATGGGTCGACCGGCGCTGGCCAAGCGTCCGAAATGGCATGCGCGCGCGACCCAGATCGAAGCCCTGCTGGAGCGCTACGGCGCGGTCGTCATGATCGGCTTTCGCTTTCTCTGGGCGATGCGCTCGCTCACGCCGTTCGTGCTTGGCTCTCTCGGCGTCTCACCATGGCGTTTCCTGTTCTACGATTTCATCGGCACGCTGATCTGGTCGACCACGGTCACCGTGATCGCGCACTACCTGGCCGACGCCATCGGCCAGGCGGTCAGCCATATCCAGAATGTCGAGCAGGCGCTGCTCGCGCTGGTACTCGTGCTGGCCGGCATTGCCTGGCTGATCTACTACCTGCGGCGTCGGTCGCGCGAAAACCGGGACTGAACACTATTAACCCGGCACAAAATAGATGGTTCTTCGGGTTAATAGCGCGAGTATGCGACCGCATGCTCGGCGCGGCCATTGGCCGCGAAGCCTTTGAAAATAAAACCGACAGGCGCCGGCTTTTATTTTTGAAGGGGTTGAAAACAGCTGATGAATTCAGCTGTTTTGATGCCGGATTAATAAGAGCCTGTTTCGATCGGCTCTTAGTGGTCGAATGTCCAGATGATATCGCCGCCGGTGGCCTGGCTGCTCGATGAGGTCTCGAGTGTCCAGTGCGACGACAGGGTATAACGCATGGTGACCGTGGAGACCTGGTCGAACAGGCCGAGGCCGTAGCCGATATACAATTTCGGCGACAGGTACTTGCCGACCGTAAACGCGGCTTCGCTGCTGCTCTTGCCGGCGCCGGCGCCGATACCGACATTGTCCAGCCCCAGCTTGTTGCCGATGCTCTGCAATACCTTGTTGCCGCGAGAGGAGCCCAGCGCCAGCGCGGCCCGGGCGACCAGACTCGACTGCTGCCCATTGGTGGCGTTCAGTGGCCGGCCGAGCAACAGCCAGGACAGCTGTTCCGACTGGGTCATCGATGGATCAGAGAAGAGTTCGAGCTTCGGGTTCTTGATGCTGCCATGCACGTGCACGCCCACCGTCACGTCCTTGGTCGGGTAGCGGGCGGCCTTGATATCGACGCCGGGCTCGCTGACCGGGCCGCCGGCGAACACGATCTTGCCCTTCTGGATATCCAGATTCTGGCCGTAGGCCTGGTAGGAGCCCTTGGTGATCTGGATCGCCCCGGTACCGGTCGGCTCGTTGCCGGGCTGTTGGACCACGCGTAGGTTGCCCCCCAGATCGGCCTTCAGGCCAAAACCATCGATATGTACTTTCTTGCCGAGGATAACGTTCACGTCGGCATGAATGGCGCGTGCCGCGGCCTGGGTGGCCGGCGCCTTGTGGGTGACGATGACCTGATCGGACGACGGCGTGGTCACCCCCGAGGCCGGCAGGTTCTTCGGCGTAATCGCGGCCTGGGGAATGGTCACACTGCCGCTGACGTTCACGCGCGCGGGGGTGACGGCGACCTTGAGATCCGGGCTGACATACGCCGTCACATCGGGGATGTGGACAATCTGGAAATGATCGCCCTTGATCGCCAGATTGACGGTCTGCCCGCGATCGGCCAGCGGCATTTTGCCATTGACGTTGAGCGTGCCGCCACCGGACTTGGCCGCCGCGGTGATGTCGATGGCGTTCCCCCGGCCCTGGGCCGCCAGACTCACGTCGGTCAGCGTCAGCCCGGGCGTAACGAGAACGACCCTGGATGCATCCAGCCCCATACGGCCGCGCACGGTCGGTTTGGCGAGCGTCCCGCCAAGCCGCATGTCGCCGGCGAAATGGCCGTCGAAGGTATCCACCTGGGACGAAAGCTTGGTGAGGAAATCCATCGATGCAAGGCCGATATGCAGTTGGCCATGCAACGGATGCTGTATCAGGCTGCCGGATCCGGGGGCGACATGGGCCTGCGCACGAATGCCGTCGCTGCCGGCCAGCGGCAGGTCGATGTCGGCGTCCAGCCCGTTGTTGGCCATCTTCGCCTTGATATGGCCGGGCTGCATGTCGAGCACCTTGACCCGCTCGGCCTGGGCGTTGGCCATGCTGACCGTCCCTGCCGAGGTCTGCAGATTGGCGTTGACCTGGGGCGTACCGCCCGTAGGCAGCTTGGCGTCGACCTGGCCCGAGACCGACCCGGTGACCTTCAGACCCGCGGGGAAGAAGTGCTTGGCATAGTCGTAGTTGAAATCGGAGAGTTTGACGTGGCCCTTGCTGCGCTTGGCGTCGTGACTGCCGGTCAGGCACAGGCGGGCACTACCCGAGGTCAGGCAGGCGTTGTCGATCGACTGGGCCTTGGCCGAAACGGCCCCCGAAGCCGGCGAGGCCAGCGACCAGGGCGCAAGCTTGCCGTAACCGGCGGTCAGGTGGCGCAGCGTGAACTGCTCGCGGTAGCTTTTCTTGTTCAGTGAACCCGTCAGCGCCAGGTCGGCCTTGGCCGTGTCGCTGTCCAGCTTCAACGACAAACGATGCTTGGCCGGCGTGCCATCGAGATTCAGCGCGACCTTGCGGATCTTCTGGCCGGAGGCGTCGATCCCGTGCACGGCCAGATCGAGCCTGGACTGCGTCGCCCCCGACCAATCGACTCTGGCATTCATGTCGGCGGATGCCACCTTGTCGCCGTAGGCATTGAGATGGCGCGCGGTGAGCTTGGCGGTGATGTCCGGTGCCTTGAAGCGACCGGACACGTGCCCGTCGGTCTGCAGACTGCCGGCCAGCCCCGGCATGATCGTCGACAGATCGGTCGAGTGAACCGACCACTGCCCGTCCAGCTTGGCGTTGGGCGTCCAGCCGAAGGTGCCGTTGACGTCGGCCTTGGCCGCGCCGGAGACCAGATGCAGCATATCGACGTGGACGTGATTCCCCAGATACCGGGCTTTGGCCTTCAGGTCCAGCGGCTGGTGACGCAGGCTGCCATGAGCGGTCAGCGATTTCAGATCCGCATGGATCTGCTGGCCGACCCGGGTGGCGGTGACGTCGAGATTGAGATTGAAGTCGCCCGGGACGTTGGCCACGATCGCGCCCGGATTGATATGGCGGCCTTGCAAGTGGGCACTCACGTCGAGCTTGGGCGACCACTGCGTCCGGGCGTGGCCGGTGATATGCCCGGGCCCACCAGAAATATCCAGCGACTTCAAATCGAACGCTTTCATGCTGCCGGAACCCTGGGCGGCAAGCTTGCCCCGGGTCTGCCCGATCACCTGCCAGACCAGGTTGGTATTCAGGTCGTAGTGGTCGAGACTGCCGGTCAGCCGGACCTTCCCGTGGCCGGACTTGTACGCTGGCTTGGCTGACAACGGCCAGGCCAGATTCGACCAGTTCACGGTCAGATCCATCTTGTTGCCGCTGGCCATGGCGATCGTCCCGTTGGCCGTGAGCTGGCCGTGGGTGGCCGGCACGCCGATCTTGAGACCGTGGATGTCGACAGCCTTGGGCGTGTAGTGCAGGCCGCCGTCCAGCGTTGCCTTGCCATAGTCGGCGCTGTCGACGTGGCCCGACAGCTGCACCCCGAGATCGTCGACCGGGCCCTTGGCCTTGATGTCGGCGTCGGCGGCGATCTGTGGCAGTGTCTTGCTGATCGCTTGGGTCTTCACGCCATGAGCCTGGAGCTCGGCGTCGATGGTCGGTCTGGACAGGGCGTCAGTGACGTGGCCGTTGAGCTTGAGGTTGTAAGGCGCGGCGACGTTGGCGGCCAGCTTCAGGTCATCGAGTTTGCCGGTGATTTCGGCGGTGGCCGACAGCGGCGCATAGTGGGGCAGGCGCACATCCACCCTGGCGTGCAGCTTGGTGTTGTAGCCGCTGTTGGGCGTAACCGCAGCATGCGCGTCGAGGTCGAACATCGGGCCATGCCCGGTCAAGGACTTGATGCGCCACTGGGCCCTGGCAAGGCGAGCACCGGTTAATTGCAGGCGATCGACCTTCACCGGTTTGGCCTTGGGCGCGGTGATGGCCGTGACGTGGGTCACCGCCACCCGATCCACGATCACCGTGACGGGCAGATGGATCCGCTTCGGCATGGAGAACGGCTGGCTCGTTTGCCTGGATTGTTTCGGCGTCGCCTTGGTGACGGTGTAATCGACGTTATGCACGTCCAGATGCTTGATATGGACGGTCCGGTGCCAGATGGCCGAGAAGTCCATATCGAAATCGATCGAGCCGATATGCACTTTCATGGCATCGGTATCGTAATCGACGCCCTTGATGTGCAGCGGCCCGATCAGCCGGCCCTTGACCGAGGCGATATGGATATCGGCAGGCATGAACCGTTCGGCCTGATGCCAGGCGAATTCGGTGCCGCTGCGCGTACCGCCGACCCAGCAGACCAGGCCCGCCAGAACCAGAACCAGGACGAGCAGCACCAGCAGCGCCCACTTGAGCACGCGCCAGACACGCGAACGCCGGCGGCGCGGCCTGTTCGGTTCCGGTTGGCGCGTCTGTTCGGCGCTGTCTTGCGACTCACTCACAGATCGGGCCCGAGGCTGAAATCGACGCGAACGCTGCTGCTCGAGTGATTCAATGGATGGGCCACATCAAGCCGCACCATGCCCACCGGCGACCCCCAGCGGAAACCGATACCGACACCTTTCCTGAACGAGAAGTTGCTGATGCTGTTCTCGACATCGCCCGCATCAAAGAAAGCCGCCACACCGAATTTCTTGTAGAAGAACCAGTCCCCCTCGATGCTGCCGGAGGCCAGATAGCGCCCGCCGATATCGTGGTTTTTACTGTTGGTCGGACTGATCGACTGATAGGCATAGCCGCGCACGCTACCGGAGCCGCCGGCGAAGAAGCGCTGGGAAGGCGGCACATTATTGAAATTGTTGGTCTCGATGGCACCCAACTCGGTGCGCAGCACAAGCCGCGTGGTGGCCGTCATCGGCAGCACCGCATGGCCGGTGAAATCGGCTGATACAAAACTCGCGGTCGACAACAGGGCACTGCTGGCGCCATGCACATCCAGCGACAGGCTGACCCCCTTGCGCGTGAACATCATATTGTCAGCTTTCTTCAATGTGATGTTGTAGCCCGGGTAGAGCAGCGTACTCTGACGGTTGCCTTGCCCCAGACTGTAGTTCTCGCGCTCGATCTTGACATAAGCGCGCTTGCGGCCAAGGGACCAACTGGTATCGCGCGTGACACCCACACCGTAGATCGTTGACGTGACGTCGCCGAAATCCTGGTTGCTGATCGTGCCGGTGAAGCTGAGCTTGTCGGTCGTTACATCACCAATCGGGATGTCGTAGGCCGACTGCAGGGTGCGCTGAACCTGCGACAGACGCAGGTTGGTCCGGAACTGGTGGCCATACCGGTTTATGTGCGGGAACTTCACACCGAGGCCAAGCCGCGGGCCGGTATCGGTGCCGTAGCCAGCGGAGATCTTGTAGCTTTGCCCCTTGCTCGGTTTGGCCTTGACCGTCACCGGGACACGCAACTCGCCGATCGGTTCCGGCGGATGCCGTGGCGGGTAGATCAGATCATAGAACCAACGATGCAGCGCCGGCGTACGCGTGGCCTGGTCCCGCGGGGCCTGGATCTCGATCTGGCTGAAGTAGTCGGTATTCGAAAGCGCCAGTTGCAGGTTGATCAACTGCTCGGCGTCGTACGGCTGGCCCGGTTTGAAAGGCACATAGCGATGCAGAAACTTGTCGTTGAGCAAGTGCTGGTCGAAGGTGACCGGGCCGAAGTAATACCGTTCGCCGGTATCGAGCACGAGATCGATCTCGGCGGTGTTGTTCTTCGGGTTGACCCGGATCGCCGACTGGCTGAACTTCGCGTCCAGATAGCCGGCGTTGTAGGCCGCATTGTAGAGCGCGCTCTTGGTGTCCGAGTACTGGGATTCGACCAGACGCTTGCCTTGGGCCAGCTGGGTCGAATGCAGGGCCTTTTTGACCGCATCCAATCCACGACCGGGCCCCCGCACGTCGATATTCAGCTTGGTGATCCGGGTCGCCGGCCCGTGCTTGATCTCGAATTTCGCCTTCCAGGTCTTGGAATCACCGCCGGGCTGCTTCAGCCGCTCGCTGATCCGGGGATTGAAATACCCGTACGGCTGGAGTGCCTGCTTGATCTCTTTCGGTGCCAGTCGATACAGGCGTTTAATCTGATCGGGCGACCAGGGCTGCTTGTGCTTGCCGGCCACCGACAGCGACTTGCGCACATTGCTCTCGAGCGGGTCGCCGATCCCCTTGATCTTGACGTCCACATCGTCGGCCAGCGCCCGGGGCACGAGCGCCATCCCGGTGACCCCGATCACGGTAATAAAAATTACTGTTCCAGTATACCAACGCGGGGAACCGTACTTCACAATGACTGCATAGCTTCATGACCGGCCGCTGCGTGCGCAACAAACCCGCTGTAATCAACGACTAACAAACCAGAGCCCAGGAACGAAAAAAACGCTTGTGCGCAATCAAGCCTACCCCAGAAGCGGGCCCCATAGCGATACCGTCGACCCCGATTGTGGCCACCGCCGATCACCCGCCCCCGTATCCGGGGGCGTCACAGGTCGTCGAAATTCTCGATCGCCAGCGGCTCGAGATCCTCGACGTCCGAGATCCGCAGCACCCGGCTGTAGAAACTGCGCTCGGCTTCGATCGCGGTCATCACGTTATCGGCATTACGAAAACCGTGGCGTTCGGATTCAAAACGCACATAGGCCACCGGCACGCCGCGCTCGGAAAGCGCCGCGACCATGGATTCCGCCTGATCCGGCGGAACGACCTTGTCCTGGCCGCCCTGCAGGAACAGCACCGGGCAGTCCAGCTGATCGGCATGATACAGCGGCGAACGCGCAATCAATGTCTGTTCGTCGCGGCCGATCAGGCGTTCCAGATAACGCGATTCGAACTTGTGCGTGGAGGCCAGCAGCCGCTTGAGATCGCCGATGCCATAGTAGCTGGCGCCCGCGGCCGCCAGGTCGGTGAAGGCCAGCACCGACAGCACGGTATAACCGCCGGCACTCGAGCCGGAAATGACGACGCGCTCGGGATCGATGCGATCGGCCTCGGCCAGATGGGCGGCGCCGGTCTGGCAATCCTCGACGTCGGCCACGCCCCAGACGCCATCGAGCGCCATTCGATAATCGCGCCCGTATCCCGTACTGCCGCGGTAATTGACATCGAGCACGGCATAGCCGCGCGATGTCCAGTACTGGATCCGTGCATCGAGCGCCGTGTCGGTCGCGCCGGTGGGGCCGCCGTGGCACTTCAGAATCAGCGGTGGCCGCTCGTCGGACGGCGCCGTCCAGCGTTCGCTGGACGGGGGATAAAACAGCCCATGCGCGGTATCGCCGTCACCGGTGGGCCAACTCAGCGGCTCCGGCCGTGACAGGGCCGCGTCGGCCGGCAGACTGTCAGCCGAGCGCAGCACTTCGCCCGAGCCTTCGAAATCCAGGCGCCGGATGTGTTTGGCGCGCGACGGGCTGGCCGCAACCACGGCGATCCGGTCGCCCAGCGCGGTGATCTGCTCGAAGAAATCGCTATCGTGGCGCAGGCGATGGAACGCGCCGGACACCCGATCGACCTCGCCCAGATGCCAGACGCCCGCCTGGGTGAGCAACGCGAACAGGCGGCCATCGTCGGTGAAGTCGTAGGTTGACTGGCCAAACACCCACTGCGGCACACCGAACTCACCGCGTTCGGCCGTCAGCGCCTCGAAACCGGCGGCGCCGACACGCTCGCGATGAATATTCCACCAGTTGTCAATGTCGGCGACGATATGCAGACGACCGTCTGGATCGAACACCGGCCCGAACAATGAAATGTCGTCCGGTTGCCACAACGGCTGCGGCTCGCCGACATGGCCGTCATCATCGATCGACGCCTGCCATAGCTCACTGACATCCCAGGGCATGTTCGGGTGATTCCAGGCCAGCCACACCAGACGATCGCAAGCCGGCGCCAGACGCGGGCTGGCATAGAAATCATGGCCCGAGGCGAGGGTATGCACACGGCCATCGCGATGCACACTCACGACGCGGGCCACCGGTTCGTCGAGCGACTCGCCCAGATCCTCGGCGATGGCGATCAGGCGGCCGAATCGCGCGTCGTACTGCAGATCGGCGAAGCGCATCTCGGCCTCGGGGTCGGTGATCGCCGACAGATGCCCGTCCGGGTCCCGCATCCAGATCGCCTGGTCGGCCGCATTGACGAACCATATGAAACCGGCGTGGACGGCGAACGCGCCGCCGCCGTACTCGTACACCGAGCTACGCGCCGAAGCCGGCGCCTCCAGACAGGAGACCGCGCCATGCTCGGATAACGTCATGATCGTATTGCGGCCGGCTTCCTCGGGCCGGCTTTCCAGCCAGTACAGACGCGGACCTTCGGCGGCGCCGCGATCGACGCTCAGATCGGCAAACTTGCGGCCGGCAGCCGCGACATGGGCCGCGGAGATCGAGGACGGCCAACTCCCATAGGGGCGAATCGGTTTCATGTGGAACCAACAGACCAGGATTGATGTATACGGTGCACCGGTTGGCCCTGCTGAGCAAAGCCACGCTCGTAAAAATGCACCATACCGTCAGCGTCGCGCTGGATCACGGTCGAAGCGCGCGTGCCGTAGTGTTCGCCGGCGATGAAGGGCGGCGACAGGAATCGTTCCTGCGCCCGCGGCACGCCGGTATCCGGTAGCTCGGATTCGGCCGCGGCCGTGCGATCGGCCAGCAGATCGAACAGGGGTTCGGCCCCCGTGTCGCCGTCGGCGAGGCGCTGCACCATGCCTTGTTCCGCGCGTTCGGTCTTGGGCCACCGTTCGCCCCAGTGGCCGTTGGAGACCGCGAAGATACCCGGCGGCAGATCGCGCACGCCGGCGCTGTCGCGATTGGACACAAAGCAAAGCCGCGCCGGATCGGCCACCAACAGGTTGAAAGGGCCATACGCGGCGCCGATCTCGGCCACCCGCTCGGCCCAGTCGCGCGCGCCGATGTCGGCAGCGAAATAATCGGCGACCAGTGACCCGCGCGACCGCAGGTCGGTGGCGACAGGCGCGCCCGGTTCGCGCACGTTGGTCACGGCCGCGACACGGCCGCGGCGGTCCGCACCACACCAGGTGCCGCCGGCCCGCAGGTCACGCCCGGCGAACAGGTCCGGCGGTGTCTGCCACCAGTGGGCGGCCTCGGTCGGTCGCTCGTAGAATTCGTCCCGGTTGGCCGCGAATAGCAAGGGGCAGGCCGGGTCGACCTGCCAGGCCAGAGCGATCAGACACATGGGTCCTCGCCATTGATCGATTCACAGGGCGACGACGCTATCACGCCCGCATGCCCGACCGGATCAGGCGGACTCATCCGACAGCGACAATTCCTTGATCTTTCGGGTCAGGGTATTCCGGCCCCAGCCGAGCAACCGGGCCGCTTCCTGGCGATGACCGTCGGTATGGGCCAGTGCTGCGCGAATCATGACCCGCTCCAGCCGCGGTATGGCTTCGTCGAGCAGATGATCGGCGCCGGCCGCCAGGCGCTCGTCGGCCCAGCTCGACAGTTGCGCGTCCCAGTCGCTTGGCACCCCGGGCTGGCCGGGCGCGGTGTCGGGCGCGGGCGCGGCGCTGCTCTCGGCGCCGAAACCCATGGCCGACGGCGTCTCCGCGGCGTCGGCGCGCGGGCGCAATTCGATCGGCAGGTCGTCGAGCACCACTTCCCGGCCGGGCGCCATGACGGTCAGCCAGCGGCAGAGGTTTTCCAGTTCGCGCACATTGCCGGCCCAGTCGAGCCCGGTCAGGTATTCGCTGGCACCGCGGGACAGCGTCTTGACCTCCATGTCGAGTTCCCGCGCGGCACGCCCAAGGAAGAAGTTCAGCAGCAGGGGGATATCCTCGCGACGCTCGCGCAACGGCGGCACGCGCAGCCGGATCACGTTCAGGCGATGAAACAGATCCTCGCGGAAATGGCCGCGCTTGACCTCGGCTTCGAGGTTCTGATTGGTCGCGGCAATGATGCGGACATCGACCTTGACCCCGACGTGACCGCCCACCCGATAGAACTGCCCATCCTGCAGCACGCGCAGCAAGCGGGTCTGCAGATCGGCCGGCATATCGCCGATTTCATCGAGAAACAGCGTGCCGCCATGGGCCTGCTCGAAACGCCCGCGGCGTTGACTGGCGGCGCCGGTGAACGCACCTTTCTCGTGGCCGAAGAACTCGGATTCCATCAACTCCTTCGGAATCGCGGCCGTATTGACTGCGATGAACGGCCGGTCGGCCCGGGGGCTGTGTTCATGCAGGGCATGCGCGACCAACTCCTTGCCGGTACCGGATTCACCGGTGATCAACACCGTGATATTGGAGGCCGACAGGCGCCCGATGGCGCGAAACACCTCCTGCATGGCCGGCGCTTCGCCGATGATGGTCGACTCGGCCGGCGCGCGCGATCCCGTCTTGTCGGCGGCACCGGTCTCGTCGGCGAGCATGGCGGCGCGCTGGACCAGTTCGACCGCCTCGTCCAGGTCGAATGGTTTGGGCAGATATTCGAACGCGCCGCCGCGGTAGGACGACACCGCCGAATCCAGATCCGAGTGCGCGGTGATGATGATGACCGGCAGCTGCGGCTGCACCGCATGCACCCGTTCCAGCAGATCCAGTCCGGAAATGCCGGGCATGCGAATATCGGTGAGCAGGACGTCCGGCACGTTGTCTTCGATGGCGTCGAGCAACTCGGCGCCGCCGGGAAAACAGACCACATCGATCGAGGCGGCCTTCAGCGCGCGCTCAAGCACCCAGCGGATCGATTCGTCATCATCGACGACCCAGGCAGTGAGTTCAGCCATCGCTGGCCTCCATGGGCAGAAAGACGCTGAAGACGGTCTGGCCCGGGCGGCTTTCGCACTCGATCAGACCGTCGTGTAGATGGATTAAATACTGGGCGATCGGCAGCCCCATACCGGAGCCCTCGGCGCGCGAGCTGACCATCGGATGAAAGATGCGCGGCAGCAGATCGCGCGCAATACCGGGCCCGTTGTCGACCACGTCGACCCGGGTCACCAGCCGGTGCTTGACGCCGCCGATGGTGAACAGCCGCTGGGTGCGCGTGCGCAGCAGGATATTGCCGGAGCGGCCGAGCGCCGTGACCGCGTTGCCAACCAGGTTGAAGAACGTCTGGATGAGCTGCTCACGGTCGGCACGGACCTCCGGGATACTCGGATCGTAGTCGCGCTCGAGCGTAATCCCCGGCGGCAACTCGGTATCGATCAGTGCGCGCACATGCTCCAGGGGCTCGTGGATATTGAGCGGCTGCTTGTTCGGCGGCCGGCGCGGCCCGAGCAGACCGTCCACCAGGTTCTGCAGCCGATCCGCCTCGCGGATGATGACGGTGGTGTATTCCTTGAGCTCGTCGTCGTCGATTTCGCGCTCGAGCAACTGGGCGGCGCCGCGGAGTCCGCCCAGCGGGTTCTTGATCTCGTGCGCCATGCCACGAATCATTTCGCGATTGGCGAGATTCTGGATCCGCATCTGGTCGTCTCGCGAGATGCGCAACTGGCGATCCAGGGACAGAAACTCCATCAGCAAGGCCGATTCGCCCGCGCGGTCGGTGAACGGCGTGACCGTGCAGTCCACGATCAGCGGATCGCCACCGCCCGCACGCAAGTGCAGCTCGCGCTCGGTGTAGGCGGCCCCCTCGGTCAGCGCCGCGGTCAGTCGGCTGCGATGGTCGGCGAGATAGGGCAGCGCCTTGTCGAAAGCCTCCTGATCGCAGTGCCGGGCGGACACGCCGAACAGCATTTCGCTGGCAGTGTTCAGATAAGTGACGTGCAGCCGGTCGTCCAGACACACGACTGCGGTCTTGAGATTGTCGAGAATCGTATCGGGACGATGCTCGCTGTATTCATCGGCACGCATGGCAGCTGTCTAGCAAGGTTCGGGCCACTGTGGAATACATCGAACGGCCAAACATCGACATCATTCAGCAGCTTAGGACGGCGGTCGGCGATTGCCCGTGTCCGGTGTGGATTGCGGCGGCGGCGCGTGCGTGCTGCGCTCGACGCGAAACGTGACGGCATCGCTGTGCTGGACCGCATGGCCGCGGTAGAGCAGGGTGACACGGAAGGTGTGCGGCCCGGCCGCGACATTCGACAATGTCAGGCGCGTGTGCCGGGTCGGCCCCGAGCCGACCGGCTTGCCGTCGAGCTTGTAGCGCAGCGATTCGCCATCGCCGAGCCCGGCCTTGTGGTCGTTGTTGCCCACCACCACCGAAACCGGCACCTGGCCCTGTCGGCTGGTGAAGACCTGCCCCTGAGCGGGCGAGACCAGGTTCAGGGCGCGGGCGTCACCGCCGGGTGTGGCGCCGGACCCGGCGGACGCCGAACTTGCGCTCGCGCCGCCATTCGGCATCCGTTTGAGTTGCACCGTCCTGGCGCCCGGCCGCGCGATATCGCTGTAGTGGCGCACGCCCTGCGCATCGGTCCAGGTATAGATCGTGGCCTGCGCCGGCAGCGCCGTCACCAGCCCCATCCAGACCGCGAGCGCGCCCCATCGTCCTGGTCGTCGTATCCGCATCGCGTATTCCATAAAAAAAAAGCGCATCCGTGGTGACGGATGCGCTGTTCGTGACCGCAGCGACCGCCACCGGCCGCTGAGTATGTCCTGCGGCCTAGCAGGAATAGTACATATCGAACTCGGCCGGATGGGTGCTCATTTTCAGACGCAGCACTTCTTCCATCTTGAGATCGATATAGCCGTCGATCAGGTCGTCGGTGAACACGTCGCCCTTCTTCAGGAAGTCGCGATCGGCCGACAGCGACTGCAGCGCTTCTTCCAGTGACTGGGCCACGGTCGGAATCTTCTTCTCTTCTTCCGGCGGCAGGTCGTACAAGTCCTTGTCCATGGCTTCGCCCGGATGGATCTTGTTCTGGATGCCGTCCAGGCCGGCCATCATCATGGCCGAGAAGGCAAAGTACGGGTTGGCGGTCGGGTCCGGGAAGCGCACCTCGATGCGACGCGCCTTCGGGCTGGAGACCCAGGGAATACGGATCGACGCCGAGCGATTGCGCGCGGAATACGCCAGCAATACCGGCGCCTCGAAGCCCTTGACCAGGCGCTTGTAGCTGTTGGTCGAGGCATTGGCGAAGGCGTTGATGGCCTTGGCGTGCTTGATGATGCCGCCGATGTAGTACAGCGCTTCCTCGGACAGGCCACCGTACTCGTCGCCCGAGAAGATGTTCTTGCCATCCTTGGTCAGCGACTGATGCACATGCATGCCGGAGCCATTATCGCCAACCAGCGGCTTGGGCATGAAGGTCGCGGTCTTGCCAAAGGCATGGGCGACATTGGCCACGCAGTACTTGTAGATCAGGGTTTCGTCGGCCTTCTTGACCAGCGTGTTGAACAACATGCCGATCTCGCCCTGGCCGGCGGTGCCCACCTCGTGGTGATGCACTTCAACGGTGAGCCCCATTTCCTCCATGGCAAGGCACATGGCCGAGCGGATGTCATGCTGGGAATCGACCGGCGGAACCGGCACGTAGCCGCCCTTGATGCCCGGACGATGGCCCATGTTGCCTTCCGGATAGCGGGTTTCGCTGTTCCAGCAGGCTTCCTCGGAGTCGACCGAAAAGCCGGCACCGCGCATCTCGTTGTGCCATTGCACCGAGTCGAAGATGAAGAATTCGGCTTCCGGGCCGAACAGGGCGGTATCGGCGATACCGGTCGAGGCCAGATACGCTTCCGCGCGCTTGGCGACGGTCCGCGGGTCGCGCTCGTAGCCCATCATGGTGTTGGGTTCGAGCACGTCACAGCGGATGTTGACGGTCGGCTCTTCGAAGAACGGGTCCAGCACGGCCGAATCGTCATCCGGCATCATGACCATGTCGGACTCGTTGATGCCTTTCCAGCCATCGATCGACGAGCCGTCGAACATCTTGCCTTCTTCCATGAACTCTTCGTCGACGATATGCGCCGGCATGGTCATGTGCTGCTCTTTGCCACGCGCGTCACAGAAACGAAAGTCCACGAATTTCGCTTCGGTCTTTTTGATCAGTTCGAGCGCCTTGCTACTCGCCATGATGACTCCTCATTGGGATGGGAACTCAGCTGTCCGGAATCGCCAGTACAACAGACGCACTATAAAGGCAGGTTCCGTGCCACGTCACCTGCGCCGATTCAAGGCCCCCGGACGCCCCTGATGCACCGCAGCAGAGCCGAATGCGCACCATAAACGAGCCGCGCCATATTGGTGCACTGTTATGGTGCATAGCGTACGCCCCAGCGATTGCAGGCGTTCCGGTACAATCGCGGCCTGATCAAACGGTGCACTGGCATGGATTTCCAACAGCTCATTTTCGCGCTGCAGCAATACTGGGCCGAACGCGGCTGCGTCGTCGTGCAGCCGCTGGACATGCCGGTCGGCGCAGGCACGTTCCACACAGCCACGTTTCTGCGTTCGATCGGCCCCGAGCCCTGGCGTGCCGCGTACGTCCAGCCCTCCAGGCGACCCACGGACGGCCGCTACGGCAACAACCCCAATCGTCTGCAGCACTATTATCAGTTTCAGGTGCTGCTGAAACCGTCGCCCAAGGATATCCAGGCCCAGTATCTCGGCTCGCTCGAAGCCCTTGGCCTGGACATGTCGATCCATGACGTCCGCTTCGTCGAGGACAACTGGGAATCGCCGACCCTGGGCGCATGGGGGCTGGGCTGGGAAATCTGGCTGAACGGAATGGAAATCACCCAGTTCACTTATTTCCAGCAGGTAGGCGGACTGGACTGCCGCCCCGTCTCCGGCGAGATTACCTACGGCCTCGAGCGCATTGCGATGTACATCCAGAACGTGGAATCGGTCTACGATCTGGTGTGGTCGGCGTCGCCGTATGGCACGGTCTATTACGGCGATGTGTTTCACCAGAACGAAGTCGAGCAATCGACCTACAATTTCGAGCATGCACCGGTGGCGGCGCTTTTCCGACGCTTTGACGAGCTCGAGGCAGAATGTCTGGCCCTGGTGAACTCGAATCTTCCGCTGCCGGCGTATGAACGCATGCTCGAGTGCTCGCACACCTTCAACCTGCTGGACGCGCGCCATGCCATTTCGGTGACGGAACGCCAGCGCTACATCCTGCGCGTGCGCACCCTGGCGCGGGCCGTGGCCAAGGCTTATTACGAGGCGCGCGAGGCACTCGGTTTCCCCATGCTCAACAAGGATAACGACGCGGCATGAGTGCAGACCTTCTGATCGAAATCGGCGTCGAGGAATTGCCGCCGAAAGCGATGCATCCGCTGGCCGAGGCATTGGCCGACGGTCTGGCGGCGCAATTGGACCAGGCCGGCCTGGCGCACGGCACGGTGCATTGTCTGGCCACGCCGCGGCGCCTGGCGGTCATCATTGCCGATACCGCTGACGCCAGCGCGGCCGAGCGCGTGGAGAAATTCGGACCGACCGTGGCGATCGCCTACGATGACCAGGGCAATCCGACGAAGGCCGGCGAAGGCTTCGCCCGCTCGGTCGGAACGACCCTGGACGCGCTCGAAAGCGAGGACAGCGACAAGGGGCGGCGCCTGGTCTATCGCGGCACCGCCCCGGGCCTCGCGCTCGGCGAACTGCTGCCGCCCGCGGTAGACGCGGCGCTCCGCGCCCTGCCGATTCCCAAGCGCATGCGCTGGGGCGATTCCGAGGCGGCGTTCGTGCGCCCGGTGCATTGGGTCGTGGCGTTGCATGGCAGCGCTATCCTGCCCTTGGTGGTGTTTGGCGAAAGCGCCGACCGTTACACCCGCGGCCATCGTTTTCATTATCCCGAAACCATCGAGATCGCGGACGCAGCCAGCTACGTCGAGCGGCTACGCGATCCCGGATGCGTGATCGTGGATATCGCCGAACGTCGGGCCCGGGTGCTCGAGGGCGTGGTGGCCGCTGCTCGGTCGCTGGGCGGCCAAGCTTTGGTCGACGACGCGCTGGTGGCCGAGGTCACCGCGCTGGTCGAGTGGCCGGTCGGCATTGCCGGACGCTTCGATGCGCGTTTTCTCGAGCTGCCGCGCGAGGTTCTCGTGGCCACGCTGGAAGGACATCAGCGCTACTTCCCGGTCGAGGGCGACGACGGCGCGCTGCTGCCCGGTTTCGTCACGGTCGCCAATATCGAAAGCCGCGATCCGGCCCAGGTTGTCGCCGGTAACGAACGCGTGATCCGGCCCCGCCTGGCGGACGCGCTGTTCTTCTGGGAGCAGGACCGCCGTCAGGGTCTGGCCGCACGTATCCCGGCGCTGGAACGCGTCAGTTTCCAGCAGGCGCTCGGTACGCTGGCCGACAAGAGCCAACGCTTTGGCCGCCTGGCCGCGGAACTGGCGCCCGCGGTTGGCGCCGCGGCGGCCGATGTCGCACGTGCAGCCGAACTCGCCAAGACCGATCTTCTCACCGAAATGGTCAACGAGTTCCCGGAACTCCAGGGCGTGATGGGCGCATATTATGCCGAGCTGGAGGGCGAGTCCGAGGCCGTGGCCCGCGCGCTGCCCGAGCAATACGCGCCGGCCGGTGCCGGCGCGGCGATTGCGGCAACGCCGGTCGGACGCTGTATTGCACTCGCCGACCGTCTCGACACGCTGGCCGGCATCTTCGCCATCGATAAGCGCCCGAGCGGCGACAAGGACCCGTTCGGTCTTCGACGCGCGGCGCTCGGGGTGCTGCGGACGTTGATCGAAGCGGGTATCGCCATCGACCTCAGGCATTTACTGGATACCGCCATTGCCATGCAGCCGGTGGACCCGCCTGAGGACACGGGCGAGGCACTCTGGATGTTTCACATGGAACGTCTACGTGGCTACTACGTGGACCACGGCGTGCCGGCCGCGCATTTCGAATCGATTGTGTCGCTCGATATCCGGGACATGCAGGATTTCGATCGCCGCGTGCGCGCTGTCGGCGATTTCGCGCAGCTGCCCGCCGCCGCCGTGGTCGGCGGTGCGCACAAACGCATCCGCAATATCCTCAGGCGTAACGCCGATGCCGACATCGCCGCGACGGCCGACCCCGCCGCCATGGTCGAACCGGCGGAAACGGCACTGCATGATCGGGCGACGGCGTGCGCGGCCACGCTCGAGGCCGCCGCCCGCGAAGGCGATTATACCGGCGCGTTGTCCGCGCTGGCCCCGCTGGCCGAACCACTCGACACCTTCTTTAACGAAGTCATGGTGATGAGCGACGACCCGGCGCTCCAGCGCAACCGTCTGGCGTTACTCGCGCAGATTGATCGCCTGTGCCGCCGCATCGCCGATCTATCCTGTCTTTCGGTCGAATCGGCGTAATGCCGGTGTCCACGGCCATACTCGACCGTGACGGCGTGGTGAATCACGACAGCGAAGCGTTCATCAAATCGCCCGCGGAATGGCAACCGATCGCAGGCAGCCTCGAGGCTATCGCGCGGCTCAAGCACGCCGGCCTGCGCGTGGTACTGGCCAGCAACCAATCCGGGCTCGGTCGCGGCCTGTTCGATTACGACGATCTGTTCGCCATCCACGACAAGATGACACGGCATCTCGCCGAGCTCGGTGTCGCGCTGGATGGCATATTCTTTTGTCCGCATACCGCCGACGACGACTGCTCGTGCCGCAAGCCCAGGCCGGGGCTGCTCGAGGATATTCTGCGCCGCTGGAGCTTGAAACCGCACGACTGCGTGATGATCGGGGACAGTGTCACCGATATCGAAGCCGCGCGCGCCGCCGGCGTCGCAGGCTACGGCGTGCGCACCGGCAAACCGATTGACGACATGGATGGGCGCTGGCGGGGCGTCCCGATATGCGACGACCTGTCGGCCGTCGTCGATCATCTGCTCGCGGCGCACGCCCGCAGCTGAGCCCGCGTAGCGCGCCGGCGCCAGTGCGCGTGACCGGTGCTGGCCGGAGCTGACGGCATTCGCCGCCTACAGGCGCCATGGCCCGCGCGCGCCGCCGGGCAAGCCGCTCGCCCCCCATGGTGGCACCGCCCATGAAAAAAGCCCTCAGCGGCAGCTGAGGGCTTTCAATGCGGACAGCCCCCCCCTGCAGCGAGCACCGCGTATCAGACGTCCAGGTTCGAAACCATCAGCGCGTTGCGTTCGATGAACTCACGCCGCGGTTCCACGTGGTCGCCCATCAGGGTGGTGAAGATCTGATCCGCGCCAACGGCGTCGTCGATCTTGACCTGCATCAGGCGCCGGCTGTTCGGGTCCATCGTGGTTTCCCAGAGCTGGTCCGGGTTCATCTCCCCGAGCCCCTTGTAGCGCTGGACGTTCAGGCCCCGCTTGGCCTGTTCCAGCAGCCAGCGATAGGCCTCGTCGAAAGTCGACACCGTCTGTTCGCGTTCGCCGCGCGTGACATAGGCGCCTTCGCCCAGCAACTGCAGCAGCTCCTGGCCGAGTGCCGAGATCCGCTTGTATTCCGGGCTGGTAAAGAAGTCCTCGTGCCAGACGAAAATATGCGGAATACCATGGCTGTAACGCGTGACCTGCAGATGCAGGGGATGTTCGTCGTCGGCTGGCTGAATCCGCACCTCGTAGCGATGCCGCGGCTCGCCGCGCGCGTTGAGCCGCGCCTGGAGCGCATCCGCCCAGCCCTGCATCCAGGCCGCATCGGCGAACAGCGTCGGCGTGACGGGCTCCAGATAAGTCATTTCCGTGAGCGTGGCCGGGTCGTAGCGGCGCGTCAGCCGATCGATGTCTTCCAGCATGCGGGTGTAACGGTGCGCCAGATCGGACAGTGCGTCCTCGGCGATCGGCGGCGCGTCCGCACTCACGCGGAACTCGGCCTTGTTGAGCGCCAGGCGCAGCAGATAATTCGACAATTCCTTGTCGTCCTTGACGTAGTACTCCTGCTTGCCCGACTTCACCTTGTACAGCGGCGGCTGGGCGATATAGATATAGCCCGCCTCGATCAGTTCGAACATCTGTCGGTAGAAGAACGTCAGCAGCAAGGTGCGAATATGCGAGCCGTCGACGTCCGCATCGGTCATGATGATGATGCGGTGGTAGCGCAGCTTGCTCGGGTCGTATTCGTCACGCCCGATGCCGCAGCCCAGCGCGGTAATCAGCGTGCCGACTTCCGCCGAGGACAGCATCTTGTCGAAACGCGCCTTTTCCACGTTCAGGATCTTGCCCTTGAGCGGCAGAATGGCCTGATTGTGGCGATCCCGCCCCTGTTTGGCCGAGCCGCCGGCCGAATCGCCCTCGACCAGGAATAATTCGGATGCCGCGGGGTCTTTCTCCTGGCAATCCGCCAGCTTCCCGGGCAGGCCGGCGATGTCCAGAGCGCCCTTGCGGCGCGTCATGTCGCGCGCGCGGCGGGCGGCATCGCGCGCGCGGGCGGCATCGACCACCTTCGCCGCGATCAGCTTGGCTTCGCGTGGATTCTCCAGAAGGAAGTCACTGAGCTGCTCGCTGACCGATGATTCCACCGCTGCCCGCACCTCGGACGACACCAGCTTTTCCTTCGTTTGCGAGGAAAACTTCGGATCGGGCACCTTCACCGAAATAACCGCCGTGAGCCCCTCGCGGGCGTCATCGCCCGTTGGTGAAACCTTTTCCTTCTTGGCCAGCCCGGCGGACTCGATGTAACCATTGAGGCTACGGGTCAGCGCGCCACGAAAGCCGGCGAGATGCGTGCCGCCGTCGCGTTGGGGAATATTGTTCGTATAGCAGAACACGCTCTCCTGATAAGAGTCGTTCCACTGCATCGCGACTTCGACCACGATATCGTCGCGCTCGGTGCTGAAGTAGAACACGGTATCGTGAAGCTGCGTCTTGTTCTCGTTGAGGTTTTGAACGAAAGCGCGGATGCCACCTTCATATTCGAATACGACATCGCGTTCGCTGGCCTCCTCGACCAGGCGGATGCGAACACCCGAGTTCAGGAACGACAGTTCCCGCAGCCGCTTGGCCAGAATGTCGTAGTTGAAGGTGATATTCGTGAACACCTCCGGGCTCGGGTGGAAATGGATCGACGTGCCGGTGGTATCGGTCTCGCCAAGCGCTGCGAGCTCGTCCATGGGTTCGCCCATGCTGTAAGTCTGGCGATATCGATGCCCGTCGCGGTGGATATTGAGCTCGAGCTGGTCCGACAGCGCGTTCACCACCGATACGCCGACACCGTGAAGACCGCCTGACACCTTGTAGGAATTCGCGTCGAACTTCCCACCGGCGTGCAGTACCGTCATGATGACTTCGGCGGCCGGCTTGCCCTCGCCCTCGTGCATATCGACGGGAATACCGCGTCCATCATCGGATACCGTAATGCTCTGGTCCCGGTGAATGGTGACCAGAATTTCCTTGCAGTAGCCGGCGAGGGCCTCGTCAATGGCATTGTCGACGACTTCGAACACCATATGATGCAGTCCGGTGCCGTCATCGGTGTCGCCGATGTACATGCCCGGACGTTTGCGCACAGCTTCGAGCCCCTTCAGGACCTTGATACTGCTGGAGTTGTAATCGCCGTTGGAATCAGCCATCGAATCAACCCGAGGGTTAGAAATAAACACTTGATTTTAGCACGCCTGTCATGCTGGCGGCGGCATGATGTGTCCGTGTTCCACGTGAAACATTCGCGCGGGTCGCAATGTCTCCGGAATCAGCTCGGCACTGAGGAATGTGACAAAACATTGGACGCCTAATCGCGCGACTTCGGCGGCCAAGGCGTCGCGATAGCGTGCCCCCAGCTCTGCCGCCATGTCGTCGAGCAGGAGCACGGGTTCAATACCGCGCGTCGACTGAAGAATATCCGCCTGGGCCAGCAACAGTCCTGCTGTCAACAGTTTCTGTTGTCCGCGCGATACCCAGTCGCGCGCATTCATGGCGGCAATCGATATGCGAATGTCGGCACGATGCGGCCCCTGTTGCGTGAACCCGGCACGCAGGTCCTGTTCCAGGCTATCGATGAGTGCATTGCCAAAGCTTCGATCACCACGCCAGCCCGGATGGTAGGCGAACGTAATGTCCTGGTTTCCGAATAAGTTGCGTGTGGTCTCGGGGAGGCGCCGTTTGACATGCTCAAGATACTGTCGTCGACAGGCATCGATGATTTCCCCCTGCTGCACCAGCTCGGCGTCCCAGGCGACTACCTGGTGTTTCGGCTGACGCGCCCGCAATGCGCGATTGCGCTGCTTCAGCGCCCGACGGTATCGCCGCCACGCCGGGAAAAAAGCGTGTTCCACGTGAAACACGCCCCAGTCGAGGAAGTGTCGCCGGTATTTGGGGCCATGCTCGAGCAGGCGATGCAGATTGGGATCGATGTGCTGCAACGGCAGAACGTTGATCAGGTCGAAGCGACGTGTCTCCGCCTGATCGTCGAGTTTGATCCGGTGCATTGAGCGCGAGGCATGACAACCAATTCGATGACGACTGCCCTGCCTGTCGGTCAGACGCGTACGAACGGTCAGCGCCTCGCTGTCGTGTCGAACCGCCTGGCCGAGCCGCGCTTGGCGGAACGATTCGCCGCGGCCGAGTATATAGATGGCTTCCAGAAAGCTTGTCTTTCCCGAGGCATTATCGCCGACGATGCAATTGATCCCCGGCGATACATCGATATCGCAGCGCTCGATACAACGGAAGTTCTCGATATGGAGCAACTCTAGCCGCACACGGTAGTCCCGCGCTCGCTACAACCGCATCGGCATGACAACGTACCGGCTCCGGTCGTCGCCAACCGCCTGCAACAGCCCGCTGCTGTCCGGTCCGGACAACGACAACCGGAATTCATCGGCCTGCATGGCCCCGAGCGCATCCAGTAAATAGCTTACGTTGAAGCCGATTTCCATGGGCTCGTGATCGTAGCTGACTTCGATCTCGTCTTCGGCTTCTTCGCGTTCGACGTTCTGTGCCTGCAACTTCAGCGTGTGTTGTGACAGAGACAGGCGCACGCCGCCGAATTTCTCGTTCGACAGAATCGCGGTACGCGACAGCGCCTGGCGGATAGTATCCCGATTCGCGAGCATCTCGCGCTCGGGGTTATCCGGGATGACGCGTTCGTAGTCGGGGAACCGGCCGTCGATCAGCTTGGTGGTGAAGTTGAGACCCGGCAGCTGCAGGCGCAGATGTTTGTTCGACAACCACAAGGTGATTTCGGCTTCACTGTGGCCCAGTAGTCGAACCAGCTCGGTGATGGCCTTGCGTGGAACGATTGCCTGTTGGACCTCCTCGATATCGAGATCGATGGGCGATTCGCTCATCGCCAGTCGATGCCCGTCGGTAGCGACACAGCGCACATGGTCGTGACGAAGTGCCAACAGGAGACCGTTGAGATAGTAACGAACGTCCTGGTGAGCCATCGCGAAATGGGTGCGATCCAATAACTGCTTGAGCATGCTTTCCGGCAGGTTGATGGCCTGGCCGGATTCGACTTCATCGAGATGCGGCCAATCCTGTGCCGACAGGCTGGACAATGTGAAACGTGATCGTCCCGACTGGATACGCGTTTGATTGGCCTCCTGCCGGCAGGTGATTTCAGCCTCTTCCGGCAGCCCTCGGCAGATGTCGAGCAACTTTCGGGCGGGCACCGCGAGTTTACCGGGTTCCTCGATCACCGCCGGGCACTGGGTAACCAGTTCCAGCTCGAGATCGGTCGCCGTGATCTTGAGCTGGTTGTTGTCGCCCTGTATCAGGACGTTCGACAGGATCGGCATGGTCTGTCTTCGTTCTACCACACCGATGACGGTCTGTAGCGCGGACAGAATATCTCTGCGTTGGACTGAGAACTGCATGGCTGGGGTCTCCGAACGGTCTCCGCCTTGTTGTCTTAAGCACTTAAAGAAAAGTTAGTAGTAGTCACAACAGTTGCAGCAATTTTCTGTTGATAACTCTATTTTTCTTTATATTTCAACGCGTTAATTTGATTCAAATGCTGTTGCGAATAGCGTGGTGAAGTTGTGGCTGGCCTGTGGATTCATTGTGTGTGGTTTGACGCGCCAGGGTTCGAATCGAACCGAGGCTGCGGTTATGCACCACTTATGCACAGCTAACTGGTGAGAATCCGGCTGAGGTTGACGTAGTCTTCATCCATCCGGGTATCGGTTTCGCGCAGTTCCTTGACCTTGCGACAGGCGTGAAGCACCGTCGTATGATCGCGTCCGCCGAAGCCTTGCCCGATTTCCGGGAGGCTGTGATTGGTAAGCTCCTTGGCCAGTGCCATGGCGAGCTGGCGAGGGCGTGCGATAGACCGCGTGCGTTTCTTGCCCAGCAGATCTGCGAGCCGGATCTTGAAGTACTCGGCGACGGTTTTCTGTATGTTCTCCAGCGTGACCAGACGGTCGTACACTGCGAGCATGTCGTAGAGGGCCTGTTTGGCGAAGTCGACGCTGATCGGCGCCCCGGTGATCTGGGCGGATGCCTTCAATCGATGCAGGGCACCTTCCAGGTCGCGCACGTTCGAACGCACACGCTTGGCGATGAAGAACGCGACCTCCTGCGGCAGTTCCACGTTGTGCGCCTCGGCCTTGGACAGCAGGATGGCAACGCGGGTCTCGAGTTCGGGCGGTTCGACGGCAACCGACAGCCCCCAGGAAAAGCGTGACTTGAGTCGATCCTCGAGTCCTTCGACTTCCTTGGGGAACCGGTCGCAGGTGATCACGATGCGCTGGTTCGCCTCGAGCAGGGAGTTGAACGTGTGGAAGAACTCCTCCTGCGACCGGTCCTTGTTCGCGAAGAACTGGATATCGTCGATCAGCAGTGCCTCGAGCGTGCGGTAGTGCTCCTTGAACTGATCCATCCGGTTATGGCGGATCGCCGTGATCATTTCGTTGACGAAATGCTCGGAGCGGACGTACGCGATCCGGGCCCGCGGGTTGTTGGCCAGCAGCCGATGACCGACGCTCTGCATCAGGTGCGTCTTGCCCAAGCCCACGCCGCCGTAGATCAGCAGCGGGTTGTAGGCCATGTTCTCCGGCTCGGCGGCCTGTTCGGCCGCGGCCCGGGCGATCTGGTTGGATTTGCCCTGAACGAACGACTCGAAGGTATAGCGTGGATCGAGATTATGGCGTTTGGTATCGGTCAGGGTCGGCGCTTCATCGACCTCCGCCGCGTGGCTGCGTCGGCCGCCGCCCACCAGAACCCGGATCCGGCGCGGTTGCTCTCCAAGCTCGCTCAGTGCATTGGCGATGGGGGCCCGCAGCTCGCGCTCGACCTGATCCCGCACGACCTCATTGGGCGCCATGAGGTCCAGTCCGTCATCGCCGAAATGAGCCTCGAGCGGGCGCAGCCAGAGATTGACGTCTTTTTCGGGAAGTCGCGTCTCGATGTGGCTCAGACAACGCTGCCAGAGGGTATTCGCCAACTCGATCGCTCCATTGCGGCAAAACACGGCGTAACCCGCCGAGCTCGACGGCCCGACAAGATAACCCACTGACCACAACTTATCCACAGTGTTATGCCACCTTGCAAGCGAGCGCGGACGGGACTAGAATCCCGCGCTCTTTTCCTTGCAATGCGCCGACGCAGGCGCGAGCCGAGTCCGTTATGAAACGCACCTTTCAACCCAGCAATCTGCGTCGCAAGCGTACGCACGGTTTTCGTGCCCGTATGGCGACCAAAAACGGCCGTCGCGTTCTGGCCGCTCGTCGTGCCAAGGGGCGCAAGCGCCTGACGCCGTAACTCGTGGACGCGCGGCAGGCGACGTTTCCCCGCGCGCTGCGCCTGCTTCGACCGTCGCAGTACACGGCCGTGTTTGCGCGCGGCGAGAAGTTCGTCTGCGACGGCTTCGTGGTGATCGCCGCAAACAATGGCGAAGCGCATGCCCGGCTCGGGCTGGCACTCGCCAAGCGGCGCATCCGCCGTGCCGTGGATCGCAATCGCGTCAAACGGGTCGTCCGCGAGTCTTTCCGTCATGTGCGCCCCGATCTGCCGGCGACTGATATTGTCGTGCTCGCCCGCAGTCGCACGGCGACCATCGACAACGCATCGCTGACCGCGCAGCTGACCCGGATCTGGCAGCGGCTCGCGCGGAGCGCGCAATAGAGCCAACGTCAGGGATACACGCCTCGCATGGACAACATTCGCTTCGGGCTGCTGTGTGCGGCCGCCGTCATCTGCTTCTTTTTGTATCAGGCGTGGCAGGCGGATTATGCGCCCGCCGGCCATGGCCAAACCGCGCAACACACCAGCCAGCAGACCGGGGCCAACGCCAATAATGGCGCCGACGTGCCGGATATCGGTGCGCCGTCCAGCCAGGGCTCGAGCACGGCCAGCAACGGCGGCAGTGGCACGCCGGGGCCTGCTCATGCCGCGCCGGATTCGGAGCCGACCCCGGTGTCCGATTCCGGACAGCAGGTGCATGTGGTCACCGACAAGCTCGATGTGACCATCAATACCCACGGCGGCGACCTGCGCCAGGTGGCGTTGCGGGGGGTGCCGCTGTCGGACAAGCATCCGAATACCAATCTGCGTCTGATCAACGACTCGCTGCCGGATTTCTTCATCGAGCAGAGCGGGCTGATCTCGCAGGGCGGCGACGCGCCGAACCACAACACGACCTATCAATCGGCGAAGAACGAATATCATCTGGCCAAGGGCCAGGACACGCTGCGCGTGCCGCTGACCTGGACCGACAATAACGGTCACAAGGTCACCAAGATCTATGTCTTCCACCGCGGCAGTTACAAGATCGGGCTGGATCACAAGGTCGAGAACAAGTCGGCCAAGCCCTGGCAGTTGTCGCAGTACGTGCGCTACTGGCGCGCGCCGCATGAAAACACCGGTGACGTGCCGTTCTCGCACGCCTTCTTCGGGGTCGGCTGGTATCAGCACAAGAGCGGCAACGACTTTGCCTACCAGCAGCGCGGGCGCGGCGATCTGGCATCGAACAAGCTGTCACTGCATCAGCAGGGCGGCTGGATCGCGATGGTTCAGCACTACTTCATCGGCGCGGTCATTCCGCCGTCCGATGCCAAGGTTCGCCTGTTTGCCCGGCCCAAGTCCGTGCAGGGCGCCTCCGGTGGTTACGCCGCCGGTTTCGTTGGCCAGCAGCGCAGCGTCGCGCCGCACAGCGCGAGCGAGTTCAAGTCCACGCTGTTCGTCGGCCCGAAATACCAGGACCAGCTCGACGCAGTCGCGCCCGGCCTGGGCCTGACGGTGGACTACGGCTGGTTCTCGGTGCTGGCGCGTCCGATCTTCTGGGTGCTGGATCACCTGCACTCGATCGTCGGCAACTGGGGCGTAGCCATCATCCTGTTGACCTTCCTGATCAAGGCGCTGTTCTACAAGCTTTCCGAGATCCAGTTCCGCGGCATGGCGCGCATGCGCAAGTTCCAGCCGCGCATGCAAAAGCTCAAGGAGCAGTACGGCGACGACAAGCAGGAACTGCAGAAACGGATGATGGAGCTCTACAAGAAAGAGGGCTTCAATCCGATGGCCGGCTGTTGGCCGCTGCTGGTGCAGATGCCGGTGTTCATCTCGCTGTACTGGGTGCTGCGCGAGTCGGTGGAACTGCGCCACGCGCCGTTCGTGCTGTGGATCCACGATCTGTCGGCGCCGGACCCCTACTTCATCCTGCCGATCATCTTCGGCCTGGTGATGTTCGCGCAGCAGAAGCTCAACGCCAATGTGGCGATGGACCCGATGCAGCAGCGGATCATGCAGATCATGCCCATCGGCATGGCGGTGTTCTTCTGCTTCTTCCCGGCCGGCCTGGTGCTGTACTGGTGCACCAACAGCCTGCTGACCATCGCTCAGCAGTGGTACATCTACCGCAAGCTGGATACCGAGGGCCTGCATCGGGACGCGCCCAGCAAGAGCTGACCGCGGGGTCTGGGGCGTGTTGAGGTTTCGGGCGAGCATCGCGTTGGCGTCCGCGAATCGTGCCCGGCAAGGCGTGAGTCGCCGCACGCCCTAGATGAACGGCGCCGCAACCAACGACACCATCGCCGCGCTGGCGAGCGCCGTCGGCCAGGCCGGCGTGGCGGTGGTGCGGGTCTCCGGGCCCGATGTGCCACGAATCGCGCGTTGCCTGATCGGCCGGCTGCCGGAAGCGCGCCGGGCCGTTCTGGCGCGGTTCACGGACGCCGCCGGACAAACCATTGATCAGGGCGTGGCGCTGTATTTCGCCGCTCCGGCCTCGTTCACCGGCGAACACGTGCTCGAGCTGCAGGGCCACGGCAGCCCGGTTCTGGTCGATGAATTGCTGGCCCGGCTGGTGGCGCTGGGCGCGCGGCTCGCCGGCCCGGGCGAGTTCTCCCAGCGCGCCTTTCTCAACGACAAGCTCAGCCTGGATCAGGCCGAGGCGATCGCGGACGCCATCGCCGCCGGCAGCCGGGTCTCGGCGCGCGCGGCGATTCGTTCGCTGGAGGGCGCTTTCGCCCGCGAGATCGAGGCGTTGGTCGAGGCGCTCATCCGGCTGCGGGTCTATACCGAGGCGGCCATCGACTTCCCGGACGAGGACGACGTCGATTTTCTCGGCGACGGCGCGATCGAACGCCGGCTGGCCGCGATCACCGACGACCTCGCGGCCCTGCGCGCCCGGGCGGTTCAGGGCGCGGGATTTCGCGACGGGTTGCGGTTGGTCATCCTCGGCCGGCCGAACGTGGGCAAGTCGAGCCTGCTCAACCGGCTCGCCCGGCGCGAAACCGCCATCGTGACCGAAATCGCCGGCACCACGCGCGACGTGCTGCACGAGCAGCTTTCGATCGACGGCCTGCCGCTGACCCTGGTCGACACCGCCGGCCTGCGCGAGACCGACGATCCGGTCGAGGCCGAGGGCGTGCGCCGGGCGCGGGCGGAAATCGCGGCTGCGGATCGCGTGCTGCTGGTGATCGACGATCAGGCCGGGCTGACGCTCGCCGATCGTGCCTTGCTCGACGAGATCCCGGCCGAGATGGGCGTGACCGTGGTGGCCAACAAGATAGATCGTTCGGGCGCGCCGGCCGGGGCGGCGAACATCGCCGATCGCGCGGGCGTGCGCGTGGCGGCGATCGATGGCCGTGGTTTCGACGCGCTGGCGGCGCATCTGAAGTCGCTGGTCGGCATCGAAGGCGATGCCGAGCCGGCGTTCGTGGCCCGGCGCCGGCATCTGGCCGCGCTCGATCGTGCCGCCGCGGCTCTGGCTGTGGGTCGCGAGCGGCTGGTGGTTGATGTGGCGGGCGATTTGCTGGCCGAAGAGCTTCGTCTGGCCCAGGCGGCGCTGGGCGAAATCACCGGCCAGGTCAGCAGCGACGATCTGCTCGGCGAAATCTTCTCCAGCTTCTGCATCGGTAAATAAACGGTTTTAGCGCCCCCCGGCGCGGGTGCATAGTGCGTGAATCGTTCAGCTCAGCCGTTATTTGCCCATGCTAGGACATCCCCGCGCTCTGTATTTGATCTATCTGCTGTTCACCGTAGCGGTTACCGCGGTGCTCGCGATTTTCGCGCCGGCGTGGTTATGGATCGCGGCGATCCTGGTGGCGCTGGCGATTCTCGGCGCCATGGATCTGCGCTCGGATCACAACGTGTTGCGCAATTTCCCGATCGTCGGGCATCTGCGCTACATGATGGAATTCCTGCGGCCCGAGCTGCGCCAGTATTTCTTCGAATCCGAGACCAGCGGACGGCCATTCAATCGCGAGCAACGTGAAGTCATCTACAAGCGCGCGCGAGGCGAACCCGATACCTCGCCCTTCGGCACCATGCGCGACTTCGAGGATGCCGGCTTTTCGTTCTCGCAGCACTCGATGGCGCCCAAAACGCTGGACGACGAGCACGCGCGTATCACGATCGGCAACAGCCAGTGTTCCCAGCCCTACAGCTCCTCGCGCCTGAATATCTCGGCAATGAGTTTTGGTTCCCTGTCGGGCAACGCCGTGGGCGCGATGAACCGCGGCGCCAAGCTCGGCAATTTCGCCCAGGATACCGGCGAGGGCGCGATCAGTGACTATCATCGCGAATACGGGGGCGATCTGATCTGGGAGATCGCCTCGGCTTATTTCGGCTGCCGGCACAAGGACGGATCGTTCAATGCCGACGAGTTCGCCGAGAAGGCGAACACCGAGCAGGTCAAGATGATCGAGATCAAGATCTCGCAGGGCGCCAAGCCGGCTCACGGCGGCTTGCTGCCGGGCAAGAAGGTCACCGCCGAGATCGCGCGTGTCCGTGATATCGAGCAGGGCCAGGACTGCCAGTCGCCCGCCACCCATCCCGAGTTCGACACGCCCCGGGGCCTGCTCGAGTTCATGCAGACGCTGCGCGAGCTCACCCACGGCAAGCCGGTGGGCTTCAAGCTGTGTCTGGGTCATCAGCACGAGTTCATGGGCATCTGCAAGGCCATGCTCGAAACCGGCATCACGCCGGATTTCATCACCGTCGATGGCGCCGAGGGCGGGACCGGCGCGGCGCCCACCGAGTTCGAGGACTTCATCGGCACCTACATCAACGAGGCGCTGCCGATTGTGAACAATTGCCTGCGCGGCATCGGCTTGCGCGACGACATCGTCGTCATCGCCAGCGGCAAGGTGGCCATGGGCTACGACATGGTGGTCAAGCTCGCGCTCGGTGCCGACATGTGCAATGCGGCGCGCGGCTTCATGTTCTCGACCGGCTGCATCCAGTCGCGGCGCTGCCATACCGATACCTGTCCGACCGGCGTCGCCACCCAGGATCCGCGCCGCGCGAAGGCGCTGGATGTGATGGGCAAGTCGCTGCAGGTGCGCAACTTCCATGATGCGACGATCAAGTCGTTCATGGACATTACCGGGGCGCTAGGGGTTGCATCGCCGGCAGAGCTCGCGCCGATCCATGTTTATCACCGGCCGGGATACGGTCCGGCCGAGACCTACGAGCAGATGCATCCGACGGTCGCCCCGGGCGATTTCCTCAACGACCGGATTCCCGACGCCTACCGGCGCGACTGGCAGCGCGCCCGTGCCGATGCATTCTGATCCGCTGCCTCCGGCGCCGGCGGTCGGGCGATCCGGAACAGCACGGGCCAGTACTTGCCGGTGATATAGACGCGGTCCGGGCCGGCGTCGTAGGCAATGCCGTTGAGCACGTCCGCCGAGTCCGGCATGGCGTCGGCAAGCGCCGATGCGTCGATCCGGTCGACCACATGCCCGTCGACCGGGTCGATGCGCACGATATCGTCAGTAAGCCAGACGTTGGCCCAGATCAGCCCGTCGATCGTCTCCAGTTCGTTGAGATGCATGACCGGCCGGCCGTGCTCGGTCACGAGCAGGCGGCGCCGGACGCTGAAATCCGAAGGGTCGACGAACCGCAGTATGGCAGAGCCGTTGCTCATCACCAGTTGCCCGCCGCAGCGCGTCAGCCCCCAGCCCTGGCCGGCGTAGCGAAACCGCCCGATCGGGCGAAGCGTGTCCGCGTCGTAGATGAAGCCGGTGCCGGACTTCCAGGTCAGCTGATACAGCCGGTCGTCGAACCTGGCCAGGCCTTCGCCGAAATATCGATCGGGAAGCGCGTGCCGGGCGAGAATCCGGCCACTGGCCAGATCCACGCGACGGACCTCTGAATGGCCGTAATCGCCCGTGCTCTCGTAGAGTGCCCCGCGGCTGATCAGCAGGCCTTCCGTGAAGGCGGAGGGATCATGCGGCAGTCGCGCCAGCGGCCGCGCCGTCTCGATCGGCGGCGGGCCCGCATGCCCGGCCGCCGAAAACAACGCCAGGAGCGCAGCGGCGATTGCCGCCGTCGACCGTCGCGTCCGCCTCGAAAAACCCGTTATGACGGGAGCTTGGGCCATGGAACAAGCCGGTCCGCCGATGTTATGAAACCGCATGAGCGAGCCATCCGGGGCGGCCGTGGTCGACCCGGCGAGCCGCGCCTGAACCGATATGGCCGTGCTCGTCGTTGGTCTGGCCCGCTTTGGGCGCCGGCCTGTCGCTGGGTTTTGCATTCGCTATGCCGGTGATTATTGCTGTGTTAGCGATACGGTGCGCCTGGAGTGGGCGTGCTGATTCGCGTGATCTTCCCGATCGGGTTCGCCCGTCTTTTCACACATCATCGCCGGTTCCGTGGCCGGGTGCTCTTCTCTGGGTTACTTGTCTTGAGCAAGCAAGAGAAGTGACTCGCGCTGCAGCGCGAAACCGGAGGTCGGCGAAGACGCCCGGGGCGGGGCTTTCCGCGCGCCTGTTCGGCGTTGCCAGCCCAGTGCACTGCTGACCCATATCTACAGCTGCTGGAACGCTCGGGACCCGCAGGACGCAATGGCCCCGTAATCCGCGAAGCGCCTTTTTCATGAACGCCGTTGGCGCGCTGCCGTAACGAGGGCGGTGAACAGCCGCCGCGAAGCCCGGCGATAAATCAGATATTCCGGGTGCCACTGAACACCCAGAACGGGGGCGCCGGCACGATCCTCGATCGCTTGCACGAAGCCGTCGGCGTCGCGCGCGGCAATCAAAAGCCCCTGGCCGAGGCGGGCCACGGCCTGATGATGCAGGCCGTTCACACGCAGGCTTGAGACCCCCAGCACCCGCGCCAGACGGCTGGCCGAGCGAATCGCGATCGGCTTGCAGGGCAGCGGGTTCACCCGCGCCGAGGTGGCCCGGCGCCGTGCGGTGATATCGGCGTGCAGGCTGCCGCCGGCGGCGACGTTGAGCAGCTGTGCGCCGCGGCAGATGCCGAGAATCGGTCGATACGCGGCGCGCGCGTTCCGGATCGCCTCCAGCTCGAACGCATCGCGCACTCGATCCGTGCCCCGATCGGTCTCGACAGCCGCGGCGTACCAGTCGGTCGCGATATCGTCACCGCCGCCGATCACGATGCCATCGATCCGGGCCGGCCAGGGGCGGTTCGGCGTGGCGCGCACCGGCCGGCCGCCCGCCAGCACGATCGCAAGGCCCGCACACCACCAGCCCGGCGCCCATCGCCTGGCCTTGCCGGTTACGGCGATCCGCGGCCGGCTCATGGCAGGGTGCGCTCGAACTGTTCGCGCCAGCGACCGAAGGGATCGCCGAGCGGCGCATCCAGGGTCGCGCAGTAGTCGGCGCACACTGCGCCGAGCCGCTCGCGATCGGCCGCCAGTTCCTCGATCACCCACCAGTGGTTCCACGCCGGATGCAGATCCCAGCCGGGCTTTTCGATCTCGCAGTTCGGCAGCCGATAGTGCAGCGTCGGCCGGGCCTTGACCAGCGCGTCGCCGATCACCGCATCCACGCGCTCGGCGTCCAGCCAGGCGAACAGCGGCAGCATGTCCAGCGCCCGGTTGCGGCTGGCGTTGACAGCCAGATAATCATCGATCAGCGTGGCGAGGTCCGGCGCATAGTCCGCGTCACAGATGCGCCGGGCATAGGCGCGATCGTAGGGCTGGATGTAGGGAAACACGCGCCGACTGATATCGATCTCGCTGACCCCTTTGAGCCAGTCGAAGGCGACGACGAACGCGCGCATGTAGTCCAGCAGCGTCGCCGCATCGGTGTCCGGCACTTCGATATTGAAGTGCAGGCCGAAGGCATAGATCGCGGATACGTTCGTGCCGCGCGCGCCGGCCGCGCGCAGATCCGCAATCAGCGGATGCAGTTCGTGTACCCGGTCGAGCGCGATCGGCGGCGCCACGATCTCCATGGGCACTACGTGCTTGGCCACCGCGCCCAGCAGGTCGTCGGACAGCTGCGCGATCTCGTCCCAGAAGCCCGAGCCGGCGTCCTGACGGCCACGCGCCTTGAGGTAGGCATAGTCCAGTTCGGCCGTGAAATCGCCGAACGCGGTGTCGGCCACGGTGTATTCATACGCGCTATGCGGTACGATTCGACCGCCAAGCACGGCCTGTATTCGCATCGCCATGCGCTCGATCGCCAGGCCGGTTAATTCAAGTTCCACGCCGATCCGGCGCCCGACATGCGCTTGCGTATGGCGCCGCGAAGGCTGTTTCAACGGTGTGTTGGCCGTATCGGCGAGAGTCAGGCTCATGGGATCGTGCGATGCAACATATTCAATACAGCGTTGAATATGCCAAGCCCGGTCCGGCACGGCTAGTTGTCGCTATTCCGAGTGCGGGCGTAATATTTGCTCGCAACAGACCCACTTAAATGCTTTGTCGAAGGAGCATGGTATGGCTCAAGCGAGCGCCCACCCCGAGCATGTGGATGACGGCTCCGACGTCGATCCCCAGGAATCTGCGGAATGGCGCGATGCGCTTGACGCGGTCATAGAATACGAAGGCCCCGAGCGCGCGCATTTTCTGCTGGAGATGCTCATCGAGCGCTCCCGCCGCTCCGGTGCCCAGATCCCCTATTCGCCGAACACGGCGTATGTGAACACCATCCCGCCGCACATGGAGGCCGCCTCGCCCGGCGACCCGGCCATCGAGTGGCGGATCCGTTCCTACATCCGCTGGAACGCGATGGCCATGGTGGTCCAGGCCAACCGGCACCACGCCGGCGTGGGCGGCCATATCGCCAGCTTCGCCTCGGCGGCCACGCTGTATGAAGTGGGCTTCAACCACTTCTTCCACGCCCCGAGCGAAGAACACGGCGGCGACCTGGTCTTCTTCCAGGGCCATTCCGCGCCGGGCTTCTACGCGCGCTCGTACCTGGAAGGCCGGCTGACCGAAGACCAGCTCTACAACTTCCGCGCCGAATCCACCGGCAAGGGGCTGTCGAGCTATCCGCACGCCTGGCTCATGCCGGACTACTGGCAGTTTGCCACGGTGTCGATGGGTATCGGTCCCATCAATGCGATCTACCAGGCGCGCTTCATGCGTTACATGGAGCATCGCGGCATCGAGAAGACCGAAGGCCGCCATGTCTGGTGTTTCTGCGGCGACGGCGAGATGGACGAACCCGAGTCCAAGGGCGCCATTGGCATGGCGGCGCGCGAGAACCTCGACAACCTTATCTTTGTGGTCAACTGCAACCTGCAGCGCCTCGACGGCCCCGTGCGCGGCGACTCCAAGATCGTCGACGAACTGGAAGGGTTCTTCCGCGGTGCCGGCTGGAACGTCATCAAGGTCCTGTGGGGCTCGCTCTGGGACGGCCTGCTGGCCCAGGACCACGAAGGCAAGCTCGTCGAGCTGATGAACAACACGGTCGACGGCGAATACCAGGCCTACAAGGCCCGCGGCGGCAAGTACACACGCGATGAGTTCTTCGGCAAGTACGAGGAGACCAAGAAAATGGTCGCCTCCATGTCCGACGAAGATATCGGCCGGCTCAACCGCGGTGGCCACGATCCGCACAAGGTTTATGCTGCCTACCACCAGGCGGTGAACCAGGACAACGGCAAGCCGACGGTCATCCTGGCCAAGACGGTCAAGGGCTACGGCATGGGCGAGGCTGGCGAAGGCCAGAACATTACCCATCAGCAGAAGAAGATGGCCGAGGAGGCGCTCAAGGAGTTCCGCGATCGTTTCGAGATCCCGATCTCGGACGACAAGATCGCCGATGCGCCCTTCTACAAGCCCGACGACGACTCCGAGGAGATCAAGTATCTCCACGCGCGCCGCAAGGAACTCGGCGGCTACCTGCCGCAGCGTCGCACCGAGGGCGACAAGCTCCAGATTCCCGAATTGTCTGCCTTCGACAAGCTGCTCCAGGGCTCGGGCGATCGCGAGATGGCCACCACCATGGTCTTTACGCGCATCCTGCAGATCCTGACCCGCGACAAGAACATCAAGGACCGCGTCGTCCCGATCATTCCGGACGAAGCGCGGACCTTCGGCATGGAAGGCATGTTCCGCTCGCTCGGCATCTACTCGCCGGTCGGCCAGCTGTTCACGCCGGAAGACTCCGATCAGCTCGCCTTCTACAAGGAAGCCAAGGACGGTCAGATTCTCGAGGAAGGCATCACCGAAGCGGGCGCGATCTCGTCCTGGATGGCGGCGGCCACGTCGTATTCGAATCACGGCAAGACGATGATCCCGTTCTATGCCTTCTATTCGATGTTCGGCTTCCAGCGCGTGGGCGACTTCTGCTGGGCCGCCGGCGACATGCGCGCCCGCGGCTTCATGATGGCCGGCACCGCCGGACGCACCACCATCAACGGCGAAGGCCTGCAGCATCAGGACGGCCATTCGCACGTCATGTTCGAGTGCGTACCCAACGCCAAATCCTACGACCCGACCTTCTCCTACGAGATGGCGGTGATCATCCACCGGGGTCTGGTGGAAATGTACGAAGAAGGCCGCGACGTCTACTACTACCTCACGATGATGAACGAGAACTACAGCCACCCGGCGATGCCGGAAGGCGTGGAAGACGACATCATCGCCGGCATGTACAAATTCTCCGAGTCGGGCACCGACAAGGACAAGCAGGTCAACCTGCTGGGCTGCGGCACCATTCTTCGGGAAGCGATCGCCGCCGCCGAAATGCTGGAAGAGGAATACGACGTCGGCGCCACCGTGTGGAGCGCGCCGAGCTTCCCCGAGCTCAAGCGCGAAGGCGCCTCGGTCGAGCGCTGGAACATGCTGCATCCGGAACAGGAGCCGAAGCAGAGCTTCGTGGCCCGCAAGTTCGCCGACGCCAAGGGCCCGGCGATCGCGGCCACCGACTATGTCCGTGCCCTGCCGGAGATGATCCGGCCGTACATGCCGGTGGCTTATCACACCCTCGGCACCGACGGCTTCGGCCGCTCGGATACGCGCGAGGCGCTGCGCGAATTCTTCGAGGTCGATCGTCGCTGGATCACGGTCTGCGCGCTGAAGGCGCTGGCTGACGAAGGTAAGGTGGAACGCAAGGTCGTGGCCGACGCCATCAACAAGTACGGTATCGATCCGGAAAAGCCGGAACCGCTGACGCATTGATCCGCGCGTATCGCGAGGGGTAGAACGAACCAACCGAGACAAGACGACCGGATGTTTCATGTGAAACATCCGACTCGTCCAGCCAAGGAAACGCTTTATGGCGGCGCAGGAAATCAAGGTCCCGGATATCGGCGATTTCGACTCGGTCGAAGTCATCGAAGTGCTGGTCTCCGCGGGCGACACGGTTGAAAAGGAACAGCCTCTGATCACGCTCGAGTCCGACAAGGCGACACTGGAAGTGCCGTCGACGGTCGCCGGCAAGATCACCGAGCTGAAAATCTCTGAGGGCAGTACGGTCTCCGAAGGCGACGTCATCGCCATGATCGAGGCCGACGACGCCGCCGGCAGCGGTGACGACGCCGATGAAACCGGCGACAAGGCCGAAGCCGAGCAATCTTCGGAAGACGACGGCGCCGAACAAGCCAGCGCGGAAACGGGCAACGGCGGCGGCGAATCCGGCGGCGACACGATTGAGGTGAAGGTGCCGGACATCGGCGACTTCGATTCGGTCGAAGTCATCGAAGTGCTGGTAGCCGAGGGCGACACGGTTGAAAAGGAACAGCCGCTGATTACGCTGGAATCCGACAAGGCCACGCTGGAAGTCCCCTCCACCGCAGCCGGAAAGATCGCCGAGCTGAAGGTCGCCGAAGGCAGCACCGTCTCCGAAGGCGACGTCATCGCGCTGCTCGAATCCAGCGGCGGCGGCCAATCCTCGGGTGCCAAGAGCCAGCCACAATCGGGCGGCGACCCAACCAAAAAACAGCGCGACGACAAGGACAGCGAAGAGCCGTCGACGTCGCGTTCGGGCACCGCGCACAAGGACGACAAGCCGCACGATGCCGGCACTCGCGGCGGCGACCCGTCCCAGCTCAAGTCGGTGGATGAAGACCGCTTCGGCAAGGCCCATGCCTCGCCCAGTGTGCGCAAGTATGCTCGTGAGCTCGGCGCCGACCTCGGCCGTATCGAAGGCTCGGGCCACAAGGGCCGCATCACCTTCGAGGACGTGCAGTCCTACGTGAAAGGCGCGCTCGATCAAGTCCAGAGCGGCAAGAGTGCGGGAGCGGCCGCGCCGGCCGGCGGTGGCGGCGTGCCCAGCCAGCCGGACATCGACTTCAGCCAGTTCGGCGACGTCGAAATCACCGAGCTGTCCCGCATCCGCAAGATCTCGGCCAAGGCCGTGCACAAGAACTGGCTGCTCATCCCGCATGTCACCCAGTTCGACACCGCCGACATCACCGAGATGGAACAATTCCGTCAGGCGAACAAGGAAAAAGCCAAGGCAGACGGCGTCAAGCTCACCCCGCTGGCCTTCCTGTTGAAAGCCTCGGCGGCGGCACTCAAGGCCTTCCCGGATCTCAACAGCTCGCTCACCGCCGATGGCGAGTCCCTGGTGCACAAGAAATACGTGAACATCGCCGTGGCGGTGGATACTCCGGGCGGCCTGCTCATGCCGGTGATCAAGGATGTCGACAAGAAAGGCATCTACGAGATCGCGCGCGATCTTGACGATGTCTCGTCCCGCGCCCGCGACGGCAAGATCCGCGGCGACGACATGAAGGGCGCCTGCTTCTCGATCTCCAGCCTGGGCGGTGTCGGCGGCACGGCCTTCACGCCGATCGTCAACTCGCCCGAGGTCGGCATTCTGGGCGTGTCCAAGCACAGCTGGCAGCCGGTCTGGAACGGGTCCGAGTTCGAACCCCGGCTGATCCTGCCGTTGTCGTTCTCCTACGATCACCGCGTGATCGACGGCGCCAAGGCGGCGCGGATTACCGGCTACATCAGCGAGAAGCTGAGCGACCTGCGGACGCTGCTACTCTAGGGCGTGAGGAGCGCGTCTCGGAGGCTTCATGACCAAATCAGTCGAAGAATTGGAGCGAGAAGTCAGCCAGCTTGAAACGGCGGATAAATATCGTCTCATCCGCAACCTGCTGGCTGATGCAGATGGCGATAGCGATCCTGATGTAGACGACGCCTGGCTGGAAACGGTCAGGCGTCGTCATCAGCAGATCCGAGATGGCAAGGTGAAAACCCGCCCGGCTTCGGATGTCATGGCTGACGCCTACGCTCGCTTGCGTGATGGACGTTGAGGTTCATCCAGACGCAGAGGATGAGTTGAATGAGCAGGCTGCCTACTACGAAAATCAGGCGACCGATTTGGGGATATCTTTCCTGAGCACCTTCGGCAACACGCTTGACTTGATCGTGGAATTGCCGGAAATCGGCCCGATTTGGCGCGATATATATCGGCGCATCGGTTTGCGTCGATTTCCGCACTCGCTGTTCTATTTTGCTGAAGATCGAACAATTTTCGCGATGGCCGTGGCACATGATCGCCGCCGACCAGGTTATTGGCTACAGCGTTCCTTCGATCGTTAGCCCAATGGAAAAATGACCATCCGGGTTTCGGTCGTATATTTGATAGGCCCGGGTAGAGATTCAAGACAGGACAAACCATGGCGCAGGAAATCAAGGTCCCGGATATTGGTGATTTCGACGCGGTCGAGATCATCGAAGTGCTTGTCGCCGAGGGCGACACGGTCGAAAAGGAACAGCCGCTGATCACGCTGGAGTCCGACAAGGCCACACTGGAAGTGCCCTCCACCGCCGCCGGGCGGATCACGAGCCTGAAGGTCGCCGAGGGCGACACGGTCTCGGAAGGCGATTTGATCGCCCTGATCGAAGCCGCGGACGCAGCGGATGAATCCGACAGCGATGGCGGCTCGGCCGGCGACACCGCCGGGGCCGACCAGCAATCCGATGAGCCTCGGGGCGCCGATAGCGCGGCCGACGAGTCCGAAGACAGCGGCAGCCAGGGCGAAGACGAAACCGTCGAGGTGAAGGTGCCCGACATCGGCGATTTCGATTCGGTCGAAGTCATCGAAGTGCTGGTGGCCGAAGGCGATACGGTGGAGGTCGAACAGCCCCTGATTACGCTGGAATCCGACAAGGCCACGCTGGAAGTCCCCTCCACCGCCGCCGGTACCATCCGCGAACTGAAGGTCAAGGAAGGCAGCACCGTATCCGAAGGCGACCTGATCGCCCTGGTGGCCTCGGCCGCAAGCGGCGGTGGCAAGGCGGCGAAGAGCGAATCGAAATCTGGCGGGGATAAGCCGGCCGGCGGCGACAGCGCCAAGGCCTCATCCGGCGGCGCGTCGAAGTCCGAGTCCAAGGGCACCACGCCCGCCAGCGACCCCAAAAACGAAAAGCACAATTACGATTGCGATGTGCTCGTGCTGGGCTCCGGCCCCGGCGGCTACACCGCCGCCTTCCGTGCCGCAGACCTGGGCCTGAACGTCACCCTGGTCGAGCGCCACAGTGTGCTCGGCGGCGTCTGCCTCAACGTCGGCTGTATCCCATCCAAGGCCCTGCTCCACTCGGCCAAGGTGATTGAAGACGCCGCCAACATGGCCCGCCACGGTGTCAGCTTCGGCAAGCCCGAGATCGATCTCGAAAAACTGCTGGACTACAAGCAGTCCGTCATCGACCAGCTCACCGGCGGCCTGAAATCCATGGCATCCAAGCGCAAGGTGAACGTTGTCAACGGCACCGGCACCTTCGCCGACGACCACACGCTCAAGATCGACGGCAACGACGATACGAATCAGATCACCTTCAACAAGGCGATCATCGCGGTCGGTTCCGAGCCGGTCATGCTGCCCGGCTGGCCCGAAGACGAGCGCATCTGGACGTCCGAGGAAGCCCTCTCCCCCGACGAAATCCCCGGCTCGCTGCTGGTCGTCGGCGGCGGCATCATCGGCTGCGAGATCGCCAACGTCTATGCCGCCCACGGCACCGAGGTCGATGTGGTCGAGATGACGGATTCCCTCATCCCCGGCGCCGACAAGGACCTCATCAAGCCGCTCACCAAGCGCATGAACAAGCGCTGCGGCAACATCTGGGTGTCCACCAAGGTCACGGGCCTCAAGGCCAACAAGAAAGCGCTCAAGGCGACCTTCGAAGGCAAGGACGCGCCCGAATCCAAGAATTACGACCGCGTGCTGGTCGCCGTCGGCCGCAAGCCCAACGGCCACAAGATCGGCGCCGAGAACGCCGGCCTCGAAGTCAACGACCGCGGCTTCATCCCGGTCGACAAACAGTGCCGCACCAACGTCGCGCACATCTTCGCCATCGGCGACGTCTCCGGCGAACCCCAGCTCGCCCACCGCGCGACCCACCAGGGCAAGGTTGCGGCTGAATGCTGCGCCGGCGAAAAAGCGGCGTTCGACGCCAAGTGCATCCCCTCGGTCGTCTACACCGATCCGGAAGTCGCCTGGACCGGCGTCACCGAAACCCAGGCCAAGAAGGAAGGCATCGAATACACCAAGAGCGCCTTCCCCTGGGCCGCCAACGGCCGCGCCATCGGCCTGGACGCCACCGACGGCAGCACCAAGCTGCTGTTCGGCGCCGACGGCCGCATCATCGGCGCCGGTGCCGTGGGCTCGGGCGCCGGCGACCTGATCGCCGAGACCTGTCTGGCGATCGAAATGGGCGCCGACGCCCACGACATCGGGCTCACGATCCACCCGCACCCGACACTCGCCGAAACGGTCGGCATGGCCGCCGAGGCCGAGGCGGGCACGCTGACGGATCTGTATATTCCGAAGAAGAAAAAGTAGCGGCGCTGCTTTTCGG
>NZ_JBQDYF010000011.1:0-125648 GCF_052044135.1 Salinisphaera sp. RV14
TGCTATGCTCACTCAACTATCGGTTTCGCTCCAGTCGAGTTATGCCCCGACGTCCGCGTGTCATGCTTCCGCACGTTCCGGTTCATGTCATCCAGCGTGGCAACAACCCGCTAATTAGGGTCAGGTCTTGCGTCGTGCGCCGATGCAACGCTAGCCACTTCAGTGAGCGCCGCAAGTACCGCGTCTGGCCGACGATTTAATACGTTCAGCAAAACCCGAGCCGGCCCGTGCGGCTGCCGGTCCCCACGTTCCCAATGCCGTAATGTGCCCAGGCTGATGCCGAACGAGGCCGCAAATTGACGCTGAGTCATGCCGACCTTATTACGCACAGCCTTCACATCCATCGCCGACATTTCATGTACGACGACTTCGTTAGGCTTGTTCGCTTGATGAGCGATCGCCTGTTCGAGCCCGGCTTTGATGCTTTCAAACGCGTCACTCATGTCTAGACTCCTGCTGCCTTGGTGAGCAGCGCGACAAGCTGAGCCAGGGCGTTGCGTTCAGCTTGAGAGATGTTGGCCTTTTCGTTCTTGCCGAAAATCGTCAGCAGATAAAGTGGTATGCGTTCGTCATGGAAATAATAGATAACGCGAACACCGCCACTTTTGCCTGAACCATCGCGTGCCCATCGAAGTTTTCGTATGCCGCCGGTGCCCCGCATGATTTCGCCGGCTTTCGGATGTTCGGCCAAGTACGCGATCAATGCTTGGTAGTCGGCATCGCCAACCAGCTTGCGAATCTTGCGCGAGAACTCCGGTGTCTCGGCTATGGTCTGCATACCAGAAGAGTACGCCAATGGATTACTTTTGGCTAGATTCCGCGATGCGCTCCGCCAATCCCGATGTCCGCATGACGCGACAAGAAATGGTTTGTCCAAGCGTTTTTCGGTGCGCGTAGATCGCCAAGCGTTCTCGCGCTCTAGTCAGCCCCGTATAAAACAACTCCCGCGTCAAAACCGGCACGTCATAATCGGGCAGCACCAGCGTCACGGAATCAAACTCCGATCCCTGACTCTTGTGAATCGTCATCGCATACACGGAGTCATGCGCGGGCAGGGCGCTCGGCAGGAAAGCCCGCAGGCCGTTGTCCCCCTCGAACCAGACTCTAAGTTGCCTGTTGTCGTTGTATAGCGCAATGCCGACATCGCCGTTATACAGCCCGGTGCGGTAGTCATTTTGTCGCACCATGACCGGGCGGCCGTGATACCAGGCGTCTGCCGGGCTGAAGTCGAAGCGGCGGGCCAAGCGTTCGGTGATGCCGGCGTTGATGGTCTCACTGCCGGCCGGGCCCTGGCGGACGGCGGTGAGTACGCATTGTTTGCCGAGTTGGGCCAGGGCGAGGCTAGGGTCGGTGGTTTCGATCAGGCTCGCATAGTCGTCGGCCAGCTGGTCCATGAGTTGGCTGATGGCGGCGGCGTCTGATCGGGTGTGGTAGGCGAGATCGTCGTGGCCGGCGTGGAGGGGGGCTTCAGCGGTTTCCACATCGCCGGCATTCACGGCCGCGGCCAGCCGGCCGATGGTGCTGTCGGCGTTGAAGCGGCGGCTGGTCTGCAGGGTGACGACGTGGTCGGCCAGGGCGTGGCTGGCCGGTTCACGGGCTTCGGCGATCAGGTCGCCAGCCGCGGTCTGTTGCTCGGCGGTGAAGCGGTTGACGCCGGCATTGGTACAGATCTCGGCCAGCACGGAGCCGGATTCGACGGAGGCGAGCTGGTAGCGGTCGCCAAGCAGGATGAGGCGGGCGTCGTTTCTAATCGCATCCGCCAGCTTGGCCATCATCGGCAGGTCCACCATCGAGGCTTCGTCGACGATCACCACATCGTAGGGCAGCGGGTTGTCGGCGTTGAAGCGGGGCCGAGTCGTGGCACCCGTGAGGCCGAGCAGGCGATGCAGGGTGCGGGCGGTTTGCGGGATGTGTTTGCCGACGGCGGCGTGATCGAAGTTTGCGTCCGCGCCCATGTCGTCCAGTCCTTTGCGGACTGATTCGAGCATGCGGGCGGCGGCCTTGCCGGTTGGGGCGGCCAGGGCGATGAGCGGCGGTGTTTCGTTCTTGTCGAGCCCGGCTTCGATCAGCACGCGCAGCAGGCGCACGATGGTGTAGGTCTTGCCGGTGCCGGGGCCGCCGGAGATGACGGTGAAGTGGTGGCGCAGGGCCGCGAAGGCGGCGACGGCCTGCCAGTTGGTGGCATTCGGGTTGGCTTTGTCCGTTGCGAACAGGCCGCTGCCGGGTTTGAGCGTGTCGACGTTGACCGGGTTCGGCTCGGCCGCCATCAGTTCGCGCAGCCGCTTGGCGAGCCTGGTTTCGTAGGCGTGGTAGCGCTGCAGGTAGAGCCGGTCGTTTTCCAGTATCAGCGGTTTGATTTCGCCCGGTTCGCCGGCGAGGTCGCTGGCGGCCAATGCGGTAGGCAGTTCGGCTTGGTTGACTGCGCCCATCAAGCCAGTCGGGATTGCGTCCAGCGCCAGGCAGGTATGGCCCTGGGCGACGGCCCAGCTTGCCAGGGCGAAGGCGCGGGCGACCAGCCGGTCGGCGCCGTGGCGGGACGCCCAGTGGGCCAGGGCGTTGTCCAGATCGGACAGGCCGGTGTCTTCGGCGAGTGCTACGGCGTCTATCGGCGCTTCGGTCGCGTGCTCGTGCGTCTTTGCCGGTTTGGACTCGGCCGGCGCGGAATCGAACAGGTCGCCCGTGCTTGATTCATTCATTGGCGGCCCAGTCCGTAATCTTGGTGACGTGCATGGTGGCGCACGACGAGTATCTGCAATGTCGGGTTCTGGATGCGATACAGCACGGAGAACGGAAATCTCGGCAGTACGAACATCCGCAAGTTGCGGTGGCGTTCCGGAAACGCCTCGGGCATAGCCATAATCATTTCGATGCTGGCATCGATTTCGTCGAGGAACGCTTGCCCCAAACCCGCTTCCTTGCTCGCGTAGTACGCCGCCTGCTCGGCAATATCGGCTGCGGCGTCGGGGTGTATGACGAGCCGCACTACGACAGCGTGTCGCGAATGCGTTTCATCTCGTCGTGATAGTCGAGCGCGGTTTTCTCGCCGGTATCAAGCTCGCGAGCGCGTCGCTCGGCGAGGTCCAATGCCGCCTGCTCGGATAGGCTGGAACGCGTCGCGCCGGGCACGCTGGCCAGCAGTCGGGCCGCCAGGCGCAAACGCGCATCTGGCGGGATTTTCAGCGCGTCGTTTTCCAGATCCATTTCGGTTCGCTTTGACATATCGCGCTCTGGTATCTGCATTGTCGTCTTCCGATTATGACTCAAAACCGCAAACGCCAGTCTGAGCTTATTGTGTAGCCGCCCGTGCACGGTTCGGTTATTGCCGACCTCGTCTATGTTCGGCGTTCGGCTTTGTGTGTACAGCGCTCAGCGGCGCCATGAGGCGATCCGGTCGCGCATTGTGGCGTTCGACAAGGTTCTGTCCGCGGCTGAATCCGCCAAGCCTCGTTGTACCATCCGCTCGAATGCGGGCTCTTGCTGCGGTTCCTGCTCCGAAGCGTGTTCAGATTTCTTCGTGAAGGAGTGTATGGAATCGCTTTTATCGGTGTTCATCGTTTTTGTGTTCGGTATCTGGTTGGGGTTTCGCACTGCTATGCAAGTCACTTTTGCCCGCCAGTGCCCGCCGCTGTGTCCAAAGCGTCGGAAGGCGAGACGAGCACGGCAAGCCTGCCGTCGGGCACCGGCTTGAGATGTTGCGAGGCGACTATCGGGCATTTCATAGCATGCGAATCAACGGCCAGTGGCGGATCGTATTTCGATGGCAGAGTGCGGATGCGCACGACGTTGCAATCGTGGATTACCACGCGTGAACGATTCAACATCATGCTTTTGGAGGCAATGACATGATTTCGACACATAGAACGGCCACGCGCCCCGGCGTGATCTTGCTGCGCGAATTTCTTGAACCGCTGGGGTTGAGCCAGAAAGCGCTGGCGGCTCATCTGGGTGTTTCGATTCAGCGCGTGAATGAGATCATTCGTGGCAAGCGGGGCATTTCGGCGGATACGGCCTGGTTGTTGTCCGAGGCGTTCAATACGTCGCCCGAGTTCTGGATCAATTTGCAGACGACGTACGATTTGTCGGCGCACCGGCCGACGCGGCATGTCGAGCCGATTGTGGCGGCTTAGTACGTTTTGATGCAGGTAGGCGCTCGCGGGCCTGTGGTCTGTTCGGACCACCGGGTCGGTCTGAGAGGCGTGCGACTTGAATCGGCGATGAGTTGCGTTCAGCTTGGGGTTTCGCGCTGATGCGCGAGTCACTTTCGTTTGCTTGTCCAAACGAAAGTAACCAAAGGAAACGACACCCTGTCTTGCGCCGATGCTGCGCATCGGTTCCCTCCCACCGCGGACCGCAAGCGGGACGGCCGGAAACTCGCTGACGCTCAAACATCCGGCCGTCTTTTTCCGCTTGCGGCCCGCGCTGCTCGGCGCTACGCCCAAGGGACCAGAATACAGGCAAGCTCGCTGTCGCTCGCTCAAGGTCTCCGCCTGTTCATGTCCGATTGGCCGCAGGCCAATCCGACGGTGGCAGCGCACCGAGTCGGCTTATGGCCTGCGGCCTGAGCCGACCTGCGTGGGGCGTGGGGCTCATGCCGGTATTTCCCGGTCCGCGGTTTGCCCGTCGAACAATGCATCAAGCGCCTCGATAAGCTCGATCGGAGGGCGATCGGAAAACACGCCGATATCGCTTTCGCCGTCCATGGCCCGTACGAACAGATACTGCACGCCGCCCAGATGCGTGGCCGGGTCGTAGGCCTCGCCGAGACAGCGCCGCAGGTGCCGGTGCAGGGCGACGTTGTAGATCAGGTACTGCAGGTCGTAGTGGGCACGGCCGATGGCGCGCGCGAGTGCTTCGTCGCGGTAGGCGGCGGGGGTGTCGCCGAGGCGGTTGGTTTTGTAGTCGAGGATGACGTAGGCGCCGTCGACTTCCACCACCAGGTCGATGAAGCCCTGCATGAGTCCATACAGGACCTGCGCCGGATGGCCGCCAAGGGCAGCGGGCAGGTAGCCGGCTTCGCGCAGGGTGTCGACCAGCGCGCCGAGGCGATGGCCGGACAGCCGCAGCATGAACTCCATTTCCGTGAGCAGTCGCCCGCGATCCAGGCCGGCCAGCGGGCCGATGACGGGCAGCGGTGTATGCAGCGTGCGGGCGACGAGGTCGGCGGTGTCGTCGATTCGCGGGTCGGTTTCGTCCTCGGCGATCAGGCCGTATTGACGCAAGGTGTCGTGGACCTGTCGGCGGTGGGCATGGGCGAGTGGCTGGCCGGGGGCCGGCCAGGGGCCGTGCCTGGCATGCTTGAGCTGTTCTTCCAGCAGATCGTGCACGGCCGAGCCGAAGCGCACGCCGGACAGGCGAGCATCCAGCCGCGGCAGTTCGCCTTCGGCTCCGGCGTCCAGTGCGTCGCCGGGCTGGCTGGCCCGTTCATCCGCGGCCCCCGGCTCGGGCAACTCGGCCGGGGCGGTATCGGCCGGAGCGTGGGCCAGGCGCGAAAAACTGTAGGTGGACCAGCGCGGGCGGGCCGCGGGCAGGTCGCTGCGGGCGGCGCTGAGTTGTTCCGCGTCCATGGCGGCCGGCGGCTCGACGGCCGGCGCCGGGCGGCTGACGTCGACCCGTTCGACGGCGATCGCCTCGGGTACGGCTTGTTGCAGCCGGTCCAGCGCGCCGCCGCCGGCGATACCATCGCGATACAGCAGGTCGCCGAGCGCGCCGGATGTGCCGTAGTCGTCCGGCTCGCGCCAGCCGACGACCAGCGCCTGTTCGGCGCGGGTGAGTGCGACGTAGAGCAGACGCAGGGCTTCCGAGCGGGCTTCGAGCACGGCCTGTTTGACGTTCGCCGGGTCGTCGCCGACCAGATCGATCATGGCCTGGCTGTCGGTGTCGTCTTCGCCCCCGTCGTCGTTTGGGGCGTGAAAGACCAGCGGCGGCTTGTCCGGCGCGCCGGCGGTGCCGAGCCAGGGCGCGAACGGCAGGAAGACGATCGGGTATTGCAGGCCCTTGGCGGCATGCACGGTGCTGATGCGCACCAGATCGGCATCGGATTCCAGGCGCAGCTGGCTTTCGTCCTCGGCGCCGAGCGCGCCATCCTCGGCGGCGGCGATGCGCTCGTCCAGCCAGCGCACGACGCTGGCCATGCCGAAGCATTGGCCTTCCGCGTGGGCCAGCAGTTCGCCGAGCTGCAGATAGTTGCTCATGCGGCGCTCGCCGTCGGTGAGCGCGAGTACACCGGGGGCGGCGGCCACGAACAGCTCTTCCAGCGCCGAGAGCACGCCGCGTGCCCGCCAGGCGTCGTGCAGGGCGTGAAAGCGCTCGATGGCGAGCTGCATGGCGTGGTCGTCGTCGGCCAGCACGATGAGGTCGGCCAGACGCTTGCCGAGCAGCGCGGTGGGCTGGACGGCGCGCACCGCGGTGGCGTCGTCGGGCTGGGCCATGGCACGCAGGACGTGCCGCAGGTCGGCGGCCTCGGCGCTGGTGAATACCGAATCCCGATGCTGGCAGACCGCCCGAATACCATGGGCGGCGAGTGTGGTCTGCAGCGTGGTGGCTTCGCGATGATTGTTCACCAGCACGGCGATATCGCGGGCGGCGACCGGCTGCGTGGCGCCGTCGGCCCGCTGCCAGTGGGCGGAGTCGCCGTTCAGCAGCCGGCCAATGGCGGCGACGGTTTCTTCGATCAGGCGGTTCTGGTCGTCGTCTTTGGAGGGATTCTTGATTTTGCCGTTTTTCAGCTCGGTTTCGTTGCCGTGGAGCTGCCAGAACGTGAGCGCGTTCAGCTCCGGGCCGTTGGCGGCGACGAGCCGGCGGTCGCCGGTTTGCCGGCCGGCCTCGACGTGCGGGAAGTCGATCTCGGAGACGATGAAGGGATCGGTGTCCGGCAGCCGGTAGAGCGCTTCGATGGCATCGAGCACCTGCCGGGTCGAGCGGAAGTTGGTGGTCAGCGTATAGCGCGCCTCGCGCGCGGCATGGGCGGCGGCGAGATAGGCATAGATATCGCCGCCGCGAAAGCCGTAGATGGCCTGTTTCGGGTCGCCGATGAGCAGCAGCGCGCCGTGCTCGCGTTCGGGTGACCCATTTTCTTCGGAAGATAAGTAAATGCGCGACAGGCTGGCGTATTGCAGCGGGTCGGTGTCCTGAAATTCGTCCACCAGGGCATAGGGCCAGCGCGTATGCAGGGCATCGGCCAGCGCTGCGCCAGTGCGCTCGTGGGTGAGTGCGGTGTGCAGGGCGACGATGAGGTCGTCGTAGCTGTACTGGCGGCGCTCGATCTTGCGGGCCGCGGCGCGGTCGCGCACCGCGGTCACCGCGCGGTCGATGGTGACCAGCCGGGCCAGCGGCTGGATTTCGGCGAGGAGCGGCAAGGCGGCCAGTTCGGCCAGGGGCTGGGCAAAGGCCTGGCAGCTTTTGGGCGTTTTCTTGAACTGGCTCGCGGGATCGTCGAACGTCTTCACCCATTCGCCCAGCGCCGGCACCGCGCCGGCCGCCAGGGCGTCCATGATCTGGCGGTCGAGCACGGCCACGGCATCGCGCGGGCTGTCGTGGGCGGCCAGCGCGACATTGAGCGGGTCGTTCTTCTTCAGTGCGTCGTGCTCGCATGCCTCGGCCAGCGCGTCGGCGAGCGGCTCGGCCGTGCCGGGCCAATGCGCCGCCAGTTGGGCCTGGAGTGTGGCCAGCCGCTCGTGGTCGATACCGGCGAGCCGGGCATGCGTTCGGAACAGCACCGGGCGGATGGTCTCGTACAACGCATCCGGCGAGGGCCAGAGCGCCAGCACGTCGCCAGCGGCGCCCTCCGCGCCGAAGACATGCTCGCGCCAGTAGTCGGCGGCGGCTTCGCGATACAGGCTGGGGTCGTCCACCGCGTCGCCGCGATCGAACGCCAGGGCGGATTCGAAGGCGTTCTCGGTCGCCGCCCGCTGGGCGAAGCCGTGGATGGTCACAATGGTGGCTTCGTCCACCCGCGCGGCGGCATCGGCCAGCCGGCGGGCCAGCGGCTCGCGCGGCTCGTCGCAGCCGGCGATGATCTGTTGCGTGAACGCATGCTCGGCGTTGCCCGGCTCGGCCAGTTCCGGCGCATGGGCGATGCGGGCGGCATCGGCCAGCCGGGCACGGATTCGCTCGCGCAGTTCCTGGGTGGCGGCCCGGGTGAACGTCATCACCAGAATGTCGCGCACCGAGGCGCGTTCTTCGACGATCAGGCGCAGGTAGAGCCCGGCCAGCGAAAACGTCTTGCCGGTGCCGGCACTCGCCTCGATCAGGCGCAGGCCGGATAGCGGCAGCGTGGCGGCATCGAACGGCTGGCTGGCAGTGGCTGAGTCGGTCATGCCGGCGCCTCGGCGTCGCTCTCCACGGGGCGGATCGTCTGGTTCATGGGGCCGCTGATGGCATCGATGGCCGCAATGAACGGGCTGTCGTCCTCGGTTTCGCCGAGCGGCGCGTCGGGCGGGCCGAGCAGCATGGCGAAGTAGGGATCGCGCAGCAGGTGGTGCGGGTGGTACGCCGCTGGCTTGAAGCGAAAGCCGAGGTTGTCGAAGGCCTTGTTCTGGTCCGGGTTGTAGCTGTCGTCCAGATCGGGGTGATAAGCGATCGGCCGGGTCTGGCCCTGGATATACAGCCGCACGAGATGGGCCAGCTCGGCGTGGGCGGTGTCGCGATCGATCCGGCCGGCATATTCGATCCGTTCGGCGGTTTTCTTGTCGGGCGCGAAACCGGCCATGTGTAGATCCAGTTCGTGGCCGGCCGCGACCGCGGCCAGATACTCGATCCAGTAGCGCAGGCGAAAACGCGTCTTGAGCTTGCCGGTACGCAGCCGGCGCATGGCGTTGGGCCAGCACTGGGCAACGCGGCCGGTGACGCGGATCGCGCCGAGTTCATCGATATCCAGATCGAGCTGGATGTCGAGCGTCTCCGGTGTGCCTTCGGCTTTCCAGCCCTGCCAGATCGGCAGCAGTTCGTTCACGGCCTCGGCCTGTGCGGCATAGTTCGGTGCAGCCAGCGGCGGGGGCGGCAGCGTGCCGCGGGCGCGTTCGAGCGCGGTGGGTTCGAGGTCGATCTCGGCCTCGCCGGTCCGGTCGGCGGTCTCGAACAGACGATCACGGAGCTGGGCGGCGGCGAGCGGGTCGAGCGCGATGGGCTCGGCGTCGTCGACCTGATGATCCTCGATCTCGAGATTGAGCTTGATGCGCTCGCGAAAGAACGCCCGCGGTGGGTGATCGAAGAAGCGCTTGAGCGTATCCAGGTCTATCGCCTCGACGGCCTCGGCCACCGGCGCGGTGCTGTCGTCGAGTAGCGGCTGGCGGGCTTCGCGGGCGCCGATGGACGCGCGCGTGGCGTCGCGCCAGTCGCCGGCATAGGTGAACACGCGCCGATCGTCTTCGTCTGGCGAGAAATAGCGCAACGAAAACGGCTGCATCGGCTGGTGATGAATCAGGCGGCGTTCGAAGGCATTCTTGTCGTCGCCGGCGAAATAATGCCGGCGCAGGAATTCCAGCGTTTCGCCCACGATCGGCGAGGGCGGCAGTTCTTCGCCGGTATTCACGTCCTGGCCGATATAGCTGATGTAGAAGGCATCGCGCGCGGCGGTGAGCGCCTGCAGGAACAACAGCCGGTCGTCGTCGCGGGTGTTGCGGTCGCCCAGCCGCGGGGCGTCGAACATCACGTTGAAGGCCCGGCCGGCGTCCTGACGCGGGAAGGCCGAATCGTTCATGCCGAGCACGCAGACCACGCGAAACGGCACGGCGCGCAGCGGCACCATGCCGCAGAAGGTGATGCCGCCGGCCAGGAACGGCTGGCGCTCGGTCGCGGTTTCCAGTGTGGCGCGCAGGCTGTCGCGCACGGCCGGCCAGGACAGGCGCCGGTCGGCGGCGAGCGGCTTGTCGCGGGTGCAGTTTTCGGCCGTGTCGAAGCGGGCAAATACGTTGCGCAGGGAATCGACCGCGCGTTGTTCGTCCGGGGTGTCCATCGACGGCGCGATCAGCCGGTCCACCATGGCGTTGAGCCGGGTCTGCCATTCGCCCGGCGTGGCCGGCTGGGCCAGGCCGTCGGCAACGGTGGCGAGCGTGTCCTCGAAGCGCCAGAGCTTGCCGAGCGCGGCGGTGATGCCGCCTTCCAGATCCGACCACGGCGCCACACCGGCGGTGAGCGTTTCGTCGTCGGACTGGGCGACGCCCAGCAGCAGGCGGTCGAGCCCGAAGCGCCAGCTGTTCTGCTCGAACGCGCCGGCACCGAGCTCGGCCCGATGATCCTTATTCCGGCCCCAACGGATGCCGGCTTCGCCAACCCAATCCGTGATCGGTTCCAGCTCGCCGGCTGACAGCCCGAAGCGCCGCATGACGGCGGGCACGGCGAGCAGGTCCAGCAATTCGCTGGCCGCCCAGCGCGACAGCGGCAGGTCGAGCAGGGCCGAGACACAGGTCACGATCGGATGGGCGGCCGAGCGGGCGCGATCGGCGAGGCCGAAGGGCAGGTAACGATCGGGTGGCGCGCCGCCGAACACGGCCTGGATCGCCGGAGCATACGTGGCCACATCCGGCAGCATCACGATGATGTCGCGCGGGGCCAGACGTTGGGCCTCGGCGATTTCGCCGGCGGAGACGCGCTTGTCGTCCGCGGCCAGGCGATCCAGCAATTGATCCTGCAGTACCTGAATCTCGCGCAGCGGGCTGTGGCAGGCATGCACCTCGAACGAGGTGTCGGTGTCGTCCATGCCCTGCGGCGAGCCGCTGCAGTCCAGTTCGACGATATCGGCCTGCACGCGATGCAGCAGCGTGTCGGCCGCGGGCACGTCGTAATCCATCAGATCGCCCAGCTCGGGCTCGATCATGCCGGCGAATTCGTCCGAATACAGCACGCGCAGCGTGTCGCGGGCCATGCGTCCGAGCGCGGACAGCAGCGGGTGGCCGGCCTCGACCGCGGCTTCGCCGGGCAGCAGGGCGTTTGCGTCCGGGCTGGCGGCCGCCGGCAGATCGAGCGGCAGCCGGCCGGCGGTGATATCGCCCCAGTAGGCAGCACTCGGGTTCGGCAGCAGGAAATGCACATCCACATGCTCGGCCAGCGCGTAAAGCAGGCGCAGGTGATCGGGCGCGAGCGCCACCAGGCCGAAGCAATACAGCTCGTCCGGACAGAAATCGATCACGCGTAGTTGCAGCGTCGGGTCTTTTCCCAGGCGTGTGATGAAGTTCGTGAGCACGCGGGCGCGGTGCGTGGTGCCGAGGCGATGGTCGCGCGTGAGCCAGTGCCACACGCGCGCCTGCCAGCGGCCGGGGTTGGACGCCGGCACCTCGCCGGCCTCCCAGGCGGTTAGCATGTCGGCGCGATAGATCAGGTACTGGTCGAAGACATCGGTGAGCTGGCGGGCGAGCTGGTAGCGGCGCACTTCATCCACCGGCTCTCCGAGATAATCGGCGACCGCCGGGACTTCACGCGCGATCTCGGGCAGCGCGGCATACAGATGCCAGGGCAGGCAATCCGGCTCGAAGTGATTGCCCGCGTCGGCGCCGTCCATGGTGGCGTGCAGCATGTCCCAGATGAACGCGCCGGGCAGGCGACCGTCGATGTTGGCGGCGATGCCTTCGCTTTCGGCCAGCTGGATACGCAGCCAGCGGCCGATGCCGGCGTTGGGGGCCAGTACGGTATCCACAGCCAGCGGTGCCCGCGATCGCCGCCCGCGCAGCGCGCCGAACAGCTCGGCCAGCCGCGACAGATCGTTGTGGTGATAGAGATAGAACATGCGCCAGGCCAGCGTCGAATGAGTGGGGTTGGTGGCGCAATGCAAGCCGCCAGGCATCGTCCGTCCAAGAATTTAACGCGAATCGGGCGTCCTCGAATACCGCGCGTTCCACGATCTGCGGTCGTTTGCCACCGAATTCGCCACCTGGGCCTGGCAACGGTGTGAGTGTGGTTTGCCGCGAAGGACTGAGCCCGTTCGATTTCGCCGAGGTGCCGGTAGTCAACGCTATCGAGCATCCGCGCGATCACGACGACCGCAAGCGGGTCGCGCTGGCGGGCGTGCTGCGGTTCGAGCCGATCGAGCCGCGTTAGGCGTGCTATTCAGTCGGCCTGGGCGAGAATTACGCTGGAGGCCTTGAACAGGGCCGTGGCGGTATCGCCTTCGGCCAGCGCCAGGGTATCGGCCGATTCGCGCGTGATCACGGCCGCCAGTGTGGCGCCGCCCGGCAGGCGCAGCGTGACTTCCGAGGCGACATCGTCGCGAATCACCGATTCGACGGTACCCACCAGGCGGTTGCGTGTCGACAGCCGGCTGTCCGACATATCGCCGGCAGCCACGATCAGCCAACTGGCCTTGATCAACGCGGTAATGGCGACACCGGGCTCGATGCCCAGGTTGTCCGCGCTGGCGTTGGTGATCACTGCCGCCAGCCGGTCGCCGCCGGCCAGTTCCAGATCCACTTCGACATTGACCGCACCACGGGTGACCGCGGTGACCCGGCCGAGCAGCTGATTGCGTGCACTGGTCTGCATGGCGAGACGCTCCATGAGGTTGAGATCGTCGCCGGCCAGATGGGCGAGACGGCGATTGAGTTGTGCCAGGAACCGCGCCTGCTCGGCTTCGGCCGCGCGATAGGTCGCCACCAGGCGATGCCCGCGCTCGGTCAGCCGCGTGCCGCCACCGCCGACGCCGCCGGTGCTGCGTTCCACCAGGGGCGTATCGGACAGATTGTTGGCCGCGTTAACGGCATCCCACGCGCCCTTGTAGCTCAGCCCGACCGCCTTGGCCGCCGCGGTAATCGAGCCGGTGTGGCCGATGGCCTCGAGCAGGGCGATGCGACGTGCGCCGATGCCGCCGGTGCGCGGACCGAGGTGCAGCTGACCGTCGAGGCGGGAAACATCGGATGCCATGCGCGATACTCGCGTTGCCGGCGCGGCGAGAATGAGAATTGGCGTCCCCGACAGGAGTCGAACCTGTGACCTGCCGCTTAGGAGGCGGCTGCTCTATCCTGCTGAGCTACGGGGACGCGCCGAGCGCGTAGATTAACGCAGCGCACCGGCGAACACGAAGTCGCGAGCGAATGCGGGCCGCCCATGAGCCCGCGCTGTGGCCCCGGGCCCGCGCACGATGCCCGCCGTTGCGCCCTGCGGCGGTGCGGGTATTGCCGGGGCGCGCGCTACGCGGAAGGCCAGTCCGGTACGCGAAAGTGCGCGGGACAGTTGTGCTGCGCGATGGGCGCGTTCATCAGCCCGGCATCCTGCGGGAATTCGGCCAGATGGGCGCGCGGGATGGTGAACCAGAGCTGGCTCAGATAGCGCGAATCGTACGGCCCGCTGCAGCGCAGCTGCAGGGCCTGGGTCTTGCTTGTGTTGAACGCGCGATCGAACTCGGCGCGCAGATCGGCGCGTGCGACGCGCTGGCCCGCATGCTGTCGCAGCCAGTCGCCAAGCGGGCTGTCGGTAACGCGCTGGCGCAGGCCCAGTTCGGTGGCGAAGAATCGCTGCGTATCGAAGTCGAAGCACTGCACGTGCTTGTCGTATTCGTGCGTCAGCAGGCTGCGGTCGAGCTGCGGCATGACGCGTTCGAGATGGCGCCGCGTGGCGCCGTCGAGTTGCGGGGCCGCGTCGCTGTGGTGATAAAAGTCGCAGCCGCGCGACCACCATTGCCGGGCGGCGACGCCGCGCGAGATCAGATCCTGTGGGCGCGAGGCCCAGAGGCCATGCAGGCCGAGGCGTACGTCGTGGTTCTGGTCGGCCGCGCACTGGCCTTCGGCACAGAACCCCGGCTGCCAGGTCAGGGCCAGGGTGTAGTGGCCGAAATCGCCGTGCTTTTTCGGCGACAACGGCGAATCGGCCTGGGCCGTGGCCACCGCGGCGACGGCAACAACGAACGTGGCGATGGCGATATGAATGCGCATGGGCGGCGTTGACTCGGGTTGTCGAACGGGTCGGGCGGCGCGGGCCGCGGTGGCCGGGCGTTGATTATCCGCATACGGTTCAGTGTGTACGCGGCGGATTGTAATGCCCGCCGGGCTCGATGGTATGCAGGTACGGGCCGTTCCAATCGCGTTCGAAGATGTCGTTGAGCGTGTGGGCGGTATCGGCATCGTGCATGAACAGCGCGGCATCGACGCTGGCATCGAAATAACTGCGCGTCCAGTTGCCGGTGCCGATGTAGAGCGCGTCGCCGTCGGCCACCGCGTACTTGCAGTGCTCGACCCGGGCATAGGGAATGAAACCGCGTGGCGCGGCCGGCACATGGCTGTACTTGACCGTAATGTTGGGCAGTACCGTCAGACTCTTCAAATAGGCCTGCATCGGTTCGCGCAATGCCCAGTCGGCAACCACGATCTTCACAGTAACGCCGCGCGCGGCCGCATCGCGCAGCGCGGTGTCCAGCACTGGCCAGTAACCGTGCGCGCCGTATTCGTTGATCGCCGATAGCGTCATCACCTGAAGGTGGACATCATGACGGGCCGAGCGAATGAGCTGGACCAGGGCCGATTGTTCGCTGGTGATCCAGTCGGGCATGAGCGTCGGCGGCGAGAACGCTTCGAATGCGGTGCCGGTGAGCCGGCCATCAGCGTTGGCGACCGGGACCGGCGCCTGCCGCGTGACCGGCTCGAATGTCGACGGCTCGGCGGCGCGCTTGCGCGCGGCCGGCAGATCGCCGTCAGCGGCCAGGCGCCAATCGAAGTCGAAGGTGGCGTCCAGCGTTCGGGCCATGCGCGGGCTGTCGATGCGGGCGCCGAGTTCGTGAATCTGGTTCATGGCACGCCAGTCCCAGTTGGCGCTGCCGATGAATGCCTCGCGGCCGTCGACCACGAAATACTTGGCATGCAGGACGCCCCCGGTAAGCCGGTCCACGGGCAGACGCCGGATCGTCACGTTGGCGAGCCTGGCCAGCGGCGCCAGGCTTTTGTTGGTTTCGCTGGCGAATGTCGGGCCGGTGAGGATACGAATCTTCACGCCGGCCTGCGCGCGGGCGGCGATGGCGTGCATCACCGGTGCCAGGGCTTCGCCCGGTTTATCGGCCACGTAGAAGGCCGCGATGTCGATGCGATGGTGCGCCGACTCGATCATGGCACGCCACACATCCGGCGTGCGCGGAACCCCGGGTTCGCCGTAGATGCTGTGCTTCGGCACGCTCTCGACGATCTGGATATGGGCCGGCGCGATAGCGGGGGCGCTTGCGGGCGCAGCGACGGTGATGGTGTGAATGACCACACCCAGCAGCCCCATCGCGGCCTGCGCGAGATGCCGATCAATTCGCATTCGACGCCGCCGGTTGCGCGCTGGCCTGCGGTGCCGCGGGCGTCGCCTTGGCTGCGGGCGGCGGCTGCCAGGCCTGGAGCGGGGCGTGGGTCCAGTTCCCGTAGCTCGCGTTGGGCAGCACGATGAAGCGGTTACCGAAGGCTTGGCGCATGCGCCTGACGGTCGATCGTTGGCTCGCCAGCGAGGTGCCCGCGAATTCGGCGTCGAAGTCGTGCAGCGTATCGCCCACGAGCAGCAGAATGTCGTGATTCCGGGCGATCGCATCGCGTCGCTTCTTCTTCGACGGGCCTTTCAGGCGCACCGAGTCGGTCGAGACCTGGGGCAGATCGTCGCGCTTGAGATTGGCGATGGTGGCGGCTTCATGCTTGGCCGAGCGATTGGATACATAGTAAATGGCCACACCGCGCGCATTGGCGTGGCGGAGAAACGCGCGTGCGCCCGGGATCAGGCGCGCCTGGGCGGACTCGACCCACTGATCCCAGTGCTTTGGGTACGAAAACCCGTCGATGACGCTGGCGGCTTCGTAGGGCGAGTTGTCGAGCACCGTCTCGTCGAGATCAAGCACGACCGCCGGCTGGCGCTTGCCCTGGTGTTCGGCCAGCAGCCGGTCGAGTCGGCGGGTGGCCACGTTGTAGGCCTGCAGCTGCAGTGCCCGGACTTCGGCACTCGCCTGCTGGTACCGATCCGCCATCAGGTGCGGGTTGGAAGTGATCGTTGCTGCATCCGGCTCGCCGCTGTCGGCGAAGGCGGGCGGCAGGAAGGCGACCAGAACGAGCGCCGCGGTGGCGCACGAAATCGAGTACTTCATCAGCTTGGGTCCGGGCGTGTTCACAAGAGATTGAGTATGCCGAGCCGGCCACATGCGACAGGCAGCAAGCCGACATCACAGCGCGTATGCATGACGACCGTATGTCACGCCGGCTGTGGGGCGCTCAAAACAAGCCGGCACGTCCGGGCGATTCGTCGAGCGCCTCCATATGGTCGGGTGCGGCGGAGCGCGGCATCGCGTGCGGGCCTGAGCGCAGGATAGGCAAGGCGCCGTATTCCGGGGTGCGGCCGATTACCGCGCCTTGCATGGCGCGAACAACCCCCGCGAAATGCACGCCGCGCACCGACACTAGCGCGCGAGGGTGGTATTGAGCACGGTCGCAAGCCGAACCCCACCGCGCTGGATCTGGCGGCGCACGACGGGCCAGGTCTTGTGCTGATATGCCGCGGACCCGTCGCGGCGTGGTGGCGCAGGGAGATCGGCGTACGCCACGCGGCGGGCGAGCCGGTGGGCCTGGTTGGCCCAGCGGACCGCGGCGGCGCTCAATCGCGCGCCATGGATGCCACGGCGCCAGTTGGCGCGCTCGCGTGGTGTGATGTCAGCGTCGGGCCGTGCGGCCGCGGCGCGAGTCGGGGCGTAGTCGATCGAGTAATCGCGTCCGACATGCAGATGCAGCGCATGATCGACGATACCGCTGTCCCAGATGCGATGCAGATTGCTGCGATGACCGAAATAGCTGAGTCTGACATCGTTACCGCCCCTGTCGTCGTGGTCTTCGGCGTGTAGCGGCTGCTCCCGCCATCGGTTATTGCGGGCGAATATGACGGCATACCGCGACTGTTGGATGAAGGTTCCGATGCCAGCGCCGTTCGGGCCGTTGATGCTAGGCCGCGAGCGTAAACCACGGCGGGCGAAACTCCTCAATCTTGAGGATGACATGCGTTGGCGTGCGCGATCGACGAGCCACATTCGGTCATGCCACGCGTCCGCCAATGCCAGGTCACGGGACGTACGCATGGGTTTTTACCGTGTCGCGGCGGGGCCGCCGCAAGCCGGCGTAGCATGTCAAAAATTGTTTTTTTAGATGTCATGGCACGGTCACCGATGAATGGAGATAATACAAAAAAACCAGTATTTCGCCCCGCATCGCTGTGCGCATTGCGTTTACTTTTCTGAACCGCTTTCTTCGGGGGATTTATGCGATCAGGATGGGTGGCCGCCATGGCGGCGCTATCGTTGGCAATTCCGGCGGCACATGCGGCCGGCGGCGTTTATTTCAGCGAATACGTCGAGGGCAGTGGTCATAACAAAGCGTTGGAGATTTACAACGCCATCGGCGGGTCGGTTGATTTAAGCCAGTACGCGGTATCGATTTACTTCAATGGGCGTGCCAATGCGGGCGCCACCATCGATCTGACCGGTACTTTGCCCGCCGGCAAAACCTATGTTCTGGCAAGCAGCCGAGCGGAGCCCGCTATTTTGGCCGTCGCGGATCAGACCTACGGCGGTAGCCTGTTCAATGGTAACGACGCTGTTGCGCTGACCCACGCCGGCAGCACGGACGACGTCATCGGTCAGATCGGCCAGGATCCCGGCTCGGCCTGGGGCCGCGGTGACGTGACCACGAAACATCACACGCTGCTTCGTGACACCAGTGTTACGTCGGGCCGCACCGACGGATCCAGCGTGTTCGATCCCGCGACGCAATGGACCAGCGAGCCGGAGGATACCGTCGACGACCTGGGGCAGTACGCGGGTAGCCATGGTAGCGATTCCGGCGGCTCGTCCTCATCAGTCGCTTTCGGTCGCTGCGGCGAAGACACGACGCGGATTCACGCAATCCAGGGGCTCGGCGACGCGTCGCCGCTGGTCGGTCAGACCCGGGTGGTTGAGGCCGTCGTGACGGATGTTTCCCTCGGGGCCGGTTCATTCCACGGCTTCTACCTCCAGGCGCTGGATCGCAACGCCGATGCCGATCCCGCGACATCGGAGGGGCTTTTCGTCTATGACCGCGATGCCAGCGCCGACATCAAGCGCGGCGATCTCGTGCGCGTTCGGGGCGAGGTCACCGAATACAAGGGTGAGACGGAGCTCCAGAACGTCAATGGGCTGGCGATCTGCGATACGGGACGGAGTGTCACCCCCGCCCAGCTGCGATTGCCGTTTACCGACACCGATGCGCCGAAAGCCTATGAAGGGATGGCCGTGACCATTGCCCAGAAATTGACGGTGACCGGCGACTCGGGTCTTGGTCGGTACGGCGAACTGACGCTATCCGCGGCCGGCCGGCTGTACACACCCACAAATGTGGTGCCGCCGGGCGCGCCGGCCAAGGCGCTCGCCGCCTTCAATGCTCGAAACCGTATTGTTCTGGACGACGGCAGCAGCGCTCAGGATCCGGATCCGGTTATCTATCCCGCGCCCCAACTTAGCGCCTATCACACGGTACGGGATGGCGACACGATTACCGGCATACAGGGTGTTCTGAGCTACCGTTTCGGCGCGTGGGTGATCGAGCCGACGACCCAACCCGTCATCGATCCGGTCAATCCGCGCCCCGATGCCAGCGCACTGCCGAGCGGCGGCAATCTGCGAGTCGCCAGCGCCAATATCGAGAATTACTTCAATGGCAACGGTGAAGGCGGCGGATTTCCGACGCAGCGTGGCGCGAACACTTATGCCGAGTATCAGCGCCAGCGCGCCAAAACGATTGCGGCACTGAGCAGCCTGCATGCGGATGTCATCGGACTCATGGAGGTCGAAAACGACGGCTACGGGCCGGACAGCGCGATCCAGGATATCGTCAGTGGCTTGAATGCCGCCGCGCCCGCGGGCACGCATTATGCGTTCGTCGATCCGGGTGGTCATCAACTGGGTACCGACGCAATCGCCAACGACATCGTCTACAACACCGAGGCGGTGACCCCGGTCGGCGTGCCGGCCACGCTCCTGGCGCCGCCGTTTGACTACGGCAATCGCCCGCCGCTGGCGCAGACCTTCGAAACCAATAATCACGCCCGCTTCACTTATGTGGCGAACCATCTGCGGTCAAAAGGCGGGTGCCCGTCCGGCGATGCCCCGAATGCGGCGCAAGGCGATGGGCAGGGTTGCTGGAACGTTCAGCGTACCAAGGCAGCGCAGAAAACGGCCGCCTGGCTTGCCACCGACCCAACGGGTAGCGGCGATCCGGACTTCATTCTTATGGGGGACCTCAACAGTTATACCCGCGAGGACCCGATTACCGCCTTCAAGACATCGGGATACACCAGCCTTCTCCAGGCCCGGGCGAATGCGCATGCCTATACATACACCTACCAGGCTGAAGCGGGCGCCCTTGATCACGCGCTTGTGAGTCAATCGATGCTGGATCAAGTGCGGGCCGTGATGCCCGTGCACTTGAACGCCGACGAACCGAAGGCGCTCGACTACAACACGGAATACAAGAGTGCCAGTCAGCTGTCGTCGCTATACGCGCCGACGCCGTATCGCGCCTCGGATCACGACCCGTTGGTGGTCGAACTCGATCTTACCCCCTGAACACATGGAACCGGGCGGAATGCCTATCGCCCCGCTATTGCCGCCTCGTATCGTTCATTACGCAAGGGAGACTCAATCATGAAACTGCAACTTCTCGCCGTTCTGGCCACGGCCGGCCTGGCTTGCGGTGTGGCGAATGCGACCGTCATCAACTTTTCCGGTTCGATCACAGGTGTGACGAATGCCGGCTCGGGATTCTCGGTGGGCGACGCGCTCACCGGGTATCTGGATCTCGCCGACGATGTGAATATGAGCCCGGGTGCGACGTTCGGTAACGGCGACGGCGCCTATCCGGATGATTTGCTCCGCACGCTCAATCTGACGATTGACGGTATCGATTTCGTGAATCCGCTGACGTCTTACAGCGGGACGGTCGCGCCGTCGGGTAATACGCTGAGCGGATTCGTCGCGGCTTCCGGCCCCGACAACTTTGGCAGGAATTGCAGCTACTGCGTTGGCGAATTCCATGCGGATGGCTTCAGAATCACCAATTTCCTGGACGGCAATGCGGTGACGGGCCAGCTGTCGGCTGAAATTCAGCCATCGGGCTCACTGCCGGTGGCCGAGCCGTCGAACCTGGCAATGTTCGGGCTCGCCGTGTTCGGCATTGGTGGCCTGGTTCGCCGGCGGATTGCTCGCGGACAGCACTACGCGTAGGGCCGGCCGCGGTAGCACGCGCCGTCACCGCCGGGCGGCTCGAAAATCGTTTTAGCCAGCGGGGCAGGGCTTGGCCGCAATCAGTCCGCGGTCAAGCCTCGCGACGCCGGAAAGCGCCCATCGCTCCCGGCCATGCGCGCTGGCGAAGCGCGGCTCGGCGGCCCTGCAACTTCATGCGGAATTGCCGCGATTTCATGATCTGCGGCGCCGGGCGAGGTGTCGCCTAAACTTGCTGTTATCAGAAAAGGAAGAGTCGCCCCGCCCGGTACGGCTGCCGACAATCGTTTACGCACTTCACGGGCAAATACATCAGCCGTTCGCAGTGTTTGAAGGATTCGCGTGACGCTGTTGATTTTATATTTTAAATCTATATGAAAGCGTGTTTTTACGTAAAATTTTTATCAATGCATTAAGTGTTAACGTTTAATAGATATCCGTATTAATTTAATAATTTATTCTGGATACAATGACATATCAGTTAGTTTGCCGTGCGATTTCTTGTATTTTACATTCAGCCGGTGAAATATTCGGTTCATAAAAAGACGGTTTTTTTCACACAGTGTCTTCCGCAGCAGTATTGATGGCTGCGGACGTGCCCTGCACCTTGCCGAGCGCGAGTTCCACCCTTTGCCGGCCTGGCCGGGAAGTGCCTAAGCGCTACCAGGCGATTTTCACATCAAGAGCTGCATTGCGACACGTTGATGCAATAAAACTCCGCTAGCGTCTTGTCGCAATCTCGAGCCTCGGGGGATCGAGATATTCCGACCAGTGTGGAGGACTGCCCTCCGCGTCACAGCCAAGGGAGGCTATTGGGGTTCCATGTTATTCAACAAGCAAGTACGGCCGGCATTGCCGCTGTTACTGGCCGGCGGCGTTCTGGTGGCGTCCGCGGCCATGGCGGCGACGACCGATGCCAGCACGAACAAAGGCCAGGGCGGCGACACAACCGTAGCTACCCCGGCACCCGCTGCGGCCGCGCCTGCGGCCGCAGCGCCGGCGTCCAGGCGCATGACCGTCAGCACCACGACGCTGGATCAAATTTCGGTGACGGGGCAGGCGGATTACCTGAAGCTTTTGACGGGTCAGGCGCAGGTGCCCGACGCCACACGCACGATTACCACGGTTACGCAGGCACAGATTCAGGATGCGACGTCACCGGTACAGGATTTCGCGGCGGCGCTGACCAACCAGCCCAACTTCTTCCGTTCGCATACCGGGTCCAACGACAGCGGCAGCAAATTTCGTCTTCGCGGCTTCGACCAGAAGCACCTCGGTCTGCTGATCGACGGCATCCCGGTCAACTCGTCGGACGATGGCTCGGTCTATACCAACGATATCACGAACAACTACGCGATCAGCAGCATCGATGTCATGCCGGGCGCGGGTTCGGCGTCGACGATCGGGCTGAGCAATTTCGGGGGAACCATTGCGATTCACAGCAAGGACCCGCAGCCGAATTTCTATGTACAGCCGTACTTGGGCGTCGGTTCATTTCATGCCAAGCAATACGGTGCGCAGATCAACACCGGGTCGTTCCTCAACGACAGCACGTCGGCCATCCTGAGTCTTTCTGCGCGCGACGGCGACGGCTACTACGACCATACGAACACCAAATATCGCAACGACGCGACGTTCAAGGCAATCAGCAAACTGCCACTCGGCAAGCTTACGCTGTATTTCCACAGCACCGACCAGAGCTACAACTACTATCGCGGCATCACCGATGCCGAGAAGGCGCAGTACGGCAAGCGCTACAATGGCTACAATGAGAATCAAAGCTCGATTTACTACTACGGATATAATTACAACAAATTCTATGACAATAGAACGTACGCCAAGTACGAGATCAATCGCGGAAAATTTCACGTATCCAACCAGCTGTATTATTACTACGCTTGGGGGTATGGCGCGTCGGCGACGTCGAAAAATAACAATAAGGATCTGTACCAGGTCAAGAGCCGCCATAACGAACATCGTATCGGCAACATCTTTCGTTTCGCCTACGATACGAAATACGCGACTTTCCGTACCGGGGTCTACTGGAGCTATCAGGACACACTCCACCTGAGTGATCGCTACGCAATCAATGGTGGCCCTAATATCGGGCCGGCTTACAGCGAAACCGTGAAGAACAGCACGGAACAACCCTACGTCGAAGTCGAAATCCGTCCGTTCAAGCACTTCACCATCACTCCGGGCCTGAAGTACGCGCGGATCGATCGTGATTTCAACAATAACCTGTACGGCGAGCACAGTTCGGTTTCCTACAATCGGTTGTTGCCCTCTCTCGGCTTGAACTACAAGCTTCTGGAGGGCTGGAATCTGTACGCGAATTACACGCGCTCGTTCAAGCCGCCGGGGTACAACCAGTTCTACTCCGGTCGCTTCAATATAAATCTGACGCCTGAAGAGTCGGACAGCTACGAAGTGGGCACGATCTGGGACAAGGGTCCATGGAGCGGTCGTGTGACGTTGTTCGAGACTCACTATCTGAGCTATATCCGATCCAAGAGCTTCCAGGAGCCGAACGGTTCCGGCACGTTCTCGCAACTCGTTAATGCCGGCGGGCGGGTCAATCAGGGGGTGGAACTCGAAAACAGCTATGCCTTCAACAGCTGGTTGTCCGGTTTCGCCAACGTGGGTTACCTGAACGCTTACTACAGCGATCATGCGCAGCCGCCGGTGCAGTCGCCGCGGAACACGGATGCGCTGGGTCTGCGGGTGAAATACAACGGCTGGTCGGGCGGTGTCTCAGCGGATTATACGTCGGCTTACTACGTCGGTCTGTACGACAACCAGTACTACAAGATATCCAGCCACGTAGGTACGAAGGCCTATGCGAAATACGACGTTCCCGACGCCATGGTCAAGAACATGGGCGTCAAAAAGATGTCGTTTTCGGTCAATCTCGACAATCTTCTCAACGACCAGTACGTCACCGACGCCGGCCACGGCCCGGCCAATCCGCGCAAGAAGTATGCGGAGCCGTTCAACGTCTTCGCGGGGATGTATGTTCGTTTCTAGTGTCGCTGTCTCGTAAGTTTCTTATCAAACGAGTGTGAGGCGTCGGCGTGGCTGGCAAGGCGCGGCACCCAATCGTATCGGATCATACGGCCGGGTTTCGCAACGCCGCCAGACGCGGTGACGGTCGCGCGCAGTGTAAGGTTACTTGCGAGCCACGACACTAGGTAGAGGCAGACGCTAGAACCCCGAGCCCGGCTCGGACAAAAACGCCGCTTCCTCGTCCGTGTTCGCACGGCCGAGGGCGGCGTTTCTTTGTGGGTAGCGACCAAAGCGTTCCAGTACGGCGCGATGTCTGTGTTCGTGTTCCAGGTAGTGCGCCAACCCCGGTTCCGAGAACAGATCGAGCGCGCGGTCGTGTTCGGCCAGCGACTCACTGTGCATGAACGGCATGTAGAGGAAGGCGCGTTCGTCCGCGGCGAGATCGCGCGGTGCACCGGCCTCGACCGCCTGTTTCGCCAGCGCCAGTGCCAGTGCGTCGCCCGCGAATGCCTCGGCATGGCCGCGAAAGACGTTCCGCGAGAACTGGTCGAGCACGAGGATCTCGGCGAGCCGGCCGGTCGGTGAAGCCCGCCAGTAGGCCAATGTTTCGGCTCGTGCAGCCGGAATCAGGGCGCCGAATTCGGCCGCAATCCGCCGGTCCAGACTGGGGCTCGCCGTGAACCAGTCGCGCGGTTCCAGGGTGTCGAACCAGAAGGCGTGTACTTCGCGTGCGGGGACGGGCGTATTCATGGCGCCTCGTCGGTTTGCGCGGGCGGTGCCCGGTCGGCGTTGCGATAGCGGGCGACGTCGATCTCGGCCCGTACGCAGGTGGCGTCGTCGAGCGAGCGGCGGATGGCAAAGCCGAGGCTGCGCGCCAGTTCCAGCATGGGGCGGTTGTCGGCGAGGATCTCGCCGTAGACGGTTTTGATGCCGCGGGCGTGGGCCTGGCGCAACAGGCAGTCGAGCAGGTGCCGACCAAGGCCGATGCCGGTATGGGCGTGATGTACGAGTACGGCGAATTCGGCCTCGCGGCCGTCGGGATCGGCAATGATCGTGCCCATGCCGGTCAGCTCTGCGGGCGTATTCGTCGGGCTGATGACCAGCGAGACTTCGCGATCGTAGTCGATCTGCGTCATGCGGGCCGCCATGTCATGCGAGAAATGGCGGATGGTGCTGAAAAAACGCAGCCGGATCTCTTCCGGACTCAGGCTGTCGAGCAGGTCGAGCACCAGTGGTTCGTCGGACGGATGGATTGCACGCACGATGTAGGTGCGTTGATCGCGCAGGGTCACGCGGTGGCGCATGCGCGCCGGGTAGGGCGACATCGCGAGCCGGTGACGCGCGGCGCGCGGCGCGGCGGTGATCTCGATCAGCGTATCGGTGGGCGTGTGCAGGCGGCCGTGCGGGCCGATCGCGAGATGCAGGTCCAGCCGTGTGATCTCGGCGATGTCGACCACCAGCTTTGACAGGCGCACCAGCGCCTGGGCCAGCGCCTCGACCGCTTCCAGTGTTGCCGACAGGCGCCCGGCGCTGGCGCCTTCGAGCATGCGGCGCGCGAGCAACGCATCCAGCGGGGCGAAGCCATAGGCGGGCGCCACGCCCAACGCCTCGTCGGTGACACGCATGACCATGCCGAGCTCGGGGTGGTCGAGCACTTCGATGCGCACACGGATCGACGGGTCGGCACCGGCACGACCGCTCGGTGCGCCGACGATGCCATAGGCGGCGAGCGTTTCCTGGGTGTCCTCGGGCGAGAGCCATTCCACGCCATCGTCGGCGAGCACATGCAGGCGATGGCGGATGGCCTCGGCGTCGGCGGTGACCGTCGGGTCGGGCGGCGGCGTGGCCGTGAGCAGTTCGCGCGTTTGGTGATAGCGGCGGCGGTAACGGATGGCACGGGCCGCCTCGTCGGCCGAGGCGAAGGTGGCCAGTCGCGCCCGGGCGCTCGCCGCCCGTGCCGGCAGGGCGGTGTGCAGGCCGAGCCAGACGGTCATGAGGCGCGCGTCGAGCTCGGCGGCGGCGATCGCCTCGACCATGGGCGCGTGGGGATGCCCGGCGACGGGGCTGTGTACCAGTAGCGCGGCGTCGACCCCGCGGTCGGCGAGCGCGAGGCGCAGCGCCGCGACCGTTTCGGTGCTGTCGGAGCTTGCCAGATCGATGCCCGCGCCGGTGTTGTGGGCACGCGGTGCCGCATCGGCCAGTGCGCCGACGGTTTCGGCGCTGGCTTCCACCGGCGTAAGCGCCGCCCGGCGCAGGGCATCGGTGCCGAGTGCACACACGCCAGCGCCGTTGCCCAGCACCATCACCCGATCCTGGCGCACGCCGGGCAACAGTTCCAGCGCTGCCAGGCCGTCGAATAGGCCGCCGAGGTTTTCACACTCCACCAGACCGGCACGGGCGAACGCCGCCGAGCGGGCCGGGTCCGGACCGGGCGGCGTGCCGGGGCGATCGGCGCGTGTCTGGAGCACCAGTACGGGTTTGACCCGGGCGGCCGCGCGCGCGGCCGACATGAACTTGCGTGGCTCCGCGATGTCGCCGATCTGGAGCACGACCGCTCGGGTGCGTGGGTCGAGTGCGGCGTGGTCGAGCAGGTCGGCCGCGTCGATGTCGGCTTCCGCACCGGTGCAGGCGAGCCACGAAAACCCGATGTTGCGTCCGAGGGCCCAGTCGACGGCGGCCGCGGCCAGCGATTGCGACTGGCCAATCAAGGCGACCTTGCCCGGGCGGGGAAGCGAGGCCAGGGTGGTCATGTTCAGGCCTTTGCGGGTATCGAACACGCCGGCCGTGCGGCCGCCCAGAAGCCGCATGTTGGTGGGACGCGCGGCGCGCAGCACATCGTCTCCGATGCGATCGGGCGCTGCCCATACCACCGCTCGGCAACCGGCCTCGGCCAGGGCGGCGATGATGTCGGGGCGGCCCCAGCGGGGATCCATAACCACCGCGCACGGGCCGGGCGACGCCGGCAGACGCGAGCGATGGGGGCGTGTCGCCGCCACCTGCACCGGATCGCCCGCGGCGCTCGCTTCGAGATTGGCCAGAAGCTGTTTCTGGGCCGGCGTTGTCGGCTGGCCGAGTACCGACGCCCGGGTGCCGGAAAACAACGCATCGATATTGCGCAGTGTCATGCCGTGATGGCGCCTCGGGCGCGGTCATTGGCAGTGGTCGGCGCGGTCGGCATGGCATCTCCGTCAGCCGTCGGTGCAGGGCCCGGCAGTCGATTCAACACGCGCGCCCGGATTGGCGGGGCGGATGGTCCGTCGAACGGGCATCATGACATGCCGCCATGAGAGCAGGCTGCCATCGCCGACTCAAGTTGACCTTGGGCACAATTGATCGCGCCCCGGGATATGCTCCGGGTTGCCCCCGCCGCGGCTTCCGGCAGGGTTGCTTGCACGGCTCGCGGCGGGCCCGACGGGATGTGGGCGTGCAACATGGGCCCGATCGGTGTGAACATACTCTGGACTCGGGGCTGACTTGGCGGTGAACATGACAAGCACCGCATGGTAGAAGAGGCTTAAATGACGAACTGCGACGGCGATGACGCGCCGCACTGCACGCGCTGTGGCGGCGCGCTCGATTTCGATTTCACCATGGCATTCCAGCCGATCGTGGACGTTGCGGCCGGTGATGTCTTTGCCTACGAAGCCCTGGTGCGCGGGCCGGGCGGGGAGTCGGCCGCCTCCATTCTGGACCGGGTCGACGCGGGTAATATGTACACCTTCGATCAGGCCTGTCGTGTACGGGCGATCGAGATCGCGCATGCGCTCGGTTGTGATCGGATGCTGTCAATCAATTTTCTGCCAAACGCGGTGTACGCACCCGAGGCCTGCATCCAGGCGACCCTGGCGACGGCCGAACGACTGGGTTGGCCGGTATCGCGCTTGATGTTCGAGATCATCGAAACCGAAGCGGTACGCGATCGGCTTCACCTGCAGAACATCGTCGAGGCCTACAATGCCATGGGCTTCACCACAGCGCTCGACGATTTTGGCGGCGGCTACGCCAATCTCGATCTGTTGATCGATCTGCGCCCCGAGATCATCAAGCTCGATCGCGAGCTGGTGCGCGAGATCCCCCACACCCCGCGGCGCCAGGCCCTGGTCGAAGGCATGATCGCCATGGCCGCCAAGCTAGATATCCGCTTGATCGCCGAGGGCGTGGAAACCGCCGGCGAGGCGGCCTGGCTTTACCGGCACGGCATTGCGCTGCAGCAGGGCTATTATTTCGCCCGCCCCGGTCTCGAGCAGTTGCCGAGCGTACCCCCGGCACATTTCTCCGAGCTTGAAGCTCAGGCGCGCATGTACGCCCAGCCGTCGCGCTGACGCTGGGCGATATAGAGCACCGCGGCTTTTACGCGGGCGATCTCGGCGGGTGCCTCCAGGTCCTGACGGGCCAGGGTGTTCGCGCAGAGCCGCAACAGGGTATCGGTGTTGTCCGGCACGGCCAGGGCGGCAGCCACCGCTGGGCCGTTGACCACGATCTCCACCGCCGCGGTCGGTTCGGCCGAGAGCAGGTTGCGGGCATTGTTGCGGGCGCGGGCCAGGGAGGCTTCATCGGCGGCGTGAATGAGCAGCCGCAACGGCTGGTGTTCGGTGTCGGTCATGGTGCAATCCCGGATTCAGAGCGAATCGGCAATCTTGTGGTTGAGGGCGACGAAGGTGTGGTCGCCGCGCTCGCGCGGCCGGGGCAGATCAATACGCTCGTCGCGCACGATAGCCGCCGGACTGCCGCGCATGACCTGAATACGATCGGCCAGATACAGCGCTTCGTCGATATCGTGGGTTACGAAAAGCACTGCCATGCCCAGGCGCCGCCAGATCGCGATCAGTTCGTCCTGCAGGCGGCGCCGTGTGAGCGCGTCGACCGCCGAGAAAGGCTCGTCCATCAGCAGCAGGCGCGGATGCACGGCGAGCGCGCGGGCCAGCCCGATACGCTGGGCCTGACCGCCGGAAATCGAATGCGGCCAGCGATCGCGATAGGCGCTCATGGCCGTGAGCTGGAGCACTTCATCCACGCGTGCGCGGCGTTCGCTGCGCGACAGCTTCAAGCCGGCCAGTCCGTATTCGATGTTCGCATCGATCCGCCGCCAGGGCAGCAAGCGTGTGTCCTGAAATACGAAGCCCCGGTCGCGGCTGCCGCGGTTAAGGGCGGGCGACAGCTCGATATTGCCGCTGCTGGGCGGGATCAGCCCGGCGATGTTGCGCAACAGGGTCGATTTGCCGACGCCCGAGCCGCCGACGATGGCCACGAATTCGCCGTCCGCGACCGAGAAGTCCAGATCGGCGAATACCGGATCATCGCTGCCCGGGTAGTGATACGCCAGCCGTTCGACCGTCAGCAGAGGCGCGTCGTTCATGGCCGCCACCGCAACAGCTGTTTCTCGACCAGCGCGAACAAGCCGTCGGAAATCGAATAAATCAACGAGATCGCCAGCATGTAGACGACCACCGCGTCATAGGCGCCCACGCCGGCGGCCGAATTCATCTGCTGGCCCATGCCGGGCACGCCGAGCAGTTCGGCCGCGATCAGCGTCATCCAGGCCTGACCGACGCCGGTCCGCATGCCGGACAGAATGCCGGGCGCGGCGCCGGGCAGGGTGATGGTCAGCACGCGAGAAACGAACCCGCCGTGGCCGAACGCCCGCGCCAGTTCGTAGTAGCGCGGGTCGACGTTGGCCACGCCCGCGGCGGTGGCGAAATAGTTCACCCAGAACACGCCGATCGAAATTACGAACGCCGCACCGGCATGGCTGACATGAAACCAGGCGATGGCGAACACGACCCATGCCAGCGGCGGAATCGGGCGCAGCACGCGCGCGAGCATGAAATGCAGATCGTCGAACGCGCGCGAGCTCGCCGCGAGTAGACCGACCAGGAAGCCGGCGGCGGTACCCGCGCCCAGGCCCCAGACGTAATGAATCAGGCTGGAGCCGATGGCCGGCAGAAGATGGCCGCTACGCCATTCGCGTACCAGTGCCGCGGGAATCTCGAACGGATCGGGCAGGGTGCCGCGCGGCGCCCAGTTGAAGACATACGCGGCCTTCCAGATACCGATGAAGAGCGCGACCCCGAGCAGGCCGAGGCCGATGCGGCGGGCGCCGGCCCGTTTCTCGGCCCGACGCCGCCGTGCTTCTGCCGACTCCGTCAAGATCAGCTGCCGCTGGTGTCGTTGCCCGAGGCGCCGTTGTTGCCGGTTGCCTGGTCATAAAACGACGTATCGAACAGCGCGTCGATATCCAGCTTGGCCTTGAGCGTGCCCTCGTCGCGCTGGAACTGATACATGCGCTTGGTGGAGTCGATGATGCGATGCGGATTGGCCACGAAGTTGGATTTCGAGTGATCCACCGCGGTGGCCACGATATCGCGCGGCAACCGGCCGCCGCCTACATGCTTGGCGACCGCGTCGATCGCCGAGGCCTTGCCGGCTTGCAGTGCTTGGGTGGCCTCGATATGCGCAGCCACCAGACGAGCGACGACTTTCGGATGCGCCTTGATGAACGACTTGCGTACCGCGACCACTGCCCCGGGCTGGTTGTCGAACATCTCGGCGCCGCTGGCGACCACGCGCGCCTTGGGCTCGCGTTTCTCCACGATGGAGACGACCGGCTCGAGAATGGCCGCGCCGTCGACCGCGCCGGTCAACAGCGACTGCTGCACCTGCGAGGCGCCCTGATAGATGACGTCGACATCCGAAGCATCGGCGTGCAGTTTGTTCTTCAGCCAGTAGGCGAACACGGTCTGCGGTACCGAGCCGACAGGGAAGGTCGAGATCTTGGCCTTGTGCCCGGTGTCCTTGCGAAAGCGCGCAAACGCCGTGGCCGGATTGCCGTTTTCGAAATAGGGGGCGAGACTGCCGAGCGCGACGACGCTGATCTGCTGGATGATGTTCGAGGACACCACGCGAATGTTCGCGCCCTTGGAGCGCGCCACCATGGTCGGGCCGATGCCGAAATAAGCGATATCGAGCTGGCCCGAGGCCAACGCCTGCACCATGGCCGGGCCATTCTGGAACGACACCAGGTCCGGATCGATGCCGGCCCTGGCGATACCGCCGTTTTCCAGATTCACGAACAGCTGGGCGTCCGGCAGGATCGGCATGTAGCCGATCTGCGCCTTCACCTTGGCCGGTCGTGTACCGGAGGTGCTGTTGTTCGAGGCTTGAGCCGAGTCGGAATCCGACTGACCGCAACCGGCGAGCGCGGCCACGAGACCGAAGGCAATAAACAGCGACAGCAGGCGGCGAGGCGAAGGGCGTCGAGACATGGCAGAAACCCGGCAAAACCGATTCGAATTCCCGGAGCGCGGCCGGGCGTGATGCAGCGCGATATTGCCACAGCCGGCTTTTTTTATTAATCGGCGCGTCAGGCATCGCGCGCGTCACGAGGTGCTTTTAGCGCGCGCCGGCGCCCGCGGCTCGAACTGTTTCAACGTGCGCTCGGCGGCCCGACGAGCGGCGCTTGAGGCCGGCGCCGTGCCCGCGTATTGTGCGCCTCGATTTCGGGCGCATGCGCGCTGCCGGCGCGCCGCGTCGTCATGATTTTCCCGAGGGCAACATTCTATGTGGCTACGTAATCTGTGCGTTTTTCTGGGTACCGACACTTTCCCCTGGAGCGCGGCCGACCTCGAGAACGCGCTGGGCGAGGCGCTGTGCCCCGAGTGCGGCGAGCAGACCGTATCGGTCGGCGGTTTCGTGCCGCCGATCAAGGGCGAACACGCCATGACGCATGTGGTGGATGGCCTGGCTATCTGCGTCTACCAGGAAATCAGCCGCGTATTGCCCGGCCCGGTGCTGACCGAAGAGGTTGAAGAGCGCATCGAGCGTATTCAGGCCAAGGAGGGCCGCAGCGTTGGCCGGCGCGAGAAAGCCGATATCCGCGATCAGGCGCATTTCGAATTGCTGCCGCGCGCCTTCACGCGCTCCAAGCGCACGACCTGCGTCATCGATCTGCGCGCCAGTCGTGTCTGGGTCGACGCCAGCTCCGAAACCCGTGCCGAGACGGTGATCACGGCGCTGCGCGAAGCGCTGGGTACGCTGCCGGTGACGCGCCCCGAGCCGCGCATGAACCCGGCTGAGGAACTCTCGCGCTGGGTGGCCGACGAGAACGCGCTTCCCGACGGCTTCGAGTGCGGCGACCGTTGCGTGCTGGAATCCACCGATGAAGTAAAATCCAGCGTGCGCGTTAACGCCATGGATCTGCAGGCTGAAGAGATACGGGCCCATCTGGCCGGCGGCATGCAGGCCACCAGGCTCAATGTGGCGGTCGACGATGCCATCGAGTTCGATCTGGACGATCAACTCGATCTCAAGCGTATTCGCGCGCTGGATCTGATCCAGGACGATCTCGACTCGCTCGACGCCGATGATGCCGTCGCCGAACTGACCGCCCGCATCGCGCTGCAGGGCGAGGCCTTGCGCGGCATTCTGGACCGGCTGTATACGCATTTCGGCGTGGCGGCTGAGTCGGCGGAAGTTGCTGCCTAGACGGTAGCCGCCATGTCGCACGACACGATCGAAGCGAACCGTCAGGCGGGCACATTCGCCGACCAAGACGAACTATGGCTGTTCGGCTATGGCTCGCTGATCTACAAGGCCGGCTTGGATTACCGCGAACGCCGGCCGGCCACCATCGAGGGCTGGGCCCGGCGATTCTGGCAGGGCTCGCACGACCACCGCGGTACCCCGGACTCACCGGGACGCGTGGTCACGCTGGTCGAGGCGCCGGGCGAAACCTGCTTCGGCATGGCGTATCGCATCACCCCCGCGCATTTCGACTATCTCGATCATCGCGAGAAGAACGGCTACCTGCGTTTCGCCCAGCCGATGACCTTCGACGATGGCCGGGTCGAGCGTGGCCTCGTTTACATCGCCACGCCCGACAACGCGGCCTGGCTGGGCGAGGCATCGATCGATGCCATCGCGCGCCAGATCGCGAATTCGAGCGGCCCCAGCGGGCCCAACCGCGACTACGCCCTGAACCTCGCCGATAGGCTGCGTGAACACGGTGCCGATGACCGCCATGTGTTCGCAGTCGCCGATCGGGTCCGTGAGCTGATCACCACCGAAAGCTGAGACAGCGCTGATGCTCGCACCGCTCGGTGAGTCGCGATATGAACGCTGTACCCCCCCACCACCACTGCTGGTGGGGGCGCAGGCGTCGTTCGAGCGGAGCACGACCGATCGAAATGTGCGTGGGCGGGATTGAAACTGGCGGCGTATCGGGCCGGGTTAAAAGCGCGACCGTTCAGTCGCGAAGGCTGCGCCCTGGATGGCGATGTCAACGGTCCCGGGAATACCGGAGGCCCCAACTCCCGCTACAAGATACTAACCCGGCGCAAAAATAGATGATTTTTCGGGTTGATAGCGCGCGTATGCGACCGCATGCTCGCCGCGGCCATCGGCCGCGAAGCCTTCAAAAATAAAAGACGGACAGGCGCCAGCTTTTATTTTTGAAGGCGTTGAAAACAGTTGATGAAGTCAGCTGTTTTAATGCCGGATTAATAACCATGAAACAGAGCAAACGTTATTCATCAAGGGTTCGCAGGTCGATACGCGATAGAATGCCCGTGTTCGGTACGGCAAAAGGTCAGTAACGAGTCGCTATAACCGCACTGAACTGCGGTCCGCTGCTGACGCGAACGATTGTGAACGACCGCGGAAGGTCCCGGGGGAGTCGGATCGCAGATAGTCGCCAACCGAACCGTCGATTCCGTATTGATGACGCCGGCCGCTGCGCAGCATCGTGAGAAAGGGCAGGCGTACGCGCCGGACCGGTAGAATGCGATGCGGCTTTTTCTCTTTTCACATATTGTCGACTTTTACTGATCGAGAAGTGATTAATGCCTACTGAACCCAAGTCCGCCAAAGTGCGCCCGCTCCGTATACTGGCCTCACCGGCTTTCAAGTCTCGCAAAGTCAACCCATATACGTTCGATCTGTATACTCGGCTTGTGCGTTATGGTGCGAGCGTAGAGCAATTCAGTGCACGCCGACTGCGAGCGGACCCGGCACCGGATATCTGGCATATCCATTGGCATGAAGAATTGCTCAAGTTTCGTAACCCGTTGAAGGTGCTGTATCGATTGATGCGTTTCGAGAAAAGTCTGCGTAGCGCGCGCAAACGGGATGTAAGGATCGTGTGGACCGTCCATAACCTGGGCCCTCATGAAAAGAGGCATCCGCGGCTCGAATCGCTGTTTTGGAAGCTATTCCTTCCCCGGGTCGATGCCTGCATACACCTCAGTGAAGCGGGACGGCGTCAAGCGATTGAAAAATTTCCAGAAATAGAAAACAAGCGGTCTGCCGTCATTCCGCATCCGCATTACCGTGACAGCTACGAAAACGGCATCACTCGGAAGGATGCCCGGAAACGGTTGGCGATCGAGCAGGACACCTTCGTAATTCTGTTTATCGGCCAGATCCGGCGTTACAAGAACGTGCCGCGGCTGATCAAGGTGTTTACCGAAATCGAAGCCGCGAACGCCCGACTGATCATTGCGGGACGCCCACGCGAGAATCATCTTCAATCGGAAATTGAAGCGTTGGCCTCAATCGATTCTCGAATTACGCTTCAGCTTGGCTTCGTCGACGAGGCCGATCTGCAGGTGTATTTGAATGCTGCGGACATCATGATTGCGCCGTATCGCGATATATTCAATTCCGGAACGGCGCTCTTGTCACTCTCGTTCGATCGCCCGATTATTGTGCCGCGAGCGGGTGCGCTTCCGGAATTGGAGCAGGAGGTTGGTTCCGAATGGTTGAGGCTGTATGACGGGCAGTTGAATGCCACCATTTTATCCCGCCTTATAGAAAAGCCGGCCGGCATGAGTCATGATGCCAAGCCCGACCTCAGTGCGTTCGATCCCGAACGGGCCGCTGAAAGAACTTTCAATCTACTGTGCGAGTTGGCCCCGAGCGCGGCAGCGACCGCAAAACTGCGCGACTCGTCCGGTTATTCGCCGAAATCCTTGTGATTCGTGACGCTGGGTTCCTGAATTGAATTGAATTCATGGAGTCAAGGTCTGTGGCTTCGGGAATCGCGAAGATGTCGTCCGCCCTCACTGTCAGGGTAGTTGTCGCCTGATGATTTCAGGATCGGCCCAGACGCTGTGCCCGGCGAACCTTATCAATCCGGCATCAAAACAGCTGACTTGATCCGCTGCTTTCAACGCCTTCAAAAATAAAAGCCGGCGTCTGTCCGTCTTTTATTTCCAAGGCTTAGCGGCCAATTGCCGCGGCGAGCATGCGGTCGCATGCTCGCGCTATCAACCCGAAAAATCATCTATCTTTTGCCGGATTAATAAGCTGGCGGCGCTCCGGAAAGCGACCCGGTCGCCGAATGTAACGGTGCCGGAGTTGGCGCCGATCCGCCGTGCGGAACGCGCCACACCGGGCCGCCGGCGCGATCACGCCGGCGCGGGCTCGGCTTCCAGCGCGATTTCGATGGCTTCCTCCACGTTCGAGATGTAGCGGATCTCCAGCGCTTCGCGGACGTTGTCCGGGATGTCGTCTTCGTCGCGGCGGTTGCGGGCGGGCAGCATGACGGTCTTGATGCCGGCCTGGTGGGCGGCGAGTGTCTTTTCCTTCACGCCGCCGATCGGCAGCACCTGGCCACGCAGACTGATCTCGCCGGTCATGGCGACATCGGCCCGCACGTTGCGTTCGGTCAGCAGGGAGACCAGCGCGGTGTAGAGTGCGACGCCCGCGCTCGGGCCGTCCTTCTTGATCGCGCCGGCCGGCACGTGGATATGAATATCCGAATTGTCGAGGCGCGCCTGGTCGATGCCGAGGTCATCGGCTCGGGCCTTGACCAGTGACAGCGCGGCCTGGGCCGATTCGCGCATGACGTCGCCGAGCTGGCCGGTGATCGTGAGCTTGCCGTTACCGGGCGCGCGCGATGCTTCCACGAACAGGATGTCGCCGCCGGCCGGGGTCCAGGCCAGTCCGGTCGCCACCCCGGCGACCCCGGTGCGCAGGGCGACCTCGTCGTCCACCCGGCGCGCGCCGATGATGCCGTGCAGATCGTCCGGGCCGATCTGTCCGGGGCCGGATTGGCCCTCGGCGACCTGCACCGCGGCATAACGCGCGATGGCGCCAATCTCGCGTTCCAGATTGCGCAGGCCCGCCTCGCGCGTATATCCGGCGATCAGGGCGTCGAGCGCGTCGTCGGAAATGTCGCACTGGGCGCGCGTCACGCCGGCCTGCTCGAGCTGGCGGTCGATCAGATAGCGCTTGGCGATCTGTTTCTTTTCGTCGCGCGTGTAGCCGGGCACCTCGATCACTTCCATGCGATCGCGCAGCGGCCCCGGGATGGTGTCCATCACGTTGGCGGTGGCGATGAACATGACTTTCGACAGGTCGAACGGCGTGCCGAGATAGTGGTCGTTGAAGGAATCGTTCTGCGACGGATCGAGCACTTCCAGCAGCGCGGACGCGGGGTCGCCGTGCGCCGAGGCGCCCAGTTTGTCCATCTCGTCAAGCATGAACACCGGGTTGCGCGTGCCGGCGCGGCGGATCTGGCTGATGATCGAGCCGGGCATGGCGCCGACATAGGTCCGACGATGGCCGCGGATCTCGGATTCGTCGTGTACCCCGCCGAGCGCGGCGCGTACGAACTCGCGGTTCATGGCGCGGGCGATCGAGCGGCCGAGCGAGGTCTTGCCCACACCGGGCGGCCCGACGAAACACAGGATCGGCGCCTTGCCGTTGGGGTTGAGCTTGTGCACCGCAAGGTGCTCGAGGATACGGCGCTTGATCTTGTCGAGCCCGTAGTGATCCTCATCCAGAATCCGGCGCGATTCGGCGATGTCGATGGCGTCCTCGGACAGTTTGTCCCAGGGCAGCTCGGCCATCAGCTCGAGATAGGTCCGCACCATGGAATACTCGGCGGACGATTCGTTCATCCGCTCCAGGCGCTTCAATTCGCGCTCGGTCTGTTCGACGGCGTCTTCCGGCAGGTGGGCCTTGTCCAGCGCTTCGCGCAGGCGTTCCGCCTCTTCGGCGACCGATTCGTCCTCGCCCAGCTCGCGCTGGATCGAGCGCATCTGCTCGCGCAGCATCGCCTTGCGCTGATGCTCGGACATCCGTTGCTGGGTCTGCTGGTTGATCTCGTTCGACAGCCGCATGACTTCCAGCCGGTAGTCCATGAACGACTGCACCAGCTCAAGCCGCGGCTCCAGCTCGATCGTCTCGAGGATCCGCTGCTTTTCCTGCGGCTTGAGGCCGAGATAGCCGGCGGTGGCATCGGCAAGCAGCGAGGCGGACTCGATCGACTGGATGGCGTTGGCCAGCTCCTGCGACGGGCGCTCCATGAGCTGGATCGCTTCCAGCGCACGGTTGCGCAGGGTGGTCATCCGCGCATCGACATGCTTGTCGCCTTCGGGGGCGGGCTCGTCGATCCATTTGACCTTCGCCGCGAGCCCGCCATTGTCGTCCTGGACGAACTCGCGCACGCGGAAACGGGCGATGCCCTGGCAGACCAGATGGTGCTGGCCATCGTTGCCGGTGACATAGCGCAGAATGTTCGCTGCGGTGCCGACCTTGTGCAGGCTGTCCGGCAAGTTGTTGGCGTCGCCGTCGGCGTCGCCCAGCAGCAGGCCCACCGGTTGATCGGCACGCATGGCCCGCTGGGCGGCGTCGATCGCGGCTTTGCGATCGAGCACGACCGGCATGACCAGCTCCGGAAAGAGCACGGTTTCGCTCATGGGCAGGATGGTCAGCGTGTCCGGGCGCTGCGGCGTGTTCCGGTTGTAGACCAGCGTGGTGCTCGGCCCCTCGACGGTGTCGGGGCTGTCGTGATTGTCGGTTTCGCTCATGATTTCAGCGTTTGGCGAGCGTCAGGTACAGACATCCGTCGGTCAACTCCCGGCCCGTGATGACCAGCCGGGGCCAGGGCAGGACGACGCGACGTTCGAAGTGGCCGTGCGGAATCTCCAGGCGATGCAGCAGGCCGTCGCCGGCCGGCGTGGGCACGCTGCGGTTTCCAGCCACATAAAGCGTATCGCCGGCGATTTCGAGATCGGTCAGGCTGCGATCGGATACGCCCGGCAAGGCGACGATCACATAGACCGCGTCGGGCGTTTCGAATATATCGACCGGCGGCTCCCACTGTCGGCGGGGGTGCGTTTCGACGCGGCGAAAGAACTGACGCTGAATGCGATCGGCGCGTTCCTGGCGGCGCATCGCCTCGGACCACATCCAGCTCTCGAAATCGTCTACGGACATCGGTTCGCTCGATTGATGATTGCCTTCAACATAGGGACGGCCGACGGGCGACACAAGCACTGTCGGGGTGTTCGTCAGCCGAGACCGAACAACCAGACGATCAGCGGCACCAGCAGCGCGGTCAGCGCGCCGTTCAGCCCCATGGCCAGGCCCGAGAAGGCGCCGGCCTGCTGGTCGTACTCGAAGGCCCGGGCGGTGCCGATGCCGTGTGACGACACGCCCAGGGCAAAGCCGCCGGCGACCGGGTCACGCAGACCGAGCGCGGCCAACAGCGGCAAGCCGAAGGCAGCCCCGAGAATGCCGGTGATAATCACGAATACGGCGGTCAGTTGCGGGCTGCCGCCGATCTGGTCCGATACGCCCATCGCGATCGGTGTGGTGATCGAGCGCGGCAGTAGCGACAGCAGCATCTGGCCGTTCAGACCCAGCGCCCAGCCGATGACAAGCGTCGACAGAATGCCGGTCAGCGCGCCGACAAAAAGTGCGATCGAAATCGGCAGCACGGCGCGCTTGAGGGTATCGATCTGCGCCGCCAGGGGCACGGCGAGTGCGACCGTCGCCGGGCCGAGCAGGAAATTCACGAACTGTGCGCCCTGAAAGTATTCATCGTAGGGCGTGCCGGTGGCGGACAGCAGCAACACGATGGCGCTGACCGATACCAGTACGGGGTTGAGCAGGGGAAACTGGCGGGCCTTGAAATACAACTGCTTGGCGAGCCAGAACACGCCCACGGTGAGGGTCAGCCACAGCAGCGGCTGTTCGGCCAGATAGACCCAGATACGCGTGAACGACATGGCCTACGGCTCCTCGTTGCGTGGTCGCCATTTGAGTAGCCAGTGCAGGGTGACGGCGGTCACCACCAGCGTAATGGCCGCGCTCGCCACGATCGTGATCGACAGTGCCACCCACTGTTCGGCCACCGCATGCAGATGCGCGATGATGCCGACCCCGGCCGGCACGAACAGCAGCGCGAGGTTCTGCAGCAGACCCTGCGCCGTGCGCTCGAATGGCGCCGGCGTGGTGCCACGCCACAACAGATAGGCGAACAGCAGCAACATGCCGACCACCGGGCCGGGCAGGGGAATGCCGGTGAGGCGGATCACGAGGGTGCCGATCAATTGCAGAATCAGCAGCGCGGCGATCGATCCAATCATGACGTTGTAAAGGGTTCGTCGCGAATCCGGTTGCGCCGGCCCGTCGGGGAGGGCGAATAGAGCCGGCCGTATGGCCGGCCCATGCCGGCCCTAGTCGAAGTAGCTGAAGGTGTCGCCACTACGGATGCCGCGTACGCCTTCGTACATCAGGCGGATGACGTTCTCGACATCCGTACGGTGCACCATCTCGACGGTCGTGTGCATGTAACGCAGGGCCAGTGCGATCAGCGCCGACGGTACGCCCTGGTTGCTGTAGGCGAAGGCATCGGTATCGGTGCCGGTCCCCGGCGCGCGCGCCTGGCGCTGGAACGGGATATTCTCGCGCTCGGCTGTCGCGATCAGATGCTCGCGCAGCTTGTTCTGCACGGCCGGCGCATAAGCGATCACCGGGCCGTCGCCGATCTTGAGCGAGCCGTGGGTGGTCTGCTCGATCATCGGCGTGGAGGTGTCGTGGGTCACGTCGGTGACGATGGCCACATCGGGCTTGATGCGCTCGGCGATCATGCTCGCGCCCTTGAGGCCGACTTCTTCCTGCACCGCGTTGACCACGTAGAGCCCGAAGTCCGGCTTGTGCCCGGACTCGTGCAGCAGACGGGCGACCTCGGCGATCATGAATCCGCCGATACGGTTGTCGATGGCGCGGCAGACGAACTTGTCCCCGTTGAGCACGCTGAACTCGTCCGGATAGGTCAGCACGCAGCCGGGATGGATACCCATGGCCTCGACCTCGTCCTTGGACGAGGCGCCGACGTCGACGAAGATATTTTCCTTGGTCGGCGCCTTTTCGTTGCTGGGGTTGCGGGTATGGATCGCCGGCCAGCCGAACACGCCCTCGACCGGGCCCTGGTCGGTATGGATATGCACGCGCTTGGACGTCGCGATCTGATGATCCGAGCCGCCGTTGCGCAGCACGTAGATCAACCCCTTGTCGGTGATGTGATTGACGTACCAGCCGATTTCATCGGCATGGCCCTCGATCACGACCTTGTAATCGGCATCCGGATTGATCACGCCGACCGCGGTGCCGTACGCGTCGGTGATGAAGTCATCGACATAGGGGGCGAGATACGCCATCCAGAGTTTCTGCCCGGCGGACTCGTAGCCCGTCGGCGATGCGTTGTTCAGATAGCGCTCAAGAAACGCCATCGAATCGGCGTTGAGAATGGATTCGGTATCGGCCATGAAATATTCCGTTCGTACGCCGTCAGGCGCCTGAATGCAGGGTCGCATTGTCCGGCCGCCGGCGCGCCGGTTCAAGCGCACAAGGCCGGGCGGGGTTATTGCTGCTGGCAGGCCGTAATTTCGTGTCCGGTGGCGCCGTTATCGGTGTGGGCGAACAGCGTCGCCTCGGTGCCCCGGCCGGTGCCGCGGGTCCACCATTCGTAGTGTTTGCCGACATAACGTGCGCCGTCGGCGGAAATGGCGATGTGCATCGGCAGTTTATGCCCCTGGTAACGCACGACCGCGTGGTCGGTATCGGGGTAGCGCGCGCTGATGGTGGTGCCGTTGTTGCAATCGTAGTCGATCGCGCTGTTTTGCGCGGCGTGATGGGTAGTCTGCGTGGCGTGCCGCGCCGGCGTGCCGCCGACCGGTCCGCCGGTGGTTGGCGTGGCCGAGGCAGCGGAACCTTCCGGCGGCGGCAGGGTGTCGGGGGCGCAGCCGGCGAGCGCGGTCAGGGCGATGGCGCCGGCCAGGGCCGGCGCGAAACAACGTCGAAGCATGGGTGAGCCTTCAAATCATGTGGTGTGTGCAGCTTGTCACAGTCGGATGAATCCGGGCGAGGGGCGGCACGGCGCGCATGCCGCCCCGTGACCCTATCCAGGCCGCTTCATCTGGAACCGATCGTCGCTGTCGATACCGAAATAATCGGCCGGTCCACCGGCGCGCATGATCGGGGCGGCGGCGACCGTGTCGAAAATGCCGTCAACCAGCAGCCGCTCGTCGATATGCACGCCCACCACCTCGCCGATGGTCAGCCAGTTGTTGGTTTGCCCGCCGGCCGCGGTTTGCAGGCGAACCACCTGGCTCAAGCGGCATTCGAAGGCCACGCGGGCCTCGGCCACGCGCGGCGCGGCCACGACGGTGCCGGCCACGGGCGTGAGCCCGGCCAGTTCGAACTCGTCGATCTCGGCGGCGACGCTCGCCGAACTCTGATTCATGGCGGCGGCCAGATTCCGGCTGGCCAGGTTCCAGACGAATTCGCCGGTCGCCTCGATGTTGCGCACGCTGTCCTTGTAGCCGTAGCTGGAGAAGGCGAGCATCGGCGGGTCGGCACTGATGGCGTTGAAGAAGCTGTACGGGGCGAGGTTGCGCTGCCCCTGGGCGTCCACGCTCGACACCCAGCCAATCGGCCGCGGCGCGATGATGGATTTGAACGGGTCGTGGGGCAGACCGTGCCCCTTGGCGGGTTCGTAGAAATGAAAGGCCATGCCATGTGTCGGCTTGATTGAGGCGAATAGCCTATATGGCCACCGGCGACATATCTATCCGTCCGACGGGCTCGGGCGTGATCGATGCAGTGGCGCGTCAGCCTGCGACTGGCACGATTGCCCTGGCCACGCGCCGGTGTGCGCCGAACCGGGCCTCGAGCCCCGCAACGGGCCCGAAGCATCGGTCCGGTCGTCGAGTCAGCCCTGCATCGCCTTCTGGATGCGCTGCTGCAGTTTGTGGTTGTTACGTGTCGCCTGGGCGATCTTGTTGTACTGCTGCACCGACAGCCCCTCCTTCTTGATCGTCTGCACGATCTGCTTGTTCATCTGCTGGCGATACTGCCGTGCCTGTTTTTTGTTGTCGGCGTTCTTGATCTTCTGCTGCGAGTTGCGCACCAGCGACTGCATATCCTTCTGCGCCTTGGCGAATTTCTGCACCTGGGCCTGCGAGACATGCGTGGAACCGGCATTCGATTGCGAATAGCCGGACTGCGCGCCCGAGTTGCCCGATGTGTTCGTGCCCTGGGCGAATACCGGCGCCGCGGTTGCGGCCAGACCGAGCGCGATCACGGTGGCGGTCGTGGTGAACAGCGATTTGTTCATTGCTCTTGTCCTTTCGGTTGCAATTGAGTGAGCGATCCCCCGAATCGGGACCGCATGGCCACCAACGATCGACCGGCGCTTTCGGTTCCATGATCAGATGAATCGATCGCGCACCCGGAGCGACGCCGGTCAGCGCTTGCCGGCGCGCCGTCCGCTGCGCAGCGAGGCTTCGGTGAGATCGATGTCGGCCATGATGCGACGCATGGTGACGTCATTGATTTCGCCCTCCCGGCGCAAACGATAGAGCTCGTCGCGTTCGGCGTTGAGCGCGGCCAGGCGCAGCGTGCGCTCCATGCCGAAACCTCGGCGCGCGCGTCGCTTGTCCTCGGCGTCCGAATCCGGGTCCAGCCAGGGGCGATACGCCGCCATCACGCGCGCCGCGACTTCGGCGTACAGTGAGGCCTCGTCGGCATCCTCGGCCTGTGCCTTGTGCTCCTCGCGCATGTAGTCCAGCGCCTGGATGGCGGCCCGGGCCGACGCGGCGCGCGCGTCGCGTTCCTCGGTGGCGCGTGGATCGTCCGCGGGCAGTTGAATGCGTCGCAGCAACGGCGGCAGTGTTACGGTGGCGAGGGCCAGCGACAACAGGATGACCCCTGCGGCAATGAACACGAACACACCGCGCCCGGGAAACGGCGTGCCGTCGCCTTCGGTCAGCGGCAACGACAGCACGGCGGCGAGCGTGATCGCCCCGCGCACCCCGGCCAGAGTGGTGGTGGCGATGATCCGGGACGATACGCGGGCGACATTCTCGCCGCGCCGGCGTGCCCGCATCACGACCAGCTTGAGCATGATCCAGACCCACAGGTAGCGCGAGACCATCAGCAACGCGAGCAGGGCGAACGGGTACGCGGCGAGATGCCACCAGTCGACGCCGATCGACGCCTTGGCTTCGCCCGCATGCGCCACGATCACGGGGATCTGCTGGCCGAGCAGTACGAAGATCACGCCGTTGAATACGAACTCGAGCATCGCCCACATGCCGCGGTTCTGCATGCGCGTGGTCAACTCGCCCTTGAGGGTATCGATGCTGTTGAGCGTCATGCCGGCGGCCACCGCCGACAGAATGCCGGACACACCAAGATGCTCGCCCATGAGATAGGCGCCGAACGGCAGCAACAACAGCAGCGCGACGTGGCTGGATGGGTCGTCGCCGCGCCACTGGGTCAGAAAATACCGGACCTGCGCGAACAGCCAGGCCAACGCCCAGCCGACCGCCAGGCCGCCGGCGGCGATGATGACAAAACTGAGCGCGGCCTTCGGCAGCGAAAACGCGCCGGTGAGGGTGGCCGCAATACCGAAACGCAACGCCACCAGGCCGGAGGCGTCGTTCATCAACGCCTCGCCCTGCAGGATATGCAACAGCCGCGACGGAATATGGGCGTTGCCGGTGATGGCGGATACGGCCACGGCATCGGTGGGCGAAAGCACCGCGCCCAGGGCGAATCCCGCCGCCAGCGGTATTTGCGGAATCAGCCAGTGCACGAAGAAACCGACGCAGAGCACGGTCACCATCACCAGGCCGAGCGCGAGCGCGGTGATCGGCCCAAGCAGGCGCCGGAATTCGCGGCGCGGCATGCGCCAGGCGTCGGCGAACAGCAACGGCGGGATGAAAAGCAGGAAGAACAGTTCGGGATCGAGCCTTACGTGGAGCCCGAAGGGGGGCACCGCGAGGGCGGCGCCGAGCGCGATCTGGACCAGGGGACGCGGCAACCGGAACGGCAGGAGGCCGATCAGCACGCCGGAGGTGGCGACGGTGAGCAACAGGATCAGCGTGGTGATTACGATCGTCATCGAAAGTCGAACAAAGCCTTGTGTGGTGGTAACCGTTCGGGCCGCGCGGCACATGTCGAGCGCGGCTCGCGGCAGCAATCGTGGATGGCCCGGCGCGCCCGGGCATCGGGAATGCCCGTTATTCTACCCGTGTGGCCGTGCCGCACCGCGCGTTGCGCGCCTTGGGCGCGCTGGCGCATCATGCCCGGGTATGCCGCAACCGTGATGATGCATGAGGCGAATCCAATCATGGTCCGCCCTGACCGGGCCGGAACTGGCGGCGATCGCCACACAGGACCCGGTGGCGCTGCTGCCGGTGGCCGCGATCGAGCAGCACGGCCCCCATTTGCCGCTGGCGACCGACGTCACGATTGGCGAGGGGCTTGTCGATGCCGCCATTGCGCGGCTGGAATGCAATGCCGCGCCGCTCGATCTGTTGATCCTGCCTACGCTGAGCGTGGGCGCGAGCCTGGAACACGCCGGCTTTGCCGGCACGCTGAGCCTGTCCGCGGAACAGGCCATCGCCCAGATCCGGGCCGTGGGCGCCAGCGTGGCGCGCGCCGGGATGCGGCGCCTGGTGTTGTTCAACAGCCATGGCGGCAACAAGGCCGTGCTCGATCTCGCGGCGCTGCAACTGCGGGCGGATTACGGGCTGCTCGTGGTCAAGGCCAATTATTTCCGCTTCGCCCCGCCATCGGGCGCGCTGGCCGCCGAGGAACTGGCGCATGGTCTGCACGGCGGGGCGCTGGAAACGTCGATGATGCTGCATCTGGCGCCCGGCACGGTACGCCGCGAGGCGCTGGCCGATCACCCCTCGCTCGGGGCGCGGCGCGCGCGGGCCGGCGCCACGCTCGGCCCGGAGGGCGACGCCGGTTTCGCCTGGATGGCGGCGGATCTGAATCCGGCCGGCGTGACCGGGAATGCGGCGGCGGCCGACGCCGCGACGGGGGCGCGCCTGGTCGAGGCCTTCGGCGCGCGCCTGGCCGAGATCGTGGCCGAAACGGCGACCTTCGATCTCGACGCGCTCGGCGGCCCGGTCCGGTCGTGATCCTCAGTCCTGTTCGTTGCGATCCGGGTCCGGCGTGTCGGTGAGTACCGGTTCCTGGAGCAGGGCGTCCAGCCAGTGGCCCGCCCGTTCGGCCTTGGTGGTCAGATAGCGATGGTTTTGCCGGGTCAGCCGACCGTAGATGCCGCTGCGCCCGGCCACCTCGATCGGCTCGCGATTCATCGCTTCGATCTTGGCCGGATTGTTGGTGAGCAGATCGATATGCGCGACATCGAGCTGGGCCAGTATCTCGCGGGCCACGGCATAGTCGCGCTCGTCCTTGTCGAAACCGAGTACGCGATCGGCGTCGACCGTGTCCAGGCCGTCGTCCTGCATCTGGTAGGCCCGCATCTTGTTGGCCAGTCCGATGCCGCGGCCTTCCTGGGCCAGATAGAGCAACACGCCGCCACCGCGCTCGTGGATGGCGGCCAGACTGGCCTTGAGCTGAGGGCCACAGTCGCAGCGCAGGCTGCCGAAAAGATCGCCGGTGAGGCAGGCCGAGTGCAGACGGACCGGCACCGGCGCGGGCCAGCGCGCGGCGTCGCCGATGATGATGGCCACGTGCTCGCGCATGCCGTCGGCCTCGCGGAAGACGACGAAGCGCGAGTTGGGCGCGGCTTCCAGCGGCACATCCGCTTCGCTCACGCGGCGCAGCAGCGACGGGGCGGCCTGGCGGTGCGCGAATACATCCGCCGCGGCGACCGAAAGCAGATCGCCGCGATCGAGGCGACGTGCGATGAGCGGGCCCAGATAGTCATCCGGCTCGACCACGACCGCCGCGGGGATCAGCAGACCGCGGCGCATCAGCGCCAGGGCGGCATGACCCGCATCGGATATGGGCAGGGCCGGGCGCGTGTCGGGCCAGCGGGCGCCCGGGTCGGCCGCCCACTGGATCAGCGCGTCGCGGCTGTCCGTGGCTTGCAATGCGATCGCGGCGGGCGCGCCGGCGGGTGGGCGGCCGAGGTGGGCCAGGCGATGCTCGGTCAGCACGAGCTGGGGCGCGTCGCGCGCGCCGGCACGCATTTCGTCCAGCAGCGCCGCGCTGGTGCCTTCGATGGATGCGACCAGATAGCGGGTTTGCGGCGTATCGACGACGACCGGCAGGCCGCGCCGAAGATCGAAGATCGCACGCTCGACATGTTGCATGAAGCGTTCCTGTATCGATTCCAAGTGCTGGGCAGTCATGCAACCGTGGCTTGCTAACGTGAATCCGCGGACGATAGGGCCGACCGGAATCGTTTAAAGGCTGCGTATGATGCCATTTATCGACAACACTTACGCTTGGCGCGTGATTCGCGATGCGCGGCGGCGACCGGCCGACGACATCTGGCGGGTCGACCGGGCGTTGACGATCGAGCCCGGGGGCCGGTGGGCGGCCGATGCCCCCGTCGAGGCGGACGCGGCCTTTTTGTTCGATACCTTGCTGCCGCTGGCGTTCTGTCGCCGCGATCATGTGGTGGCGCAGCTCGGCCAGAGCCTGGACGGGCGCATCGCCACCGTGAGCGGCCATTCCCATTACGTCACCGGCGAGCCCAGTCGTGTCCATCTGCATCGTCTGCGGGCGCTGGCGGACGTCGTGATCGTCGGCGCCGGGACGGTCGACGCCGACGATCCCCGGCTCACCGTGCGCCACGTCGCCGGCGATGACCCGGTGCGCGTGGTGCTCGACCCGCGCGCGCGGGTGCCGGCCGACCGGCGCGTGTTCAGCGATGGCGGGCCGCCCACCTGGCACGTGGTCGCCCCGGGCCAGCCTGCGGCGCCCGGCGCCTTGCCGTTGCCAGTGGCCGGCACTGATGGCGCCGGCCTGCCACGGGCCTTGCTCGACGCTCTGGCCGCGCGCGGACTGCATCGGGCGCTGATCGAAGGCGGCGGTGTGACCATTTCGCGGTTCATCGATGCTGGCTGCGTCGACCGGCTGCATACAGTCGTCGCACCGCTTCTGATCGGCTCCGGCCGGCCCGGGCTCGCGCTGGCCGAAATCGAAACGCTGCACGAGGCCCGGCGGCCGCGGTGTCGCTCGTATGCGTTGGGCGAGGACCGGCTCTACGATCTGGATTTGCGGGCGTCGCGCTAAATCAGCGCCGGCGCGGATTGGGCAGGCCGAGTACATCGATATGGCCGATGCACAGCCGCGCCCGGCCGCGCTCGACAGCCTCGACCCGCCGCGCCGCCCAAGCGGCCATGCGCTCGGCCTGATCCGTTTGCTGCCGGGTTGCGGCCGATTGCCAGCCCGCGATCAGGGCGCGTGCTAGCGCGGCGTCGTCGCGGCCGAGCTGCCAGTCGCTCGGCTGCGTGGCCACGGCATAACCGCATCGCGCCAGGGCATTGATCAACACCGCCGGGGCGGCCGCGCCGAGAGCGGGACCGAAGCCCTTGTCGCGCGCCTGATCGCGGGCGAGGGCCCGGCGCACGACGGCATCGTCCGCGTCGGCATCGGAGAACTGGATCCGGCCGTCGACGCTGAGCGTGATCAGTACCGCTGCGCCGTCGCGGGCGCAGGCCTCGGCCAGCGTGTCGATCCAGCCGCGCGAGACGAGATCGATCAGCGCGGAGGCGGTGACCAGATCGGCGTCGCGCAGCACCGGGGTCAGTGGGGCGGCCAGATCGACGATCTCGGCAGACAGCTGGCAATGGTCTCCGGCATCGGGGGGCATGGCGCGTTCGGCTGCGGCGAGCAGTTCGGCATCCTGATCCAGCAGGCGCCACGCGACCGGTTGGTGCAGGCGCGGGGCCAGATAGCGCAGGTTCGATCCACGTCCGGCGCCGAGATCCACCACCCGCGCGCGGCGCCCGGCGGCCGTGCGGCGCAGATGCGCGGCGGCCAAAAGCGTGAGTCCGTGGGCCCGGCTGCGATGATCGACGGCTTCCCGAAGCGTCAGCCAGTCGTCGGCGAAGTGCGAGCCCGCAGCGGGCGACGCGCGGCTCATGCGCGGGCGACGCGTTCGAGGATCGCGGCAAGGCGCGCGCCGGCATCGTCCCAGTCGGGCAGGGTGGTGGCGGCCCGCAGCGCCCCCGCCGCCAGAGCGGCGTAGGCGTCGGGATCGGACAACAACCGGCGCAGACCGTCGGCGAGCGCCTCCGAATCGCCCGGCGGCACCGCCAGCCCGGCGTCGTCCGGCAGGGTGTCGGCGAGCGCGCCGCCGGTGGTGGTGATGACGGGCAGGCCGTGGGCCAGCGCCTCGGTCACGACCATGCCGTAGCCCTCGTAGTAGGACGGCAGTATGAACAGGGTGGCGTCGTTGTAGGCAGCCGAGAGCGCCTCCGGCGGGCGGCTGCCGTTGAGATGAATGCGCCCGGCCAGCTGGTGACGATCGATGGCGTCGCGGATATCGGCCACGCACGCCGGGTCGCGTTCGGTGTCGCCGATGAAGTCGCAACGCCATGCCAGATCGGCGACTTGTGCCAGTGCCTCCACCAGGACGGCGTGGCCCTTGCGCGGGATCAGGCTGGCCACGCAAAGCAGGCGTGGTGTCCCCCCGCGCTTTCGCAGCGTGATACCGACCGGCTTGTCCAGCCCGGGTGCCACGATATCGAGGTCGGCGCGGGCGACGCCGTAGGCGCTGGCCAGGCGCCGGGCGGTGAATTCGCTGGTGACGATCACGTGCGCGGCGTTGGCGAGCGCGCGGCGCTCGTTCGCGAACAGGCGGTCGGCCAACGCGCCGTCGATGCCGGATTCGTCGGCCAGTGGGTGATGGATCAGCGCCACCAGTCGAAGCCGTTCCGATTCGCGCGCAATGAGCTCCGGCAGTGCGCCGAACACGAGCCCGTCGACGATCACCAGTTCGCCATCGGGCCGCGCGGCGAGCGCCGCGGTCAATGCCGCCGCCGCGGCGGCGTCGGCCTCGGGAAAACGGCCGGCGAGCCCGACGACTTCAATGGCATGGCCGGCGCGGCCGGCCGCGCGCGAGATGCGGGCATCGTAGATATAGCCGCCGGTGTACTGCGTCGGGTCGCCGGCGACCAGCATGCGGGTCGGTTTCACAGCTCGGCCTCGTAGCCGGCCCAGGCGACGTGCGACTCGGACAGTTGCACGCCCATGCGGCAGAGTCCGGCCGCGCCCGCGCCGAGACGGCCGTCCGCGATCGCCTGTTGCAGGCGATTGAAGATTTCGCCGGCCATGAACTCGGTGGTGGTGTTGCGTCCGGCCAGGGCCGGGTTGTCATCGAGGTTACGCAAATTGAATTCGGCCAGCGCTGCCGACAGCGCGGTCGAGGCGGCGCCGATATCGACCACCAGATCGTCCTCGTCCAGAGTCTGGCGATAAAAAGTGACATCGACGACATAAGTCGCGCCGTGGAGCGCCTGGGCGGGACCGAACGTCGGGCTGGAGAAACTATGGGCGATCATGATGTGATCGCGCACGGTCAGGTGATACATGGCGGGTCCTGGCAGTTGGCGTAGACGATGCGCTGGCACAGTGTACGGTCGGCGGGATCGGCCAGCCGTTCCATGACCGCCGGCAGGCTGTCGAAATCGGCGTCGTCGGCGAACAGTACGTCGAACCGGGCATCCGCGCACAGCGCCAGTGCCAGCGCGAGCCGGCGCCGGTGATTCCAGCGGGCGGCGCGCGCCGGCGAGACCGTGCCCACCTGGCTCGCTTTCAGCGTCAGCCGCCGCGAATGGAACGCCCCGCCCAGGGCCACACTCGTTGCCTGCGTGCCGAACCAGCTCAGTTCCACGATTTCGGCCTCGGACCCGGCCAGGGACAGCGCGGTATTCAGCCCCGCGGCGCTCGCGCTGGCATGGAACACCAGATCGCGACCGCCGGTCGCGTTTTCTGGCCGGGCGAATGCCGCGCCCAGCGCCGACGCCACCGAGGCGCGGCCGCTGTCGATATCGACCAGTTCCACCGCGACGCCCGGCAGATCAACGCACAGACCGGCTACCAGGCTGCCGATCACGCCGGCCCCGACCACGCTGATCCGGTCGCCGACCCGGGGGCCGGCGTCCCACAACGCATTCACGGCGGTTTCCATATTGGCTGCGAGCACCGCGCGCTCGGCCGGCACGTTCGGCGGCACGGCCACCACGGCATCGCATGGCACGACGTACCGCGTTTGGTGTGGATACAAACAGAAAACCGGACGGCCGAGCCAGCCCGGCGGCCCGCGCTCGACCACGCCGACGTTGGCATAACCGTGCTTGACCGCACCGGGCAGGGCGCCGGCCTGAAACGGCGCGCGCATACGGTCGTATTCGCTTTCCGGCACCGCCCCGGCATAAACTAGGGTTTCGGTGCCGCGGCTGATCGCTGAATAGCAGGTTCGGACGACGACGTCGTCGGCGCCCGCGCAGGGCAGGGTTTCGGTACGCAGGCCGGCGCGGCGCGGCGGCTCCAGCCAGAGTGCCCGGGCGATGTCAGCGGTCATGGCGGGCCGACGATGGAGATGGTCGCCCAGACTAAGCGTTCGACAGGCCATTGGCCAGATCATGTGTTCGGCTGCACTATGCACTTACAGCGCGTGCGTTGTATTTTATAAAAATGAATAGACGGGGTTCGGCCGGCCACAGCCGGGCCAAAAGGATGGGTTGTGAAGAGTAGTTTTTTTGAGCGTTTCATCAGCCGCGGAACCCTGGTGTTGCACCACGCCGACGGTGCGGAGCAGCGCTACGGTTCCGGCGAACCGGTCGCCCACGTGCATCTGCGGACGACCCAAGTCCTCAGGCGACTGCTGGCTGATCCGGAAATGGCCTTCGGCGAGGCCTACATGGACGGCGACTGGTGGCCCGGCGAGGGTGGGTTGCAGGCGGTATTCCGTCTCTATTTCGCCAACGAGAACAATCTACAATCCAATCGTTTGATGGACCTCGCGCGCCGCGCGTTCCATGGCGTGCGCGAAATGAATACCCGCATGCGCGCGGAGCGCAACGTCCAGCACCACTACGACATCGACAACGAGCTTTTCCAGCGTTTCCTCGACCCGGAAATGCAGTATTCCTGTGCCTATTTCGAACACGAGGGGATGTCGCTGGACGATGCGCAACGCGCCAAGCTCGCGCATATCGGTCGCAAGCTGCTGCTCGAACCGGGGCAGACGGTGCTCGACATCGGCTGTGGCTGGGGCGGGATGGCGCTGTTTCTGGCCCGCGAGTACGACGTCGATGTGGTCGGGCTGACCTTGTCCAACGATCAGTACGATCACGCCTGCAAACGCGCCGAGACGCTCGGCCTGAGCCACCGCGTGACCTTCCTCAAGGAGGACTATCGCGAGCATCAGGGCGCCTACGACGCCATCGTGTCGGTGGGCATGTTCGAGCATGTGGGCCGGCCGCAGTATCAGACGTTCTTTGACCAGGTCGCACGCCTGCTCAAGCCGGACGGCCGCAGCCTGATCCATTTCATCGCGCGCAACGGCGTGCCGCCCAGGGACAGCCGGACCTGGATCCAGAAATATATCTTCCCGGGCGGCTATATTCCTTCGTTGTCGGATTTCGCGCCCTGCATCGAGAAAACCGGCATGTCGCTGTCCGACCTCGAAGTCTGGCGGCTGCACTACGCCCGGACGCTGGCCGCGTGGAACGCGCGCTTCCAGGCCGAGCGCGATGTGTTCCGCGAGCGGCTGGGCGAACGCTTCTGCCGCATGTGGGAGTTCTACCTGCTCGGTTGCGAAGCGATCTTTCGCTACGGCCAGCTCGTGGTCTACCAAGTGCAACTCGCGCACCGCAACGATGCCGTGCCCGTCACGCGTGATTATCTGTATGCCGACCGAGAGCCGGAACCGGCCGTGGCTCGGGCCCGGCAATCGTCGGTGAGCGCGGCCGGCTGAACGCGGCAGTCGCCTCGGCGCATGGTGGCGAGGCGCGCGGCCCGGTCAATCAGAGGGCGCCGCGCTCGTGTATGCGGTACCAGCCTTGGCTGTCGGGTGTGCCGAGTGGCCGGAGCATCTGCTTGAGACGATCGTCTGCCCCGGCGCGGGCGCGCAGCTTGACGTTCAGGTCATAGCGCCGGTTGCGGCCGGATAGCGCCACCCTGCCGGTCAATGCCAGCGGCCCCTTGCTGTCGACAATGCGCGCCTCGACCCCGTTGCCGTCGCGGTCCAGCCGCGCCTTGAAGCGGCCCAGGGGCAGCGGCGGGTTCAACAATTCCCACCGGCTGTCCGTGAGCTGGACGGTGCCGGCCAGCGCGCTGATGGCGAGGTTGTCATCGAACCTCAGGTGATCCAGATGCAGGCCGATCCGTCCGGACAGGGGCACGAACGCATATCCCGCCAGATCCGACAACCAGCCGATGGTCGCCTCGCCCTGGACGTCGTCGAGCGAGTTGGAACCGAGCACGCCGCGATGAAGGTCACCCGAGACGTGGCCCAGATCGCTGTCCACCCGTAGCGTTGCCGAAAGCTCGCCGAGCAACAGCGCGGCCGGGTGCACGTGCCAGCGCACATGGCTCACGGCGCCATGCGGCAGCACGGCGTAGGCCGCGCGGCCGTCGAGTAATGTGCCGGAAACCCCCTGCAGCCGCACCGGGGTATTGCCGGTGACCCAGCCGGCCACCAGGGACGCGGGCAGATAGGTCACGAGCCCGATCATGAACGCGACTCCGCCGACGGCCGCGAAACGCATGATCCGCCAGTTCATCAGGAGCGGCCCCGGATCAGGGTAAGGCGGGCCTCGACCCGGCCCGGGGCGCCCTCGGCCCGCGAAATCGTCGCCTCCGAGGCGACCACGCCATAGTCGCTTTGCAGGGTTTTCAGCCAGTACAGCATGTGGTTGAAGTTGGCCTTGTCCAGGGTGACCAGCGCTTCATCGTTGTTCTTCGGCTGAATATGACTGACCGCACCGCCGAGATTGTGCGCGCGGCTGGTCGCATCGACGATGCTCAGCAGGGACTGATCGCGGCCCTTGGGTTCGCTGTGCTGTGACGAGGCGCGCAATAGCTTCGCTTCGTTGCGGATGCCCAGCATCCAGCGGGCCTGGTTGGATTCGGCCGTGACCTGTTCGCGGGCGTTGGCCAGCGCGCTGTTCAACGGGTGCCACAGGCCGTAATAGAAGATTGCGACGGCCACCACGGCGGCGGCGGCCGCCACCATGATACGCTCGCGCGGCGCGAGGCCCTGGAACCACGCCCTGAGCGCGCTCATTGGCCCGCCCCCGGACTGACGGTGGCCCGGATCTGCACGCCCGAGGCGCTGGCGTCGGCCCCTTGCACGGAGAGCTGAATATCGTCGCGCTGAGCGAATCCGGCGCGCAACATCTCCACCGATTGCACGTTCTTGCCGTTCAGGCTGAGATTGAGTTTTCCGTCGCGGTACTGCATGGACTGGACTTGTAGATCGTCGGTCTGGCCGGTCACAGCGGCGACGGCCTGGACCAGCGGGAACAGGCCGCCGGCACCGCCGGTGCCGCGCAACTGACGAATGCCTTGTTCGGCCTGCACGCGCAGATCGTTGATGTTCTGCACCCCGGGAAAGGCATCGTGAAACGCGGTGAGTGTCTGCGCATGCAGGGCGTCGACCCGTTGGTCGAGCTGCCAGGTCTCGATGCCGCGCGCTACGATGGCGATGACGAGCCACGCTGCGGCCAACGCGCCCGTGAGCATCAGCGGTCGCCATTGGGACTGGAACTGCGAACGCGGCGCGAAGGTCCCCTGGCGCAGATTGACGCCGCCGCGCAGGGCTTCGGGCTCGGTCAGCAGCGTAGCCAGCAGGGCATTGGCATCGGCGCAGACGACGAGATGCAACGCCGGGTCTTGCGCGTCGCCGGCCCAATCGATATCCAGCGGGCGTTGTGCCTCGGCGGCGTCGATGGCGTACACGGTCGCGGCCACCGGCGCATCCAGCGCGCCCGCAACAATCGGCCAGAGATCGGTATCGCAGGCGAACCCCGCTGTGGCTTCGGTGCGTGCCAGCACTCGATCCCCGCTGGCGGCGAGCTGCCAGTGATCGGCGCCGGGCGCGGGCAGGGCCATGTAGTCCGGCAGAATGCGCGTCGCCTCGATGCCGGCGGCGTCGAGCGCATCGCACAGCGTTGTCATGCGATCGAGGTCGATCACCGCAACCGGCGTCTCGCCAGCGCGATCGGCGCTGCCGGCCAGCGCGAAATGCAGTTGCTCGACGCGTCCGGCGAGGCGATCCTCGAGTGCGTAGCGGGCCGCCTGGAGCCGGCGCGCTGCCGTCCGGATCGGCGGCAGCGGCGCGCGTGTCAGCAGTACATCCTCGCCCGGAATGAGCACCGATATCTCGGCATCCTCGCCCTCGATCGCGGCGGCAAACTCGGTGAGCGAACCCCGCGTCAGCTGCCGCTCGTCATTGAGCCAGGCCGCTTGCGTTCCATCGAAATACACCGCCAGCCGTTGGGCCACGTCAGCTCCCCGAATCGGTGCGCATGTTCGCCCCTGGGCGCACCCAACCGATGCGGCAGTCTAACGCAGTCTTTACAGGTGTTGAGCCGTTGCGCGGCACGAGTCCATCCATCGATTTTTCCCTAATAGGCCTGGGTTGCCTGGCGGACGACATTGACCGCACCGTTGCTGGCGCGGTGAAGCACGCTGTAGAACTGGGTGGTGCTGTCGGCCACCTTGATCCGGCCGGCGACCAGAAAGTATTGCGTGGCGACCGATAACGAGGCGTTCTTGAGGTTCTGTCCCGCCAGCGGGTTCGCGCCCTGAAAGGCTTTGACCGATTTCCAGGGCGAGCCCGTGCGCAGGTCGGCCAGTTTCTTGCCGGTGCCGGGCGGCAGCTTCGCCAGCGACTGCAGTACCGGCGCCGGCGCGGTATCCACATTGATCGCGGTGGCGGTCGGCAATGCACTGATGTAAGGCGCGAGTTCGCGGTACAGCAGCGGGGTCATTCCGCGAACCGCGGCCAGTTCGCTCGGGCTGGCCATGAGCGTATTGCCGGTCCGATAGGCCGGTGACTGGCCCAGATAATAATCGTCCTCGGCGCCGTAGGGGCGACGTGGATTGATGTCCGGGTCGATCCAGTCCGCCGCGGACTGGGCGATGGTCCGGGCGGTGACCGAATCGGTATCCGACACGTCCTGGATCAGGCGTGCGAACTGGGCCGCGGCGGCATCCTGATTGCCGAGCACCAGATTGTTGAGATTGAAGCGCCCCTGAAGATCGACGATGCGGCCGCTGATGGAGCCGCCGTCGATCGGCAGGTCGTCGACCGGTTGCGCCCAGGCTTCCTGCAGCGTGTCGATCCTGGAGTGCCGGGCATCCTCGCGCAGCTTGGCGCCCAGCCAGTTCTCGATGCCGATGCCGTACCACCACGCCTGTTCGGCGTTCCATATATTGCCGGAGCGATGCATGGCCAGCGTCATACGCGAGATCATCGCCGCACTGATGATGGCAGACAGCGCCACGATCAGCATCGCCATCAGCAAGGCCACGCCGCGTTGCTGGCTTCGCCCGATCATAGATGCGCGCCCGGCATGGCGAACAACAGCCGCAGATGGCCCCAGGCCCGGGTGTCCAGGCGGAGTTCGATGGCTACCGGCGGCGGCCGGGTTGCCCGGGCCGACAGGTTTGAGATCGCGCCGCTGTTGCGAGGTGGCCAGCGATCCTGCCATTGGCCGTTGTTGTCCAGAAAACGCCATTCGATCCGGGTGACGCCGCTGAGCAGGTTGGTGTCGACCGGGGCGCTGTCCTGTGCCTGGTCGACCACGCGGTAATACGACCGCACGAGATCGCCGTGCGGCTCGAGCTGGTAGTGCACGCGCTGTAATGTCGAGCGCGGTTCCGACAACGGATTGGGCCAGCCGTCGCGGGTGATCGTCAGGCCGGTGTCCGGGCTGCCCATCACGGCCGGCTCGGCGTCGCCGAAACGGTTGCGCACCGGGCGGGCGACGACTTGCTCGATGTCCTGCTGCAGCCGCCAGGTCGCCATCTGCAGCATCTTGCTGCGATCCAGCGCGGCATCGATCGAGTCGCGCGTGCCGATCACCGACGACAGCCCGCCGTAGGCGATGGCCGCCATCACCGCGAACACCGCGATGGCGACGAGCAGCTCGACCAGGGTGAAGCCGGCCTGGGCGCGCGTCGGTCTCACGAGCTACTCCCCGAGGCGGCGGTTTTCGCATGGCCGCTCGTGCTCGTCGCCGGCTTCTGGTGCTGGGTCAGAAAACCGCTCAGCAATGTGATCGAATCCTTGTCCGCCTGGTGGGTATTCGGATCGACCGCATACACGCGCACATCGGCGCGACGCACGCTGGCATCCTGGGTAGCGCTGATGGTGGCCTGCCAATGCCACGGGCTCTCGGCCATGGTGACGTCGCCCGAGCGTGTGCCCGTGCTCGGCCAGTTGGCGGCGATCTGATATTCGACCAGCCGGTTGCGGGCGATGATCTGCGCGATGGTGCGCTGATGGATATACGTCGCGTAGTCCGCGTTCTGGGCGCCGGCCGAGACAAAGGCGACCAGCGCGATCGCGATGACCGCCAGCGCGATCAGTACCTCGATCAGGGTGAAGCCTTCAGCGCGTTGTTTCACCGCGCCACCCGCCTGCGTTGGATCTGGCCGTTCGGTGTACCCGTGATGTCGAAGCGATGCTTGACACCGTCGGCCGATAGCTCAAGCGTAAAGGGCAGCAGCTCACCGCTGGCGAGAAACAGCGCGGCGGGCACGGCCAGCTTCCGGTTCCCGGGCGCATTATCCCGGGACTGCGCGGCAGGCCCGCCGGGCGGGCGATCGGCAATGGGCGATGCCGGCAGGGTCAGGGTCTCGACCTGCCGGTTGTTCCGGCTGCGGTCGCCGTTGGCGTTGATACGGTCGAGATGAATGTCCTTGTCGAGCCGGCGCGGGCGCAATGGCGAATCGGCGCTGCGAATGACCTTCCAGCCCTGGTCCGTCAGCCGGATGAAGCGATAGCCCGGATCGGTGAGCTGCAGGCCGATGGTGTCGCCCGACAGGATCGATTCGTCGGCCGCGTCCTGCGTCAGCGCCAGCAGACGCTGCGATGCGGTGTCGAGCCGGTCGCCCGGTCCGGTCGGGTTCACCGATAGCGTGGCAAACGTCAAAACGACGCCGATGATGACCAGTACGACCAGGATTTCGATGAGCGTAAAGCCGCCCTGCGGCGGCTGGTCCGGCGGCATGACCGGGGCGGCGGCGCAGGCTCGAGTCGCGCGCCCCGCATCCACCGCGTTTGGTCTCCGGTAGCGCCAAGTCATCGCGCCGGGCGGCGTTGCGGCCAGGCGCCGCATGCCCGGATACGACCCGTTGCCGCACCTTGCCCGGCACGAAAAATCGCACGCAAGCCGTGACGCAAGCTGACGTTACCGGACACTAGGAGTTGTCGTTCAGCGTCCAGTTGCCGATATCGGCATCCGGGCCATCGCCGCCCGGCTTGTTGTCGCGACCGAGGGTGTAGATATCGATCGGGCCGTGCTGACCGGGATTGCGGTAGTGATATACATGCCCCCACGGATCGGTCGGCAGGCTGTCCAGATAGCCGCCCGATTTCCAGTTGCGGGGGACCGGCTGGCTGGTGGGCTTGTGCACCAGCGCCGCGAGGCCCTGCTCGGTGGTCGGATAGCGATAGTTGTCCAGGCGATACAGCTTGAGTGCCGAATCGATGGCCTTGATGTCCTGGCGCGCCTTGGCTTCGCGGGCGACGTCCGGCCGATCGATGATATTGGGCACGACGATGGCGGCGAGGATGCCCAGAATCACGACCACCACCATGATCTCGATCAGCGTGAAGCCGCTTTGTCGACGCCGACGGGCGGCGCGTTGATAAGAAAACTGCATATCGAAACTCCTCGCGGGCAACGGTGGAACCGGGCCGGTCACTTGACCAGTTGGTTGAGATTGAACACGGGCAACAGGACCGCCAGCACGATCATGAGCACGATGCCGCCCATGGCGAGAATGACCGCCGGTCCGAGAATGCCCATCACGCCTTCACGGATGGTCTCGACCTCGCGATCCTGATGATCGGCGGCCCGGCCGAGCATGGTGTCGAGCTCGCCGGACATCTCGCCGTTGGCGATCATGTGCAGTGTGATGGCGGGAAATAGCTGTTCGCGCTGCAGCGCCCGATGAATGGCGTCGCCTTCGCGCACGCGGGTGGCGGCGCGCTTGATCGCCTCGCGCATGGGCACGTTGGTCACCACGTCGGCGCCGATGGTCATGGCATCCAGTGCCGGCACGCCGCTGCTGGTGAGAATCGCCAGCGTCCGTGTGAAGCGCGCGGTATTCACGGCGCGCGCGAAACGGCCGATCAGCGGGATGCGCAGCACGAACGCATGGAAACGGCGCTTGAATGCCGGCCGGCGCAGACCGTAGCCGAACGCCGCGATCGCGGCGGCAAGCAGGAGGGCGAGCAGCCAGCCCCAGGTGCGCAGGAAATCACTGGTGGCGATCAGTGCGATGGTGAGTGCTGGCAGGCTCGCATGTACGCTGTTGAACACATGCACCAGTTTGGGCACGACCGTAGACAACAAGCCGATCACGATCGCGATCGATACGACCACCAGAAACGCCGGGTAGATGAGCGCGGCCAGGATTTTCTGACGCAGCGCCTGTTGCTCCTCGACATAGTCAGCCAGGCCGTTGAGCACCTCGTCGATATGGCCGGACTGTTCGCCGGCCGCGGCCGTGGCCTGGTACAGCGGGCCGAAGCTTTTCGGGAAGTCGGCGAGGGCGGCGGCGAAGGTATTGCCCTCGACCACCTGGGCGCGCACGCCCACGATGATCTTCTGCACGCGCTCGTTCTCGGTCTGCTCGGCCACCGCCTTGAGCGCTTCCTCCATCGGCAGGCCGGCATGGGCGAGGGTGGCCAGCTGGCGGGTGAACAGCGCCAGTTCGGTCACGCTCATGCCGCGCGAGAAAGACAACAGCGCGCGACCGGACGCGCCGGTAGCGCGTTCCGCGACCTCGTTCACCTCGATCGGCGTCAGGCCGCGTTCGCGCAGCTGAGCGCGGATGGCACGCGCGGCGTCGCCTTCCAGCACGCCTTTCTTGCGGCGGCCCCGGGCGTCGAGCGCGGTGTATTCGAAAGCACCCATGGATAATGCCGCCGCTAGCCTTCGCGGGTCACGCGCAGCACTTCCTCGAGCGTGGTCCGGCCCGCCAGTACGTTGGCGCGGCCGTCCGCGCGAATGCTGGGCGTGGCCTTGCGGGCCTGGGCTTCGAGTGTGTACTCCGCGGCCTGTTCATGGATCATCTGTCGCAGTTCGTCATCGATCACCACCAATTCGTAGATTCCGGTCCGTCCGCGGAAACCGGAATGGTTGCAGTGTTCGCAGCCGCCGGGCTTGTGCAATGTGGGCGGCTGAGCCGGGTCGGCCTTGAGCAGTTCACACTCACGGCGATCCGCGGTGTAGGGCTGCTTGCAATCGGGGCAGAGCGTACGCACCAGCCGCTGGGCCATGATGCCGATCAGCGAGGACGATAATAGGAACGGCTCCACGCCCATGTCGCGCAGCCGCGCGATCGCGCCGACGGCGGTGTTGGTATGCAGCGTGGAGAGCACCAGATGACCGGTCAGCGACGCCTGAACCGCGATCTCGGCGGTTTCCAGGTCGCGGATCTCGCCGATCATGACCACGTCCGGGTCCTGGCGCAGGATCGCGCGCAGCCCGCGGGCGAAGCTCATGTCGACCTTGGTGTTGACCTGGGTCTGGCCGATGCCGTCGAGGTAGTACTCGATCGGATCCTCGACCGTCATGATGTTGCGCGTGCGATCGTTGATACGGGTGATACCGGCATACAGCGTGGTGGTCTTGCCCGAGCCGGTCGGACCGGTGACCAGGATGATGCCGTGCGGTTTGTGCACGAGTTGGTCGATGGCGGCAAGCGTGTTCCCGGGCATGCCGAGCTGCGGCAGATCGAGCCGGCCCGCCTGTTTGTCGAGCAGGCGCATGACCACACGCTCGCCGGTGCCCGACGGAATGGTCGACACGCGCACGTCGACCGGCCGGCCGGCGATGCGTACCGAAATGCGCCCGTCCTGCGGCACGCGTTTTTCCGCGATGTCGAGCTTGGCCATCACCTTGACGCGCGAGATCAGCCGGGGCGCGAGCTGACGCGGCGGGTTGAGGACTTCGCGTAGCACGCCGTCGACGCGAAAGCGCACGGTCAGCCGCGATTCGAAGGGCTCGATATGAATATCCGACGCGTTTTCCTTGATCGCCTCGGTGAGCAGGGCGTTGATCAATCGGATGATCGGTGCATCGTCCGAGGACTCCAGCAGATCGGCCGGCTCGGACAGCGCGCGGGCCGCATCCGATAGATCCATGTCGTCGTCCATGCCTTCGACGATCTGGCTGGATTCGGCGTCGCGGTTTTCGTAATCGTTCTGCAGCATCGCATCGAAGGCGTCGGCGGCAACGGTTTCGACCCGTAGCCGGCGTTTGGTATGCCGACGGACTTCCAGTAGCGCGGCAGCATTGACCGGCTCGCGCACGATCACGCGCACGCTGGTCTCGTCCTGGTCGCCCAGCATGATGCCGTAGCGCTTGGCGAAGGCGAACGACAGCCGCTCCAGCCGCGGCGCCGTGGACGTGCCGTCATCGGCATTGACCCCAAGCGGCTCGCCGTCGATGGGCTCGAGCGTTAGGGACTCGGCACTGTTGCTCATGTCGCGATTCTCCCGGTCGACACAGCGGTCACGAACTGGGCCCTGATATCAAATGCATGGCGAGTATCGCCGACCACAAGGGCTTTTTCGGCCCGGACGCCAACCGATGCCCACGGGCGCCATGGATGGCGATGCAGGGCATGGAACCTAATCCGAGAACTGGTCGCCACGTCGCTTACCCGTCGGCGACGAGCCGTTGTCCGCCGGCTGTACGCCGGTGTGGGAGCCGCCGCTGAAATTCTGGATCTTCGGCAGTTGCGGGCGCGCGTTGCCTTTCATCAGCGGCAGACGTTTGCGCGACTGCTGCATCTGCAGATGGCGTAGATATTTGTACTTCGCAGCGCTGTAGCGGTTGGATTCGCCGTCGCCGCGCAGGATTGTCGGCCGGATGAAGTTCAACAGGTTGCGCTTGTTGCGATCGACCGCGTCAAAACGGAACAGGGAGCCCAGTATCGGGATATCGCCGAGCACGGGCACCTGGTTGTGCGTGACCTGGACATTGTTGTCGATCAGGCCGCCCAGCACCAGGATCTGGCCGTTCTGGACCTCGACCGCCGTCTGCAACGTGCGGCTGTTGGTGATCAGACCGGCGTTGGTCGTCTGTTGCGCGCTGGGCGCAATCGACGAGACTTCCTCGTCGATCGTCAGCTGAATGGTGTTGCCGGCGCTGATCTGCGGAATGAAGGCGAGCTGGAGACCGACATCCTCCCGGTTGATGGTCTGGAAGGGGTTGTTGCCGTTGCCGACGCCGGACGTGCCGCTGGTATAACTGCCGGTGACGAACGGCACCTTCTGCCCGACCTTGATCTGTGCCTCCTCGTTATCGCGCGTGATCAGCGACGGCGTCGACAGCACGTTGGTGTCGACGTTGTTCGACAGCGCGTTGACCAGCAGGGCGAAATTGACTTCGCCGTTGGTGCTGCCGAGGGCGATATTGAGCCCCTGCTGGATCAGGTTGAGTGGGGTGCCGTTGGCCGCGGCCTGGGTCACGGCCGAGAGCGTGCCGGAACTCAGGATGCTGGCCGCCGCCGGGCCGCCTTTCTTGAGGGCGGCGATATTGATGCCGAGCTTCTTCGACTGCTGAATCCCGATTTCGGCGATGATGCCCTCGACCAGCACCTGCCCGCGCCGGATATCCAGCTTGGAGATGATGTGCTTGATCTTGCCCATCTTGTCGGCCGGGGCATGAATGATGAGCGCGTTGGCGCCGGCTTCGGCGATCACGGCGATATCGCTTTTGCCGCTGGACCCGGAAATACCCTGAACGGTGCTGCCCGAACCCGAGCCGCCGCGCTGGATCGGGCTGCTGTTGCCCAGCGAACTGCCGCTGCTGCTGCCGTTGTCGCTGTTGCCGAAACCGCTGCCGCCCATGTTGCTCAGGCTGCGATTGCGCGAGTTACCGGAGGAGTAGCTCTGCCCGCTCGCGTAGGCCTGCAGCACGGGGGCGAGCGTCTCCGCATCGGCGTAGTTGAGATAGATCACCGCCGTGTCGCCGGACTCCTGAGACTTGGCGTCCATGTTGTGGATGATGCGCCGGAGTTTGCGGCGCTCGGCGGCGGTGCCCGAGATCAGGACGCTATTGCTGCGGTCCAGCGCCACAACGCTTGAACTGGCGTTCTTGTTGTTGTTGCCCTGCAGCTTGTGAATCGCATCGGCGACGTCGGAGGCATTGGCATTCGACAGATGCACTTGATCGACGCTGGATGAACCGTTGGCATCGATGCGATGCACGATCTGCGTCAGACGCTGCACATTTGCCTCCCGGTCCGAGATCACCAGCGAGTTCGACGCCGAATAGGCCGCCAGATGGCCGTACTGCGGCACCAGCGGGCGCAGAATCGGCACCAGTTGATCGGCTGGCACGTTGTTGACGTGGATGACCTTGGTCACCATGTCTTCGTTCGTGGCGCCTCCGGCGCGGCCGAACCCGCCGTCCTGCTTGGCCTTGATCTGCGGGATGATCTTGGTCACCTCGCCCGAGCGCACGGCGGCAAAGCCATGCACGTCCAGTACGGAAAGAAAGGTCTGATACAACTCGGCCGGCGTCATCGGCTGGTTCGACAGAACGGTCACGTTGCCCTTGACGCGCGGGTCGACGACGAAATTGCGGCCGGTCACCTCGCTGACAGTCGCGATCAGCGTGGTGATGTCGGCATCCTTGAGATTCAGCGTGAACGAATCATCACCGCCGTCGCTGTTGATCCCTGTCGGTGCAGCACTCTGGGCCAGCACGGCGACCGGGGCGCACATGAGGATGCACAGGCAAATCGCGGCTCCGACCCGATGCGACGTCGATTTCATTGCAGATCGATCCGAATGGTCCGGCTCTGACCCGAGTCGTCTTGCACGGTCACCGTGGCCGTCGAAGCGTGCGCGAGGCTGCCGAGCAGCCGCAACGAGGCCGCCGGATTATTCAGTGGCCTGCCGTTGATCGCGGTCACAAGTGCCCCACTTTTAAGTCCTGCTTTGCTAAACAAGGATTTATCTGCTCCCGGATAAACCCGGTAGCCCACGAGATTGCCGTTTTGCCGGACGGGCCGCAAGCGAATATAGTGCGACGCGGTCGACGGGTTCGACGGGTTCGACGGGTTCGACAGGATCTTGCTGCGAATCGCGCCGATGCGATTCGCGACCGCGCCAGAGACCGTTCGCGACGCCGAGCTGTCAGTCGTTGCCGGCGAGGCCGACGCGTTGTCCGATGTCGATGCCGCCGGCATCTGACCGCGCTTGAGGCCGGTCAACGCGCGCACTTTCTTGATGCTTTCCAGTGTCAATGTCTCGTAGTGGCCGCTGCGATCCAGAATGACCCGATCGGTATAGATCGCGTGCAACTTGACGCCGGATACGATCTGCTGGCCCACCCTGTAACTGTCCTGCTTGCCCTTGGGGTCCTTGATCAGTGCCCGCGAGCGATCGCCGCGGCTGTCGGAGATAATCCCCGTGAGCACCAGGTTGAGATGCGTCTCCGGCGCCTTGATCTGTTTGAGCTTTTCGGCCCTGGCGTTCGGCGACGGCTGCTCGCCGAACAGGTGGGCGCCGGCAATGGCGTCGATGTCGATCGTCTGGCTCGATGCCGCCCGGCTGCTGTCATTGGCGGCGTGCGGGGCGACGGCCTGCGCGCTCGGTTCGGGCCACGCCAGCCAGAACAGACGCGCGAGCGCCAGTGCGATCAACGCAACCAGTACGAGATTGGCAATATCGGGGGCGCGCAGCGCCCAGCGGCGCGCAGCGCGAGACAGTTCCATGGCCATGAGAGAAGTCTAACCAACGCAGATGATGTCTGCGTTATAGAAAATCAGTGATGTTTGTACTTGATCTTGCGCCGGGTAGACTAGCTGCCTGTCCGCGTCCGCGCTGCAAACGAAACCCTGGCTCCAGGCCGGCGCGGTCGCCCGAGGGCCTTGCCCGCGGTCGGCAAGAAGATAGGAAGCTGGTTTGTATACAATCAACGCGCGACGGATCAAGGGATGGCCCGGTGTGCACTCGGCGCGCGCGTACGCCGCGGGTCCGCGGCTGTTCGCCGGCAGCGTCGGCATGCTTGCCCGCGCGTTCGGCGGCGGGCAGACTGTTGGCGCGCGACGGGGCGACCGCTTGCCACGCCGGCTGATCGACCACTTTCGGTCACGACGGCCGGGGCCTGGGGTTTATTGATGTATCTGCGGTACTTCGGCTTTGACAGCTATCCGTTCGCGGCCACGCCGGACCCGGCCTTTCTTTATCTGGGTCACAGCCACCGCGAAGCACTCGGGCATTTGCTGTATGGCGCGGGTGAGCAGGGCGGTTTCGTGGCCCTGGTGGGCGAGGTCGGTACCGGCAAGACCACGCTCATACGGGCGCTGGTCCAGAACGAGACGCCGGACCTGGACATCGCGCTGTGCTGGAACCCGCATCTGGGCGTCACCGAATTCGTGGCGACGGTCTGCGACGAACTCGGCGTGGATTATGACGCCGAGCGGGATACCACGCTCAAGGCCCTCGTCGATCGCCTGAACGCGCATCTACTCGAGGCGCATGCGGCCAACCGGCGCACCGTGCTGATCATCGACGAGGCGCAGAATCTCTCGCGGGCGGTACTGGAGCAGCTGCGCCTGCTGACCAACCTGGAGACACACAAGGCCAAGTTGCTGCGGGTGATCCTGGTCGGTCAGCCCGAGCTCGACGAAATGCTGGCCCGACACGACCTGCGCCAGCTCGCCCAGCGCATCACGGCTCGTTTCCGTCTACAGCCGCTGGGCCTGGCCGAGACCCGGGCATACGTCCAGCATCGCCTGGAACGTGCCGGCGGGCCGCAGCACTTGTTCTCCGCGGCGGCCGTCATGGCGCTGCGCCTGCTGACGCAGGGCGTCCCCCGGCTGATCAACATGGTCAGCGAACGCGCCCTGATGGGTGCGTATGCACACAGTCGTTCCTATGTCGGGCCGTGGACCGTCATGCGCGCGGCAGCCGAAACGTTGCCGGCCCGTCCGCGTCGACCACAGACGCGCTGGTGGCGTTTCGCGTTGCCGACCGGCGCACTCGCCGTGACCGGGATCGCGGTCGGGCTGGCCTGGCTGCCCGATATTCCCCTGACCAGAGCAGCGGAGGGGATCCGAGAGGCCCATGCCAGCAGCGAGCGTATCGCCGCCGCCGACCCGAAAGCAAAGAACGCGGCGACCACCTCCAGCCCTGCCAACGCCGGGGCCGACGGGACGGGCAAGACACCGGCCCATAGCCCGGGTGGCGGGAACGGCGAAAAAACGGCGGCCGGGGACCCATCCAAGGATGGAAGCCGGAAGGACAAGACCGACGGTGACGCGGCGGGCCCGCAGGGCAAGACGCAGACCAAGACCGACACGACGACCGACGACAAGGCCTCGGCTGACGGCAACAAGGCGAAGTCCTCCGGCAAAAAGAAAAAAAAGGAAACGCATACCCTGCCCAAGGGCGATGCCGACATGAATCAGCTGCTCCGGCTCTGGGGCGTGTTCGGCGCACAGATTCGCAGCGGCTGTTCGAAACTGCATGTGGGCGACCTGCGCTGTCTTGACGACACCGGCGACTTTGCCACCATCAAGCGTTACAACCGCCCGGCGCTGCTCACACTCCAGGAAAAGGACCACCGTCAGACCGTGCTGCTCAGCAGCATCAATGACGACGGCACGGTGACGCTTGTGGGAGGCGAGGGCACGCGCGACGTGGATCGTCAACTTCTGCTCCAGCTCTGGACCGGCCGCTTCCGGGTGATCTGGCGTTCGGACGCCGGTGTGGGGCTGATCCAGCCGGGTTCGGTGGGGGGGGCCGTGGTCTGGCTGCGCAAGCGCCTGATGCAGATCGACGGCAAGCATCCCGACAGCCAGGTTGGCCCCCCGTCGCCGGTCTACGACGATGCCCTGGGCAAGCGACTCAAGGCATTCCAGAAATCGCACGGCCTCAAGCCGGACGGCATCGCCGGCCCGCGCACCCAGATGATGCTCAATGGCGCTGTGCCGTCCCCGGGCGCGCCGTCGCTGACGTCCACCAAGTCTTCGGACAGAAAATAAGTGTCCTATCTCGTCGATGCACTGAAAAAGGCCGAACGCGAGCGCTACGCGCGCCAGGAGCTGGATATCCGGGCCTTGTCGGCCGGCGCTGCGGCCTTGCCGGCCGGCCAGCGTCCCGGGCCCTGGTTGTGGCTGGTGGCGATTCTCGTGGCCACCAACGTGGCACTGGCGATCTATGTCTGGCGTGCGCGACCGGGGCATCCGGCATCCGCCGTGGCGCTGGCGGATGCGCCGCCGCCTGGCAACAGTGACAAACTCACAGGGTTCGCGCCCGGGTTGTCCATCGCCGATAACAAAACCGGCAACCAGGCCGCGGGGCCCGTCCGGTCCACGTCGTCGACACCGGCCACGTCCCACGGTGGGACGACGCGTTCGGATCGCAACACCGCGGCGACCGCCGCCGCAGCTCCATCCGCCGGCCGCGCAAATCGGGTCGCGACCGGGACGAACGGCGACTCGCCGTCTCACGGACGCGTGCGCTATTCGAATGTGCCGCTGACCGGCGACGGGGCCACGGACGCCGCCCCCGCGAGCCGGCCGAATACAGCGGGCGGCGGCAATGGCGCGGACGCGCCGGATCAGTCCGCGTTCGACGATGTGCCATCGGTGGATATCAACGGTCAACTGTACAGCACCGTGCCAGGGCGGAGTTTCATCCTTGTCAATGGGCGTCGTTATCACGAGGGCGAGCGTCTGGCAGCCGGCCCCGCGGTGGAAAGCATCGGCCCGAACGGCGCGACGCTGCGCTATCACGGGCGGCGATACCATGTGGCAGGCCCCGGCTAGTGTCCTGTCTCGCAAGTAACCTTACACTGCGCGCGGCCGTCACCGCGTCTGGCGGCGTTGCGAAACCAGGCCGTATCGAGTCTACGCGAGCGAGCTGCGACGCTGGATTGTGGCAAAACAGCGCTTGTCCCTTCGGGTTGGGCCGCCCATAAAATCAACCAGGGCGCCGATACGGCGTTGCGCGTCTTGATCGTGGCACGCCACGACCGGCGACGCGCGCCTTGTCTCGACGGATTTGCGGTCTCCAACGCGGCACGTGTACGAAACGGCAACAGGCCCTAGTCACCGTTCGTCCGGGCCCCGGCACCGTCGTGCGCTGGTCACGCTCATCCTGTCCGCCGGCTTGCTGCCGGGCGCCGCCCGGGCCGATTCGCTGCGCTGCAACGGTCATCTGGTAACCGATGACGATCCGGCGGCCAGGCTGGTGCACGCCTGTGGGCCATCGAGTTTCCGCGATCCGTGGTGGGGCGCTGCGTCGGCCACGGGGGTGCCGTCCATGACGGAATGGACGTACAACCGCGGACCGCGGCGCCTGATGGATCAGATTGTGTTCCGCGAAAGGCGCGTGATATCCATCGCCACGGCCGGGTACGGCTTTCGTGCCGGTGCGCTGTCGCCCAACGGCCACTGCAGCCCGGCAAGCATTGCCCCGCGGTTGTCCATGTATGCGCTGCTCAAGGCCTGCGGCGAGCCCGTCCAGCGCAGCCGCGGCTATGTGAATTCGTTGCGCTACCATGGCGGTTCGCATCGGTTATTCCTGCGTCACGCCGCGCATCCGGTCTAACGCGAACGCTGGATCTACAACTTCGGCAGCAACCGCCTGATGCGCGAAGTCACGATCGAGAACGCGCGCGTGGTCTCGGTGCAGACGCTGGAGCGCGGTTTCGGTCCGCGCTGACGGCCCGCCCGCTCAGTCGATGGCGCTGATGAGTTCGGGTATCACCGCGAACAGATCGCCCACCAGGCCGTAGTCGGCAACCTCGAAGATCGGGGCATCCGGATCCTTGTTCACCGCGACGATGGTGCCGGCATCCTTGATTCCGGCCAGGTGCTGGATTGCGCCCGAGATGCCGAAACCGATATACAGCGCCGGGGCGATGATCTTGCCGGTCTGGCCCACCTGCATGTCGTTGGGCACGTAGCCGGCATCGACTGCGGCACGGGATGCGCCCACGGCGGCGCCGATGTGATCGGCAAAATCGTAGATCACGCGGAAGTTTTCCTCGCTGCCCACGGCGCGACCACCGGCGACCACGCGCGATGCCGTGCCGAGATCCGGCCGTTCGCTGGCGTGTTCCGCCATCCCGATGTGGCGGGTGTGCCCGGGCAGTCGGGCATCGGTATCGATGGCTTCGATCTTGGCCTGACCCTGTTCCGCCGCAGGCTCGAACGAGGCGCCGCGGACGGTGGCGACCAGGATGCGATCGTCGGGGACGGCGAGTGTATCCACCGCATTGCCGGCATAGGTCGGCCGCTGGAACCGATACGCGCCGAGTACGCGCATCAGGTCGGTCACCATCCCGACGCCGAGCAGGGCGGCGACCCGCGGCATCACGTCCTTGCCGAAGCTGGAATTGGAGCCGAGTACATGGCTGTAATCGCCGCCTTCGACGGCCGCGACGATCTGCGGCGCGGCCGTGGCGGCCAGCGGCTGTGCGTTGGCGGCGTGATCGATGTGCTTGACGGTCCGGATGCCGGAGATTCGCGCCGCCTGAGCGGCGATATCCGCGCCGTCCTCGGCCAACACCAGAATATCCACGGCATCGGCGCCAAAATCGGCCGCACAGCGCGCGGCCTTGCGGGTGGGCGCGGCCAGCACGCCGTGGCGGTGATCGGCGATGATCAGGACGGTGCTCATAGCAGCCCCTTGTTCTTGAGCTCAGTCACCAGCGCTGCCGGCGAGTCGACCATGACGCCGGGCTGGCGCGCGGGCGGGGCGGTCGTGCACACGACTTGTATCGATGTGTCGGCTTCGACGCCCAGCGCTTCGAGGCTGGATTCCTCGATCGGCTTCTTTTTCGCCTTCATGATGTTGGGTAGCTTGAGATAGCGCGGTTCGTTCAGACGAAGGTCCACGGTGATGACCGCCGGCAGGTCGACTTCCAGGGTTTCCAGGCCGGCGTCGACTTCGCGCGTGACCCGCGCCGAACCGTCGTTGAGCGCGATGGCGGAGGCGAAGGTGGCTTGTGGCCAGCCGAGCACGGCGGCGGTCATCTGGCCGGTCTGGCCATGGTCGTCATCGATCGCCTGCTTGCCCATTAACACGATATCCGGCGACTCGCGGGCGGCCAGCGCGGCCAGCGTACGCGCGGCGGTCAGTGGGGCCACGGGCCCGTCGTGAGCGATACGCAGGGCGCGGTCGCAGCCGAAGGCCAGGGCCGTGCGCAATTGCTCGGTGCAGGCATCGTCGCCGATGCTCACGGCGATAACCTCATCCACCGTGCCGGCTTCCTGCCAGCGGATCGCCTGCTCGAGCGCAATCTCATCGAACGGATTCACGCTGTGCTTCACGCCGTCCGTGATTACGCCGGAGCCGTCGTCGGCGATGCGGATATGCACGTTGTAATCGATCGCGCGCTTGATGGGGACCAGTATTTTCATGACATGTGTCGTTGGATTGATCGAGCCGGCGTCGCCCCGCCAGCGTCACAGCCTGAACAACGGGCGCGCTCGCGCGGCGGACGCGGCGTTGTTGCCGACAACGCGCGGCATGCGTTGCGTATGGCGCAACGGCGGGCCTCACGGCCCGCCGTTCACTGCGGATCAGCCGTGCTCGACCAGCTCGATCCAGTAGCCGTCGGGATCCTTCACGAAGGCGATATGGTGCATGCGCCCGTCTTCCGGGCGCTTCTTGAATTCCACATTGTTCCGGTCCATCCAGTCGCAGGCGGCCTGGAGATCGGGCACCGTGAAGCAGATGTGGCCAAAGCCCTGCGGCTCGGAATTGCCGTCGTGATAACGGGCGTTGGGGTCGTTTTCGGTGCCCCAGTTGTGCGTGAGCTCGAGTACGCCTTCGCGCCGGCCCACGTATTTCACGCGCTCGGATTCGTCCTCCGGCACGTCATCGCCTTCCGTGGTGGCCAGGAAATACAACGTGAACTGGCCGTCCGGGTTCTCGCTGGTACGCAACAGGCGCATACCGAACACCTTGGTATAAAAAGCCAGCGAAGCTTCCGGATCGACCACGCGGATCATCGTGTGGTTGAACACGAAACCCTGTGTCTCGCCCGGCACCTGTTCGTGCACGCCCGGGGCGTCCTGGGTATTGAAAGCCATGTATCGGTTCCAGCCGTGGATTGTGGCCATACTATGCATCAGGCCGGTGCGTCGGAGAAACCGATCGGCCGTGGCCACGGGGCGCACAAGGCCTTACTCGGGAGAAAAGATGCTCACGCCAGCGCGGATCCGCGGTCGCCGTTCCCGGCATCGTCGCACCGACGACGGCACGGGCGGGCGCCCGTCGATGCGGCTAACGGCTGATTCAGCAACGCGAGTTGGTGCCGCCGGAGGGACTTGAACCCCCACAGCCTCACGGCTACTAGGACCTAAACCTAGCGTGTCTACCTATTCCACCACGGCGGCCAGGCGCGCATTCTAACCGATCGCGCCAGCCTGGCACAGTCATGTCCGGTAACGCGTGCCGGCGTGTGGGCCGGGCCGATCTCGCCGCTGCATCTCGAATCCGCTTTAAAACCCGGTTATCGGAGGTCTTCTTAACCCACTGATTTTCAATGCGCGGTATCGAGCTGGTAACCCACACCATGGACGGTTCGAATCATCTGTTTCGCGGTAGGACGTTCGAGCAGCTGGCGCAGGCGATGAATGTGGCCGCGCAGCGCGGCATCGGATTCCGGCGGGTTGTCGTCCCAGATCTGTTTTTCGATCTGGGCACGCGTGACCACGCCCGGACAGGCGCGTACCAGGAGTTCGAGGATGCGGAAGCTGATGGGCGCGAGTTCGACCGGGATCTGTCCGCAGTAGACGCTGCGTTGTTCCAGGTCCATGTGCAGCTCGCCGGCGGTGAGCTGCGCGAGCCCCTGGCCGCATTCGGTCATCAGGGCCTTGAGTTGCTCGTGCAGCTCGCGGGGCTCGACCGAGCGCAACGCAAAGGCGTGCGGCCCGCATTCCGCGGGATCGCAGGGGCGCAGAGAGCCCGCGGCGAGTGCGAGCACGGGGGTTCGGCGGCCGGCGGCATCCGTGAGCTGCCGGCAGAACGCGTCGACGCCGCAGCGCGGCATTTCGCTGTCCAGCACGACGATGTCGTAACGGTTCATCTCGCACAGTCGCAGCGCGAGCGCTTCGTCGTCGGCGTAGTCCGGCTCGTCGCCAGCGGCTTCGATGGTGTCCCCGATCTGGGTGGCAAGAGGGATATCGTCTTCGATGATCAATACGTGCATTGCCGGGTCCCGAGTCTGTTGTCGTCGATTGGCGGGCATACCGCATCCCAGCGCTATGACAATGATTTAGCGGCAAGGTTTACTCAGGGGCGAAAAAAAACGGGCCGTGTCCCGCCGGCCGGGATGCCGGCCCGGCGTGCGGGCTCGGCAGCGCCATCGCGCTGCCGATGATCAGCGCTCGCCGATTGCCGCTCGGCTGATGCACGACGCCCACGGCAGTCGGGCACAATCCATACGCGCCGCGCCCGTCAAGCGGAACGGCGCAGAGCGGCGATCGCGCCTGGCATGTCATGCCAATGCGTCAGTACGCCGTCCGCGCCGAGTTCGGCGACCGGGGCGGCGGCGTAGCCGAATGCCGCGAGCAGCACCGGCAGGCCGGCGGCGTGGCCGGCCTTGCGATCGACGGCCATGTCGCCCACGTACAGCGCGGCGTCGGCATCGCAGGCCAATGCCGCGAGGCAGGCCCGTAGCGGCGCCGGATCGGGCTTGAGTGGGTGAACGCCGGCCCCGATCACCACATCGATATATTCGTCCAGGCCGAGATGCGCGATCACGTGCTCGGCGATCCGCTGCGGCTTGTTGGTGCAGACCGCGAGCCGTCTGCCATCGGCCCGCAGACGAGCGAGCGCCTGTCCGGCGCCGTCGAAGACGACGCTGTCCTGGCAGGGGCGGTCCTGGTAGCGGGCCGTGAAGGCAGCTGTGAGCGCGTCGATCTCCGTGCCGGTGGCGGCTACGGCATGGGCGTCGAGGACGCGCTCGATGAGCTTCCGGGCGCCATCGCCGACGAACCGGCGTGTGGCGGCGGCGTCAATGACGATGCCGTGGTCCCTGAGTGCCGCGTTGACCGCGGCGGCGATGTCCGCCGCGCTGTCAATCAGCGTACCGTCGAGATCGAAGATCACGACCTGTGGCCAGCGGGTGTCGGCTTGCGGGATGGATCGGGTCATGGGCGGAACTCGCAGGCGGTTGGCGGGTGGGCGACGGGTCTTGGCGTAGAATGATCGTCTGTCTTCATTGTCCGTTCGAGGCCCGCGTGCCGGAAACCGCCTCGCAGGCCAGCCTGTGGTCTCTGCGACGCCAATTGTTCGCCCAGACCTGGCCGATGGCGATCGGGGTGCTGTCGTTGCTGGGCTTCCAGCTGGTCGACGCCGCCTTCGTCGCGCGGCTGGGAACCGGGCCGTTGGCAGCCCAGTCATTCACGTTCCCCGTCACCTTTCTGATGATCGGGATTCAGGTGGGTCTCGGCATCGCGATCGCGGCACTGATATCGCGCGCGATCGGCGCCGGCGAGATCGAGAGATCGCGACGCCTGGGTTCGCTGGTGCTGATCGGCGGCAGCCTGACCGTCGGCGTGCTCGCGATCGTGCTCTGGTTCGCCCACGACATGATCTTCGCGCAGCTCGGGGCCAGCGCCGAGAACCTCGATCGGATTGCGCCGTACTGGGCAATCCAGCTCGTGGCCAACTGGTTGTCGGCGCTTTTGTACTTCGGTTACACGCTGTTTCGGGCACACAACGACACGCGCCTGCCGGGCATGCTGATGGTGCTCACCAGTCTGTGCAATCTGGCGCTGGATCCGCTGATGATCTTCGGCTGGGGGCCGGTCGGCGGCTTCGGGCTGCCGGGCGCGGCGATCGCGACCATCATCGCCTTTCTGATCGGGTTGTCGATTCTCGCGGCGTGCCTGTGGCGCCAGGACTGGCTGTCGAACGCCGGCCTGGTCGAGGAGGCCCGGCGTTCGACGCGGCCGTTTGCGGTGATCGCCGGGCCGGCCATGATCAGCCAGCTGATGCCGCCGCTGGCGGCGATGGTGACGACCGGGCTGGTGGCGACGCTCGGCGATCCGGCGGTTGCCGCCTGGGGGCTGCAGAGCCGGCTGGAGACCATGTCGCTGATGGTCGTGCTGGGCCTGACCATGTCGTTGCCGCCGTGGCTGGGGCATTGTTACGGTGCCGGCAACTGGCCGCGCATCCGGGCGCTGACGCATATCGCGTTTCAGGCGGTGCTGATCTGGCAGTTGCTTTTCGGCATGGCCATGGCGTTGGCCGCCCCCCGGGTGGCGGCGGCATTGGCCGGCAACGCCGCGGTCCAGCATGACCTGGTACAGCTCATCCGTTTCATGCTGCCGAGCTATGCGCTGCTGGGTGTCTGCATGATCGTGGTATCGGCCTCGAACGCGCTCGGCTGGCCGGTGCGGGCCATGCTCATCTCGTTCGCGCGCCTGTTTGTCTGCTATCTGCCCTGCGTGGCCCTCGGCGTATTCGCATCCAGCATGACCACGACGGCGCTCGGCGCGCTGGCGGGCAACGTCCTCGCCGGCGCGATGGCATGGTTGCTGTTTCGCGCCAGTCTGGCGCGCGTGGACGATCACGGCCGGACGAGGACCAGGGCCCGGGCCAGGGCGCGGGCATGAGCAGGCCGGATGAAGCCGAGCCGGCGCCGCCGCGCATCGATCGGGCGATTGGTGTTTACCGAACACGAAGGGCGACGCCGCTCACGACTGAGCCGGAGACGGTGCAGCTGTCGTTGTAGCACCGGCCGCATGCGGCTTCGAAGCGCCGTTACCGGTGCCGAGCATGGCCTTGACATGGGCCAGCGCGTGCTTCATTCGGTGCTTGACGAGGGCCCGCACTTTCCCGGGTACCGCGCCGGCGGCGGACTGGAAGCGGGCCTGCCAGATCAGCCGTGAACCCGAGGCGGTGGCCTCGACCTCGACCCGGTCGCGATAGTGTCGTAGCGGCATGTCGGTGTGGATCATGCGCGTGGCGAACATGCGCTTGCCGGCGTTCCAGGCGGTCAGCGTATCGTCGATGGTGCTGCCATCCGCCGTGGTCATGTGGCGTTTGGCCCCGGGCTTGTTGTTCTTGCCGTGCGTGAGCGTGGTGCTGGTGATGAACGGATCCCAGACACTCGGTGCGTCGTAATCGCGCACGGTGGACCACACGATGTCCGGCGCCGCGGCGATCGTCACGCTGTCGCTTTCATGCAATGTCGGCGCTGACCTGGATCCGGAGTCGGGCCCGGCGGCAAGAGCGCTGCCGGCCATCAGGGACAGCAGAAATAGTGCCGTAGCTCGTCGTTTCATGTGACCTCTCAAAGGGGCTTGGCAACTCTGGGATCGTTGCAGACGACAAAGGTTCCTGACGCGCTGCTTGCGTTACGTTTAGTATCGGCGCATCGCCCATCAATCGCTGCCCTCGATGACCGCTTCGTCTGCCGTGTTGACCCACTCTGGATTCAAGTCCCTGCGCTGGCTCGTCGTGCTTGTGCTCGTCGGCCTGCTGGCCGGCTGCGGGGTGAATACCATCCCGCGTGACAACCAGGCGGTCAACGCCGCATGGGCCCAGGTGCAGAACGAGTACCAGCGCCGGGCCGATCTGATTCCGAATCTGGTATCCACGGTCAAGGGCTACGCCAAGCAGGAGCGGGACACACTCACCGCGGTCACCCAGGCGCGGGCCAAGGCCACGTCGATCCAGGTCGATGCCAGTACCATCGACAACCCCGACAAGCTCAAGCGCTATCTGTCGGCCCAGAATCAGCTGTCGGGGGCACTGGGCCGGCTGCTCGCGGTATCCGAGCGCTATCCGGACCTGAAATCGAACCAGAATTTCCTGGCGCTGCAGTCGCAGCTGGAGGGCACCGAGAACCGGATCGCGGTCGCGCGGCGCGATTACATTCAGGCGGTACAGAAATACAACACCGATCTGGTGACGTTTCCCGGCCGGATCTGGCATTGGCTGCTGTATAGCGACATGAAGCCGCACGCCAATTTCAAGGCCTCGTCGCCGAACGCGGCGCAGGCGCCCAAGGTGTCGTTCTGATGCGGCCTGGCCTGCGCCGGGCGTTTGTTGCCCTGGTCGCGCTGGCGTTGATCGCGACCGCCTGCGTCGCCGACGCCAAACCGGATTTTCCCAAGCTGACCGGCCGCGTGGTGGACAACGCACAGATGCTTTCGCCGGCCGCGGAGTCACGGCTCACCCGCATGCTGGCGGCCCTCGAGCAGGCCAACGGCGATCAGGTCGTCGTGGTCACGCTGCCCGATCTCGGCGGCGACTCGATCGAGACCTATGGCTACCAGCTCGGCCGCGCCTGGGGTATCGGGCAGAAGAAAAAGAACAACGGCGCGCTGTTGATCATCGCCAAGAAAGAGCATGCGGTCCGGATCGAGGTCGGCTACGGCCTGGAAGGGCAGCTGACCGACGCCAGGTCCTCGGTGATCATCCATCAGGTCATCGAGCCTGCCTTCAAGAAGGGCGATTTCGACGCCGGCGTGCTCCGGGGCACGGCCGCCATCGTCCAGCTGCTCGGCGGCAAACCGCCGTCCGAGTTGGTGCAGCAGGCCTCGCAGGCGATGCAGCATCAGCAGCACGAACAACGGCGGCCCTCGCTCGGGCATACGCTGATGTTCTTTGTGCTCATCATCGCCATTGTCGCGCTGTTCGGCGGCGGCGGTGGCGGTGGTCGTGGCGGGCGCCGGCGCCGCGGTGGCTTCATGCCGTGGTTCATCCCCATGGGCGGAGGATTCGGTGGGGGTGCCGGTGGTTTCGGTGGCGGCGGCCTCGGCGGGGGCGGATTCTCCGGCGGCGGTGGCGGCTTCGGGGGCGGTGGTGCCTCGGGAGGTTGGTAAGCGATGACGGTTTTCAACGAACGGGCACGCGAGGCCGTGGCCGAGGCCATCAATCGAATCGAGCGCGATACCGATGCCGAAGTGGTCACCGTGGTCGCGCGCCAGGCCGATGAATATCGCTGGGTGGGGCTGTTCTGGGCTGCGCTGGCCGCGCTCATGCTGCCGGGGCTGGTCGTTTTCTTTCCGGCATGGTTCGACGTGCGCACGCTGCTGCTGGTTCAGTGGGGCGTGTTCGTGGTGCTCGGCGCGATCTTTCAACTGCCGGCGGTCACACCGCGGTTGGTGCCCAGGGGCCTGCGGCATGCACGCGCCGCGGCACTGGCTCGCAGCCAGTTCCTCGAGCAGAGCCTGCATCGCACGGAGGCGGCCACCGGGGTACTGATCTTCGTGGCCGAAGCCGAACGCTATGTCGAGATCCTGACCGATCACGGCGTGGCCGCGCGCATCGACGACGCCAGCTGGTCGGCGATCATCGAGCGGTTCACGGCGCGTGTCGCGGCAGGCGAGACCGAGGCGGGGTTCGTCGAATGCGTGGAAGCCTGCGGTGCCCGTCTCGCCGAGGCCGTGCCGGCCACGCATGCGCGCAACGAGCTGCCCAACCGCCTGGTGGTTCTGGACTGAGAAAGACACGGGTCCGTCATTGGTCGCAGGACGGAACACGGGGCGCCTTTGTTGCTAGACTAGACCGCTTTTCTGCGACCCGCAGGGGGCACGAAATGGCCGAAGACAAGCCGCTCGTCGGCGTGATCATGGGCAGCACGTCCGACTGGGACACCATGCGCCATGCGCACGAGATGCTCGAGCGTTTCGAGATTCCGCACGAGTGCCGTGTGGTTTCGGCCCATCGCACGCCGGATCTGATGCGTGAATACGCCACCACGGCCGAAGACCGCGGCCTGGAGGTGATCATCGCCGGTGCCGGCGGGGCGGCGCACCTGCCGGGCATGGTGGCCGCCCAGACGCTGGTGCCGGTGCTCGGCGTACCGGTCAAGAGCCGGGCGCTGCAGGGCATCGACTCGCTGTTGTCGATCGTGCAGATGCCGGGCGGCGTGCCGACGGCCACCTTCGCCATCGGCGACTCCGGCGCCAAGAACGCCGCGCTGTTCGCCGTCGCCCAGTTGGCCACCCGCCGCGAGCCGTTACGCCGGGCGCTCGCCGATTTCCGGGCCGCACAGGCCGAAAAAGTTCGAAACGAGACGTTGTCATGACGCGATCCAGTGGTTTTCGTTCCACCATTGCTCCGGGATCGACCGTAGGCGTGCTCGGCAGCGGTCAGCTCGGGCGCATGTTCGCGCTTTCGGCGCGCCGCATGGGCTATCGCGTGCATACCTTCTCACCGGGCGACGATACGCCGATGGGCCAGGTCGCCGATCGCGAGGCGGTGGGCGACTACCAGGATCTGGACGCCGTGGCGGAATTTGCTTCGCGCGTCGATGTGGTGACCTTCGAATTCGAGAATGTGCCGTTCGAGGCCGCCGCGACGGCCGCCGAGTACGTCCCGGTGCGCCCGGACGGCCGGGTGTTGCATATCGCGCAACATCGCCGGCGCGAGAAGGATTTTCTGCATGGGGCGGGTTTTCCCACCGCGCCGTTCGAACACGTGCCCGATCGCGCCACGCTGACCGGGGCGATCGAGCGGCTGGGCACGCCGTGCGTGCTCAAGACCGCCGGCTTCGGCTACGACGGCAAGGGCCAGTACGTAATCAAGTCGCCGGACGAGGCCGATACGGCGTGGACGGCGATCGGCGCCGGCGAGGCGGTGCTGGAAGGCTTCGTCGATTTCGACAGCGAGGTCTCGGTGATTGCCGCGCGCGGCGCGGACGGCGCATTCGCCCATTACGGCGTGGTCGAGAACCGGCACCGCGATCATATTCTGGATGTCTCCATCCCGGACGCGGTGCTCGATCCGAGGGTGGCCGACGAGGCGATACGAATCGCGCGCGGCGTGCTGGAGGCGCTGGATGTGGTCGGCGTGCTGTGCGTGGAGTTCTTCCTCGGCCGCGACGGCACCCTGCGCGTGAACGAGCTGGCACCGCGCCCGCACAATTCCGGGCATTTCTCGTTCGATGCCTGTGCCACCAGTCAGTTCGAGCAGCAGCTGCGCAGTGTCTGTGGTCTGCCGTTGGGCGACACCACGCGGCTGGCCCCGTCGGCAATGGTGAACCTGCTGGGCGATCTCTGGCAGGACGGTGCCCCGGACTGGACGGCGGCGTTGGCCGATCCCGCACTCAAGCTGCATCTCTACGGCAAGGGCGAAGCCCGCGCGGGCCGCAAGATGGGGCATATGACGGTATTCGGTGACGACCGTGAGGATGCGGCGCGGCGCGCGGTCGCGGCCCGGGATCGCCTGCTGCGATCGGGTGGTTGAGCGACGGAGTACCTTGACCGGCGCGCGCGTGAAACGCCGACGCGGTCGCTTCACGCGCCGACGGGGCCAGCGCAGCTGGCTCGGCTATCTCTGGCATCTCGGCCGCTCGCCTTATTTTCGCTATCGCAATGCGCGGTATCTGCATGCGCTGCGGGTGGCGGTGGCGATGGGCGCGTCGATCGGCCTGACCACCGGCCTGGGCGTGCCGTACGGATTCTGGGCCTCGATCACGTTGCTGGTGGTGATCGGCGGACTCCAGCATCACGGCAATATTCGCAAGAAAGCCTTCGAGCGCGGCGTGGCAACCGCGATCGGCGCCGCCCTGGGGCTGTTGCTCATCGCCCAGCACAGCGTGCTCGGCATGACGTCGCTCACATACGCGCTGACCTCCATTCTGGCGGGCATCTGTGCCTACTACGCGGTCGGCAAGGCGGGCTATATCGCGCTGCTGACCGGCATCACGCTGGTGATCGTCGGTGGCCACGGCGACAACGCACTGGATATCGGCCTGTGGCGGGCGGCCAACGTCGGTATCGGCACACTGGTGGCGCTCGTGTTCTCCTTCGCCTTTCCCCTGTATGCCACCTACGACTGGCGTTTTCGTCTGGCGGAGAATCTGCGCGAATGCGCGCGGCTCTATCCTCGCCTGATGATCGGTTCGCCGATGGCTGCGAAAGAGCAGGTGAGCGTATTTGCCCAATTGTCGCGCCGGCTGGTGGCGCTGCGCTCGCTGATTGCGCCGGTGGCCAAGGAACTCGGCGTGCCGGCCGGGCGGCTGGAGGAGATCCAGCGGCTGCATCGCTCGATACTGAGCGGGCTGGAAATGCTGGCCACGGCCGCCGCGCAGCGCGAAGACAGCCCCCAGTGGGGCGCGACCCATGAATTGCTGACCGCACGACGGTCGGTCATGCGGCGGATGCTGCTGGCCAGCGCCCGGGCGTTGCGTTCCGGCGATACACGGCGTCTGCAGGCACTGGCGCGCCGCGAAGTCGGCCGCACGCCGGGGCCCGATCCGGATTCGCATCTCGCCTACGAGATGCAGGGGTCATATTGGCTGGCACAACGGCTCAGCGAACAGTCGCGACAGCTCGCCCTGGAACTGGCGGCCATCGAACTCAGGTAGTCGGCGTATATTGAAAGCGGCCGCGTCTGTTACATTCGATTGGCCACAATTTAATGGTGAGGCTCACCAATGAAGCAAAATCTGATTCGCACAACATCCATCGCCGTAGCCGGCGCCATCGCACTCGCCGCCCTGACCGCGCTGCCGGCGCTCGCCGCCGACACCCAGCATCTGCGCGGCCGGATCACGTCGGTATCCGACAATGGCTTTACGATGACCACCCGATCCGGCGACGAGCGCCAGGTCGTGCTGTCGTCGGATACCAAGATCGCGGCCGTGACGAAAGGCGATCTGTCGAACATCGACAAGGGCACCTTCATCGGCACGGCCAATGTCGAACGCGATGGCGAGAACCGGGCGCTTGAGATGGTGATCTTTCCGCCGTCGATGAAGGGCACGGGCCTGGGTGATTACGGCTGGGATCTGTCGCCGGCGATGGCAAATGGCAGCGCCGGCGGTCAGGGCAGTGCCACCGCCAATGGTTCGAGCATGACCAACGGCACCGTCAGCGCCAAAACCAGTGGTGGCATGAGCGGCGGCTCAAGCATGACCAATGGCACGGTGAGCGCGAAGAGCGGCGGCTCGATGAGCTCGGGCTCGAGCATGACCAACGGCAGTGTGACCAGCGCGTCGGGCGGCGGCCAGTCGATCACCCTGCAGGTGGATTACGGCAAGGGCAGCAAGACCATCGTGGTGCCGGCCGACGTGCCCACGGTCAAGGTGGCGCCGGGTAGCCGTTCGGATATCAAGGCCGGTGCCCATGTGTTCGTCGCCGGGCCGCAGGCCGATGGCAAATTCAGCGCCGAGCGCGTGATTGTCGGGCGTAATGGCACCGTGCCCCCGATGTAGTTGACCGCGGCCATATCCCGGTAAAAGAGAAAGCGGCACCGCGTGGCGCCGCTTTTATCGATACTGGGCATCGAGCGCCCACAGCCGGGCCAGCGTCTGGGTATCGGGCATGCCGTTCACGCCGGACGGACGAAAGTGCATCTGAAAGGCACGCAATACCGCGCGGGTTCGCGCATCGAGCCGACCGCTGACCGGCAGGTCGTAGCCATAGTCGGCGAGCCGGGACTGGATCCGCGCCACGGGCGGCGCATGGTCGGCGAAACGCCGCGCATATATCGCCACCCGTTCCGGATCGGGCCAGGCGCCGATACCCGCTTCGTAGAGCCGGTGCCATGGGAACGCCGGGCCGGGGTCGATCTTGCGCTGCGGGGCGATGTCGGCATGTCCGACCACGTTCGCCGGCTTGATGTCGTAACGCGTCACGATATCGCGGGCCAGCGCGATCACAGCCCGGATCTGGGCATCGGTATAGGGTTGCCATCGACGCGGCTCGCCCGGCGTGTCGATGGGGCCCAGATTGACGATCTCGATACCGATCGAGGTGTCGTTGATGTGATGGCGCCCGGCCCAGCTGCTGACCCCGGCATGCCACGCGCGTTCGTCCTCGGGCACGAGCTGGCGCACGATGGGCGCGCCGTCGCGTGTCGCCGGATGCGGCCCAACCAGGTAATGCACGCTCACATGAGGCCCCGTCAGCACCTTCAACGCGCGGCCGGCGCGATCTCTGGTGTAGTGCAGGACCAGAAAACGCACGCGATAGTTGTATGCGCTGGCCTGTACGCTTTGGTCAGCCCAGTAACCCGATCGCTTCTTGAGCGTGGCCGGCGGCCCGCAGCCGGCCAATGCGGCCGCCCCGGCGAGCGCCAGGCTCAACAGCCAGCGTCGGCCGTGCCTCGGCAACGGCGCTCGCATGCGGCTCAATCGCCGGTGCCGCGCGGCCGGTCTGTGTCGTCGTAGCTGATCTCGGTCTTGCCGTGCGGTTTCGGGCGGCCGTGTTCGTCGACCGAGACGAATACGATCTGGTCGATGGTCAGAATCGACTTGCGGCTGATCTTGTTGCGCACTTCGCAGCACATGGTCAGCGACGTACGCCCGAATTTGGTCGCCATGATGCCCAGTTCGATGACGTCGGACTGGACGGCGGTCGACACGAAATTGATTTCCGAGATGTACTTCGTGACGATACGCGGGTTTTCGAGCTGGATGATCGCGTAGATCGCGGATTCTTCGTCGATCCAGCGCAGCAGGCTGCCCCCGAACAAGGTGCCGTTCGGGTTCAGGTCCTCCGGCTTGATCCACTTGCGCGTATGAAAATTCATTGAGTCGTCCCGGCGAATGACGATCAGTATTTTACTGATCCGATCGGCAAAAGGTTATTTGCAAGCCGGCTAAACCGACGGACTTTCGGGAACCGCCATTGTCCACTGACACCCAGCAATCCATCGAAGATGTTCTCGATCGCGTGCAGACGCGCGACCGCTATCGGCTGCTCCGGCAATGGAACAAGGCCGGCGACGCCGCGGCCCGGGCCAACGTCGAGCAAGACATCGCCGCTAGCGCGGCGATCACGGAACGACGCGCCGCGGAGCGCCCGCCGATCGCACTGGCCGAGGGATTGCCGGTCACGGCCCGCGCGGACGAGATCCGCGCGGCGATCGAATCGCACCAAGTGGTCATCGTCTGCGGCGAGACGGGCTCGGGCAAGACCACGCAGCTGCCGAAACTGTTGCTGCAGGCCGGCATCGGCGATCGCGGCCTGATCGGGCATACCCAGCCGCGCCGGCTCGCGGCACGCAGCGTGGGCCAGCGCGTGGCCGAGGAGACCGGCACCGAGTTCGGCGGCCTGGTCGGCTTCCAGACGCGCTTCGAGAACAAGCTCTCCGATGCCACCCAGGTCAAGCTGATGACCGACGGCATCCTACTGGCCGAAACCGCGCGCGACCGGTTTCTGAACAAGTACGAGGCCATCGTCATCGACGAGGCCCACGAGCGCACGCTCAACGTCGATTTTCTGCTCGGCTATCTCAAGCGCATCCTGCCGAACCGGCCGGATCTGAAGGTCATCGTGACCTCGGCGACCATCGACCCGGAGCGCTTCGCCGAATTCTTCGACGATGCGCCGATCATCAATGTCGAGGGCCGTGGCTATCCGGTCGAGGTGCGCTATCGGCCGCCGGTCGAGCCGGACTCTGAGCGCGCGCTGGACTGGCCCGACGCGATCGAAAGTGCCGTGCGCGAGCTCTGGCGCGACGGGCCGGGCGACATCCTGGTCTTTCTGCCGGGCGAGCGCGATATCCGCGATACCGAGCGGCATCTGTCGAAGGCGCTGGCCGGCGACAAGTTCGCCGCAGAGATCGTGCCGTTGTATGCCCGGCTGACACGCTCGGCACAGAACCGGATCTTTTCGGCCTCCAACGGGCGCCGCGTGGTGTTGTCGACCAACGTGGCCGAAACTTCGCTCACCGTGCCCGGCATCCGCTACGTGGTCGATACCGGCCTGGCGCGCATCAGCCGATATTCCACCGCCGCCAAGGTGCAACGGTTGCCGATCGAGCCGGTCTCCAAGGCGAGCTGCAACCAGCGCGCGGGGCGTTGCGGCCGCGTGGCACCCGGGGTGTGCATCCGGCTGTTCGACGAAGCCGACTACGCGGCCCGGCCCGATTTCACCGACCCGGAGATCCGGCGCACCAATCTGGCCAACGTGCTGCTCACGATGGCCGATCTGAAGCTCGGCGCGATCGAGGAATTTCCGTTCATCGATCCGCCCGAGCGGCGCTATATCAACGACGGTCGCAATCTGCTCGCCCAGCTCGAAGCACTCGCCCATGGCCGCATTACCGCACTCGGCCGCCAGCTCGCGCGGCTGCCGCTCGATCCGCGCATCGGCCGCATGCTGATCGCCGGCAACGCGCTCGGTGTTTCGCCGGCCATGCGCGTGATCGCCTCCGGCCTGACGATCCAGGATCCGCGCGAGCGCCCGGCCGGCATGCGTGAAGCGGCCGACGCCGCACACAAGCCGTTTACCGACAATCGATCGGATTTCATCAGCCTGTTGCGGCTTTGGGACGCGTTCGTCGACGCCCGGCGCGAGCTGTCCGGCAACAAGCTGCGGGCCTGGTGCAAGAACCGCTTCATCAATTTCATGCGCATGCGCGAGTGGGAGGATCTGGCGCGCCAGCTGCGCCGGATCGGCCACGATATCGGGCTCAACAGCGACCCGGCGCGCGGGCCACTGGCGGATGTCGATCCGGTGACACTGCACCAGGCGCTGCTGCCGGGACTGCTCGATCATGTCGGTCAGCTCGACGAGCCGGGCGAGGGCAAGCCGAAGAAGAAGGGCGCCGAGTATCTCGGCGCGCGCGGGCGCAAGTTCCGCATCTTTCCCGGGTCGGGGCTGGCCCGGCGCCCGCCGAAATGGATCGTGGCCGGTGAGCTGATCGAGACCAGCGCCTTGTTCGCGCACACCGTGGCCGGCGTCGACCCCAGGTGGATCGAGCAGGCCGCGGCGCATCTGGTCACGCGTGAGCACTACGATCCGCATTGGGAGAAACGCCGGGGCCAGGTTGCGGCACGCGAGCGGGTCAAGCTGTTCGGGCTGACCCTCGCCGATGGGCGCAAGGTCGATTTCGGCCGCATCGACCCGGTGCTGGCACGCGATATCTTCATCCGCGACGGACTGGTCGCCTTTGCCGTGGCCGACCGGCGCGGCAAGCTGCCGGCGTTTGTGGCCTACAACCAGGCGGTGGTCGAGGAGATCCAGAATCGCGAGGCGCGTTTTCGCCGGCGCGATCTGCTGGTCGACGAGACCACGCAGGCCGCGTTCTACGATGCGCGATTGCCGGCGACAGTGCACGACCGCAAGACGCTCGATCAGTGGTTGCAGAAAAACGACGCCGACATCCTGCATTTTGACGAGGACCAGCTGCTGCGCTCGGCCGGGGTCGAACTGGAAGAGGGCGCCTATCCGGAATCGATGACGCTCGGTGACCTGCCGGTCAAGCTCGATTATGCGTTCGAGCCGGGGCGGCCCGACGATGGCGTCACGGCGCGTATTCCGCTGGCCGCGCTCAACCAGATGTCGGGTGAGCGCGCCGGCTGGCTCGTGCCCGGTCTGCTGGAGGAGAAGTTTCGCGAATATCTCAAGGCGCTGCCGAAGACGCTGCGCAAGCGTGTGGTGCCCGTGCCGGAGTTTGCCCGCGCCGCCGCCGAACGGGTCGAATTCGGCTCGGGCGATCCGGAAGCCGCGCTGCGCCGCGCCATCCGCGAGATGACCGGACTGGAAATTCCCGACGATGCCTGGGAGGGTTTCGCGCCGAGCGATCACCTGCGCATGCGTTTCGAGGTTGTGGATGAGGCCGGCGAGACCATCGCCACCGGCCGCGATCTGTCACGCCTGCGCCAGGAACTGGGCGAACGCGCCCGCGCGGCGGTATCGCAATCTGCCGACCATGATTTGCGTCGCACGGGGCTTACGGCATGGCCGGCGGATGTCGCGCTGGATCGGCCGGTCACGCTCGAGCATGCGGGGGTGCGCATCGAGGCCTTGCCGGCGTTGATCGATCGCGGCGATCACGTGGATCTGGAGTTGCTCGACGAGCCGGCGGAGGCGGCGCGTGTTCATCGCCGTGGCGTGATCCGCCTGATCCGGCTGGCGGCGAGCCGGCCCACGCGACTGGTCAAGCGCGATCTGCCAAACCTCAAGCGTCATGCGGTGGCGAAGTTCGACCGGCCGCCGGAAACCACCGGCGTGGATCCGGCGTTTGTTGGCATTATCGAACAGGACGGCGAATCCGCGCTGGTGGCGGATCTTCTGATCGCGCTGATCGACGCGCGTCTCGGCGCGACCCCGGTCACGGCGGACGAATTCGACGCCGCGCTGGAGACGGCGCGTTCGCATTTGATGGCGGACGCGGTCGCGCTCTGGCAGGCGCTGGAACCGATGCTGGACACGCTCGCCGCGATTCGCAAACGGCTGTCGAAGAACATCGGCCTGGACTGGATGGCGTCGATCGAGGACATCAACGACCAACTGACCCATCTGGTCCACCTCGGCTTCATCAGTTCGGCCGATGACCCGCGGGCCCGGGCGAAGGATCTGGCGCGTTATCTCAAGGCCGTCGACGCCCGGCTCGACAAGCTGGCCGCGGACGGCGCCGCCGCCGACAAGGCGCGCATGCGCGATGTCGCGCCGTATTGGCAGGCATACAAGCAGCGTGCCGAGAAAGCCATGCGGCGCGGTCATTGGTCGGACGAACTCACCCTGCTGCGCTGGATGGTCGAGGAATTCCGTGTGCAGCTCTTCGCCCAGCAACTGGGGACCGCGATCAAGGTTTCATCCAAGCGTCTCGATGCGCAACTGGCAGCTTGTTGACGCGCCGTGATCATCGTCTTTCGATGACGGATGGGCTCCACGCATGCGGCCAAATGACCGCGCCCGGCCGGCCCCCTATCGGAAATGCCGCCTACCGGCCGCGGGACGTCTGCTGTATTGTGCAACCCACACGCAACCCGTAATCTGACGCCGTTTCGTCGTGATCGCCGACCGATCGTTCCCAGGGCGTTTTTCATGCGCCGTCCGTGCCAGTCGCAAGCTGCGCGGTGCGGTGCGGCCAGGGGCGTCTACCCCATCGACGATGTCATCGCCGCGGCGGACGCGCCACCCCGAACGTCAATTGCAGCCAGGCACAATGGGAAATACCATTCCGCGCTGCGATTGGTCGCGGTCGGGGCGGCGATCATCATTGCGATCTGCGCCGTGCTCGGGCGAGAATCGCGTGTCACCGAATTTGCCAAGCCGGCGTCCTGATTGTCACGCCGCACTCGCGGACCGCATGCTCGCGGCTCGCCTTCCAACCACACAAGGGGATAACAAATGTCCAGAGCTTTCCGGTTTTCCGCCGTCCTGCTGTGCGCAGCCAGCCTGTTCGGCATCGTCGGCGTAGCGGCGGCCCAGAACAGCAATGCCGCTGCGGACAAGTCGGGCCAGAACAACGTCAAGATCACGCACTACGACGACTGGGAAGTTCGCTGCCCGAAGTCGGGCAAAAAGAACGAGTGCGAGATGACGCAGCTGGTCAAGAGTCCGGATTCCGGCAAGCCGATCATGCGCGTGGTCATGGGTTACCCGCCGCAGATCAACACGGCCGCGATGATCTTCATTCTACCGCTGGGAACGCGTCTGGCCCCGGGGGTTCAGCTCAGCGTGGACGGCGATCAGCCGCGTCGGTTCCCGTTCCAGATCTGTCTCGAGCAGGGCTGCCGTGCGGACTTCCCGATCAAGAACTCGCTGCTGAACAAGCTCAAGCATGGTCACACGGCGCAAGTCACGATCGTCGGGCCGAAGGGCGATCAGATCAAGTTGAAGGTTTCGCTGTCCGGCTTCACCGACGCCAACAACGCCATCGCGCAATAGCTTAATAGCGCAATTACGGCGCAGTATGTCGCACGGGCGCCGGTCGACGCGGTCGGCCGGCGTTTTTTATGGTCGCGGATGGCCGGGGGCGACAACGACGTCGTCGAGCGCCTCGAGCAGTATGGGTAAACGCGATACAAATCCCGGGTATTCCCGCAACAGCGCGGGAAGCGCTTCGGGCAGCGGATTGCGGCGGGTGGCACGCCGCCCGACGGCCGTCAGCGCCCGGTCGATCCCGCCGGTCCCGGTATAGCCGACGAGCATCCGCGCGAAGCCATGCACATCGGGTGCCGGCACCGGTGCCGCTGCCGGCCACTCGTCGGCCACGCGGGCCGCCATGCGGCGGGCGAAGGTCTGCAGCGGCTCTTCGTTGTACTCATGCCAGCTCCGGGCCAGGGCATGGTCAAAGCCGATATCCACGACGATGCCGGCATAGCGCCGAAGCGGCGGGGCGAAGCGTTCCCTCAGTTCGCGGTGTGCCGGGTGGGCGTCACTCGCCGAGTCGATCGCCCGGTGCAGGCGGATGCCGTGATCGGTATCGGGGTCGAAACACAGGCGATCGATCCGGCCCTTGACGATATCGCCCAGGATCTGACCGGCAGCCGAGGTGTTGCTGCGATCGGCCAAGCGAAGATGGACGAGCAGGTTCATTCGCCACCGCCGATCGCGCGTTGGTAATAGGCCACGTCGTGGGCCTGCCCGAATTTATGGCCCACGCCCTCGAGAACGCCCACACGGTTGAACCCGAAGTGCTCGTGGAATCGCACACTGGCCGGGTTGGGCAGCGTGATGGCTGCGATCGCCTGGCGGTAGTCACGCGCGGCGAGCAGCGCGAACAGGTCGCGATACAGGCGCGCACCCACGCCGCATCCACGCGCCGAATCGCGCAGATAGGCCGAGACTTCGACAGTCCAGCGGTAAGCCGCGCGGCTACGGAAACTCGTGGCATAGGCATAGCCGAGCAGCTCGCCGGCGTGCTCGGCAACCAGCCAGGCGTGGCTGGCGTCAATGGCAAGCGCGCGTTCGCCCATGGCCACCCCATCCGGGGGCTCATACTCGAACGAAACCGCGTGATCGGTCACGAAAGGGGTATAAATGGCGGCCAGGGCGGGGCCGTCGTCGGCGCGCGCATGGCGCACGGATAAACCCTGTAGCGGGCTATTCATGGGCTCAACAAGGCTACGGTTGCCGCCCACTAGACGCTGAAGAAATCCACGGCGCCGGTCTCCACCGAATACTCGGCACCCACGATCCGCAGTTCATCGGACTCAATCAGGTTTTCCAGGATGGGCGAGCTGTGGCCGAGCTGATCGACCGATTTCTCGACATTCGCACGCACGGCCGCGGCCGCCAGCGCGGTGTGGTCGTGGCGCAGCTCGGTCTGGAGCAGTGCATCCACTGACGGCCGCACGCGATCGACGATCGAACGTAAATTGGGGGATTGCTTGTCGGTGGGCCGCTGCAACTGGTCGAGCGTGGCCTTGATCGCGCCGCACTGCGTGTGGCCCAGCACCACGACCAGGCGGGTGCCGAACATTTCCGCCGCGAACTCGATACTGCCGATCTGTGAAGGCGCCACGATATTACCGGCGACGCGAATCACGAACAGATCACCCAGGCCCTGGTTGAACACGATTTCGGCCGGCACACGCGCGTCCGAACAGCCGAGAATGATGGCAAACGGGCGTTGCTTCTGAATCAGCGCCGCCGAGGCCCCGAGGCCGGCCAGGGTGTCGTAGTCGGCGACGTGGTGGACAAAGTCTCGATTGCCCTGCTTCAGGCGGGCCAGAGCGTCGTCTGCAGAAAGCATGCGGTGCGGCACCTATTGATTATGCGATCGAGCGATATTGTGCCATGCCCGCCCGGGGTCCGCTGCGGCTGGTCACGAAATAGTCATCGCCCGAGTCTATGATAAATGGCGGCGTTACTTGCCGACAAGACAACAAACTGGGGAAGTCTCATGTTTCATAGCCGATGGCCGGCCCTTGTTGCCGCGACAACACTTATCGTATTCACCGGGGGATGCAACGATCACAGTAAAAAGAACGTCACTTCGGATGCCGCGAAGACGCCGATTCAGCATCTCGTGGTCATTTTCCAGGAAAATATCTCATTCGATCACTACTTTGGCACTTATCCGAACGCGACCAACCCGAGCAACGCGCCGAAGTTTACGGCCACAGCCGACACGCCGACCGGCATCGATAACTACACGCAGGAGTTGTTGAACAACAACCCCAATCTGAATCCGGCCAACGGTAGCGGTGCGACAAATCCCTTCCGTCTCGATCGCAGTCAGGCGTTGACCGCCGATCAGGATCATGGCTACAAGCCGGAACAAATGGCGTTCGACAATGGCGCCATGGACCTGTTTCCGAAGTCGGTCGGCCGCGGTGGCCCGCCGCCGGATGTGCAACAGGCGACCGCGACCCAGAATACCGGTCTCGTGATGGGCTACTACGACGGCAACACCGTGACCGCGTTGTGGAACTACGCCCAGCAGTACGCCATGAGCGACAATTCCTACGGCACCACATTCGGCCCGTCGACGCCGGGCGCACTCAACCTGATTTCCGGCCAGACCAACGGCATCGTCAACATGTCGCCGGCCGGCAACACCTACGGCTATGTGGCCGACGGCAACGGCGGCAAGACGCTCACCGGCGACCCGGACCCGATGGGTGATGTGTGCTCCGGTAATACCCAGGTGCGCATGGGCGGCAAGAATATAGGCAACATGCTCAACAGTGCCGGCATTACCTGGGGCTGGTTCGAGGGCGGGTTCGACCTGTCGGTGACCAATGCCGACGGGACGACGGGCTGCGGTCGCAGCCACAACACGCGTGTGTCGACCACGGGCACCCACACGAATGGCCCGGTGACGTCTGCCGATTATATCCCGCACCACGAGCCGTTCCAGTACTACACCTCGACGGCCAACCTGGAGCACAAGCGTCCGAGCAACGTCGCCTCCATTGGTCATACGTACGTGATCGACAGCAAGGGAAACAAGACCAAGACGAAGGATCCGGCGAATCATCAATACGACACCCATGACTTCTTCGACGCAGTCAAGGCCGGCAACTTTCCGGCGGTCAGCTTCCTGAAGGCGCCGGCCTATCAGGACGGCCACGCCGGCTATTCCGATCCGCTCGACGAACAGGATTTCATCGTCAAGGTAATCAATTTCCTGCAACAGCAGAAGCAATGGAAGAACACTGCCGTGGTCATCGCCTACGACGACTCGGACGGTTGGTATGACCACCGTTACAGTCCCAACGTCAATCCGTCAGCAAGCGTGCAGGACGTTCTCAACGGAAGCGGTACCTGTGACGCCGGCGGCACCGGCTCGCACAAGCGCAGCCAGCCGCTGGCCGGTATCGACGGCAATCCGGCCCAGGGCCGCTGCGGCTATGGCCCGCGTCTGCCATTGCTGGTGATCTCGCCGTGGGCAAAGCACAACTTCGTCGACCACACGGTCACCGATCAGACGTCGGTCATGCGCTTCATCGAAGACAACTGGCTCGGCGGCAAGCGTCTGGGGCAGGGTTCATTCGACCAACTCGCGGGTCCGCTGAACAACATGTTCGACTTCAATGCGGCCAGCGCGCCGAATGGGAGCCTTCTGCTGCTCGATCCGCAGACAGGCACGCCGAAGGGCTGAGTGCATACGCAGATCTGTGCAAGCGGGCATCGGTCACTGTCCGCGGTTTGATGCGACGCCCGGCGGCTTGCCGCTGGGCGTTTTTCGTTTAATGCAATACGCGTGATTGCGCGCGCCGGGGCGGACGATGAGCTTATCGCGACGATATTTTCTACTCTTGGGAGCGGCGGGAGCGACCACTGCGGGTCTGGGGTTGCCGGCGCTGGGCGCGAGGGCGGACGCAAAGACACGCCAGGCATTGTCGATGGACCCGCGTACATTGACGCCGTTCGTCGACCCGCTGCCGATTCCGCCGAAGGCCGCGCCTACACGGCAATGGCCGCTGCCGGACGAGAATGGGGAGCGCATCCCCCATTATCGCGTTGGCATGAACGAAGCCGAAGTGAAAGTGCACCGCGACATGAAACCAACGCGCATGTGGACCTATGACGGCACGCACCCGGGCCCGACCTTCGATACCGTATCCGGCCAACCGTTATCGGTCGAGTGGATCAACAATCTGCCGTCTGAACATTTTCTGCCGGTCGACTACACGATCTGCGGAATGAAACCCGGTGCGCAGAGCGTACGCAACGTGGTGCATGTTCACGGGGGCCGTACGCCGGCGGCGAGCGATGGCTATCCGGAGGACTGGTATCCGCCCGGCCAGTCGGCCACGGCTCACTATCCGAATGGGCAGGCGGCTACCACGCTCTGGTATCACGATCATGCGATGGGCGTGTCCCGACTCAACCACTACGCGGGGATGATGGGGGCGTTTCTCATCCGCGATGAACACGAGGCGTCGCTGGGGCTGCCCAACGGCGACCAGGAAATACCGCTGATCATTTGCGACCGCTGTTTCAGCCCGGAAGGCCAGCTGTACTACCCGACCTCCGGCATTCCCGGCCATCCGTGGATCTCGGAATTCCGTGGCAACGCGATCATGATCAACGGCAGGCTCTATCCGTATCTGGATGTCGAGCCGCGCAAGTATCGCCTGCGTCTGGTCAACGGCTCGAACCAGCGCTTTCTGCGCCTGGCGCTTTCCGGTCAGAGGCCATTCCATCAGATCGGCAGCGATCAGGGGCTGCTCGCCTCGCCGGTGGCTATGAAACAGCTCCTGCTGGCACCGGCGGAGCGTGCCGACCTGATCGTCGATTTCTCGGCTTGGTCACATCAGCAATTGACGCTCACCAACGACGGCCACGACGTGATGCAGTTCCGTGTCGGCGGTAAGCAGCACGGGGACCGCTCGCGGATGCCGCAGACCCTGACCCGAGTGCCGCGCATTCCGGAGTCACAGGCGGTACGTACGCGCCATCTCACGCTCAATGACTACAAGCGCCCAAGTGGCGATGCCATGCTCATGCTGCTCAACGGTACACGCTGGTATGCCGAGCCGACCGAAGACCCGGAACTGGGCAGCACCGAGATCTGGAACCTGGTGAATCTCACCGAGGACACGCACCCGATTCACCTGCATCTGGTGCGGTTCCAGGTGCTCGATCGGCGGCCGATCGACATGTTCATGTACGAAAACGAGAAGAAGCTGCGATACCTCGGCAAGGCACAGGCGCCGCAAGCCAATGAAATGGGGTGGAAGGACGTCATTCAGGCCTATCCGGGAACGGTAACCCGCATCATCGTGCCCTTCGACGGTTACCCGGGCCGTTACGTCTGGCATTGCCACATTTGGGAGCACGCGGCGAACGAGATGATGCGCCCCTATGTGGTGCGACCGCGCGGCAGTGCCTAAAAAAAGCCATGCCGACAGACGCGTGATTGTTATGGCGGTTGGCGCGCGGCCCGACATCCAGGCGGGCCGCGCTATTGTCACGGGTCAGTCGCGCGCGCCCACCGGCACCACGACGCGCCCGTAAGTCGCGTTGGTCACTTCGGCGAAGCTGGTGTACATCGCCGAGGCCCCGCACAGGATGCCGACGTAACCGCCCAGGGCGCCGATGGTGCTGGCGCCGAAGGCATCACCGATCCCGAGCAGGGCGAACGTGATCCACAGGGTGAGAAACACGAACCACAGCGCGCGGTTCAGACGAAATGTCGCGATCCACATATAGAACGTGAATACGCCCCAAAGCAGGAGGGCGACGCCGATGGTGGGTCCGGCCTTGCTCAGGTCGAGCAAGCCGTTGCCTGCAAACAGAAGCAGGATGGCGAACCACCACCAGAATGCACCATAGCTGAGAAACGCGACCATCCCGAAAGTGTTACCGGTGCGGAACTCGAGCAGGCCCGCGATGAGCTGTATGAGGCCGCCGTAGGCCAGGGCCAGCGGTATGACGACGGGCTCGCCGCCGCTCGGTAGAATATGGGCGTTGATCAGGCTGAGCAACACGGTAGTCAGCCCGAAGCCGACGAGCCCCAGCGGCCCCGGGTTGGCCAAGGGTTTGATCTGTGTATCCGACATAATCTTCTCCTCCCTGATTGGAATTGTGGCGATCGGAAGATTCAAGATTAGCAGTAGAACTCGAGGAAAAGGTGACTACTTTGGTTGCACACAACACGACACGCCGGCAACGCAGGCATTGGCATGCACTTGCAAAAGTCCGGTGTTGCGGCAAACCCCGGCATGGGGCGGTTCCGAGCCCGATGCCGCGCGCACGAAATGCGAGTTGGATTGGCAAAGCTATTGGGGCGGGAAAAATTTCCGATGACCGGGAATATCGGGGAAAGCCTGCCATGACAACGCGCGCCGGTCCGCTTATGCAGTCCCGCGTCGTTTCTGATTCGATTGGCTAATTGCGAAAGGTAGGAATCTGGCTAATAATAATCCGTAGACGAACTGACCCAGGTCGGTTTCGTCTATTGTCCTGGCACTGTATTTGCTTGTAGCCAGGCTGCAACGTGTGCTGACGGCGTGCGGCGTTCGGTCGATCGGCTGAACGGCCGTCAGTAAGCGGTTTGTGACGTGCTGGCGGCTTCCTGTCCCGGAAGCCGCCTTTTTTATGCCGAGCGTATCGTGCGAAGTCTCCCGACTGTTCCAGCTCTTATTGCTCGGTTGATGATAGCGCCAGGCAGCTGAACGGGGCCTTGCGGACGTCGGGTCCTTGTCGTGCCCGGTAATGGGGCGGCCCGGCGCATCGGGATTATTTGTTGTTCCGCGGGGTTGTTTTGCGGGCCAGTGGCTTCGGCAACGCTTGGCGGTATCGCGCGATGTCGTAGCGAGCGTTGGTGTGGCCTGGCCGTATCGCTGCGGGCTGCGCGACTACAGGGCCGGTAGAGCGCGTGGCGCACGATGTCGCTATCGAACACAGCGCGCCCCACAGCAGCGCAATGACTTGGCGGGACAGGCCCGGCGCACTCAACCCTTAACGAAAAAACGCACCACCGGGTCGGTGGCCAAAAGCGGGGCGGTGCTGTCCTTGAATGGCTGATAGTGCGGCATGCGCCTGTGTGCATCAAACGCCGCCCGGTCGGTATAGGCTTCGTGCAATACCACCACATTCCCGCCGTCCTCGGGGACGAGTACGTCGAACTGATGACAACCCGGCTCGTTGGTCAGGGATTGCCGAGCGTCTTCGTGGGCATGGTCGAGGAAGGCCTCACGCTGTTCGGGTTTGACGGTGAATTCGGCGATGACGACGAAACCGAACGGGTCACTCATGACTGTATCCTTGTGGTTTGGCGCGAGGCGCCGGATGTAACGAATGGGCCGGGCCGGGTCTTGTCGTCTTGACCCATCGGCGGGCGGCGCCTACAACAGACGACACCGGCCCGGCCGCCCGCTGGCCGCCATAATGGAGGAGCTCGACATGTCCCACAACATTCTCATGCCGCGGATCATGGAGGTCGGCGGCGGTGCACTCGACCGGCTGCCGGACGTGCTCGCCGCGCTCGATGTGGCGCGGCCGCTGATCGTCACCGATCGCATGATGGTGGAGCTGGGGTACGTCGACCGCGTACGCGAACTGCTGGCCGCCGCCGCGATACCGACGCAGGTGTTCGCCGATACGGTGCCCGAGCCCACCGAACGCTCGATCATGGCCGGCGTCGAGGCCATGACAGGTGGCCTGGACGATGGCCGGACCTTCGACAGTGTCATCGCCATCGGCGGCGGCAGCCCGATCGATTCGGCCAAGGCGATCGGCGTGCTGGCGCACTTCGGCGGCGAAATACGCGACTATCAGTTTCCCAGGCAGGCTGAGCGCGCCGGCCTGCCGTTGATCGCCGTGCCCACCACCGCGGGTACCGGTTCGGAATGCACGCGCTTCACCATCATCACCGACGACACGGTGGACGAGAAAATGCTCTGTGTGGGGGTCGGATTCATGCCGACCGCGGCCATCGTGGACTACGAGCTCAGTCTGTCCGTGCCACCGCGGGTCACGGCCGACACCGGCATCGATGCGCTCACGCACGCCATCGAAGCCTATGTCAGCCGCAAGGCGAACGGGTTCTCGGATCATCAGGCGTTGGCCGCGATGCGTTTGATTGCGCCCAATCTGCGCACGGTCTACCACCAACCGGACAACCGCGCTGCCCGCGAAGCCATGATGCTGGGGGCCAGCCTGGCCGGTCTCGCGTTTTCCAGTGCATCTGTGGCACTCGTTCATGGCATGAGCCGCCCGATCGGCGCGTTCTTTCATGTGCCCCACGGCATGTCCAATGCCATGCTGCTGCCCGCCGTGACCCGTTTTTCACTCGACAACGCTCCGGCGCGCTATGCCCGCTGCGCGCGCAGCATGGGCATCGCCAGCGAATCCAACACGGATACGGCGGCGGTGCACTTGCTGATCAAGGAATTGGGCGCGCTCAATCGTGAACTCGAAGTGCCCACGCCGGGCGAATTCGGAATCGATCCGGACCGCTGGCGCAGCGCGCTCCCCACCATGGCGGAACAGGCGCTGGCCTCCGGTTCTCCCGGCAATAACCCGCGCGTGCCGGAGGTCGGCGAGATCATCGAGCTCTACCAACAGGTCTGGCAATCCGTGTCATAGCGCGCCGCGAAAAGGCGCTGGCCTCGGAGTGGTGCCGGCACTGGCTTCGTGTCAGCTCGACACTGCATCCCGCGCCAGGAACTGTTGTGCCGGGATACGCAAGACGGGCCCCGCCGCACGTCCGGTTGCCGGGGCTCGGTCGGGCAACCATCGCGCGCTTGCGCGACGAGTCCCGGGCGCGTGGCTCAGACGGTGCTTGGCCGCCGGGCCAGCGCGGACCAAAGTGAAGAACGGTGCGAAAGCACATGCCAGCCGCCGGCCAGTAGCGGGCGAGACAGTGGCGCGCGTGCCAACCGCCATAAGCCGGCACGGCGATTGGCGGCATGCCAGCACGCGCCGGCCCAGAACACGGCGAGCACACCCGAAAATTCGGGCTCGGGGTACAGGCGCTTTTGCCGGTTCGCATCTTTAAGCCCCTGCAGCCATCGCTCGGCCCAATCGATGTAGTTCGAGTCGGCGCGTTCGCCGCCCTTGTCGAAGCGGCGCAGGCGATAATGTCGATCGAGGTCGGCGGGAGAGAAGTCGATGCCCAATGCCTCGAGCTGTGTGGCAAAAACCTGGCAACGATAATGGCGATCCCGGGCGACATGCTTCGCTGTGGTTTGTCCCGGATGCCGACGGCGATCGACCAGAAGCCGGGGCAAGCCAGCCAGCGGGTGATCCGCTGCAATGCGTGCCCAAAGATCAAAATCTTCCCCCACAGTGAGCGTTTCGCGATGCGGGTAAGCGCGCAGAATCTCGGTGCGTGCCATCGCGGCGGAATTCTCGATGCCCGATCGGAAAAGCCGCTCGGCGGCGATCTGGCGCGATCCTGTCGGCTTCCGCTTGACCCGCTTCAGCCGGCGCCCATCGGCATCGATCCAGCCGATCCAGGCGCCCACCGCCGCGTGCTGCGGATGGTCGTCCAGGAATCGTGCCTGACGTGCCAGGCGTTCCGGCCTGGCCAGATCATCGCTGTCGAGAAACGCAATGTAATGCCCCGATGCCTCGGCGATGCCACGGTTACGCGCGACCGCGATACCCTGGTTCTCCTGTGCCGTGATGATTCGGATCCGGGGATCGTCAATCGCTGCCACGCGCGCCACGCTGTCGTCCGTTGAGCCATCGTCGACGACCAGGATTTCGAATGCGGGCGCATCGCGCTGGTCGAGAACGCTTTGAATCGCGTCGACGATATAGCGGGCCCGGTTATACACCGGGATGATGACGGATATTGCGGTCATCGGCTCTTCTGGGTTGGTGGTCAAAAAAACGCCCCTGTCACGCGGGGCGCCGACAATGGGCGACTATACGCGCCCCGCGACCCATGCGGCATCGACACAGTGCCGCCCACACGAGGACAGAAACTTGACGGATCATGGCAACGGTGAAACGCGCATTGTACTGGTTGCGGGCGCGGTGCGCTCGGCGGGCGTGGCGGGCCATCATGACTACACCGGGGGCTGCCATCTGCTCGCCACGCTGTTGCATCGAGTGCCCGGTGTGTCGTGCGTCGTCGCCGAGCAGGGCTGGCCGGATGATGAACGGGAATTGACCGACGCCAACGCCGTCGCCTTCTACGACAACGGCGGGGGCAAGCAGGGTTTTCTCGCCGATGAGACCCGGCGCGCGCGCCTTTTGGCGCTTGCATCGCGCGGCTGCGGCCTGGTGCTGCTTCATCAGGCTGCCGGTTTTCCGCGGGAACACGTGAGCCTGGGGCAGCAGTTGTTCGGCGGCGTTTACGTGGCCGGCGAATCGGGGCGGGGGCACTGGAAAAGTCGCCACCGGGATTTTCCGCGACATCCGATCACACAAGACCTGCGGCCCTGGACGATGCGTGACGGGTGGCTCAACGACATCCGGTTCGCCACTGACACCGAGGATGCGGTCACGCCGTTGCTCTGGTCGGACAAGCGGCATGCCGGCGACGCGTCCGGCGGACCGGCGGCCGTGGTCAGCTGGGCCTTTGCGCCGTCCGCACGGGGCCGCGCATTCGTGTTCACGGGTGGCGACAACCATCGTATCTGGCAGGAGGATTCAGTACGGCGGCTGATTGCGGGCGGTCTGCTCTGGAGTGCCGGCGCGACCGTGCCACGCTCGCATGAATGGAGCGCCATGAGCTCAGCCGATGTCTTGGCCCATCAAACCCCTCGAACCTCGCCGATCCCGCGCGCGCTCAAGTCCTTCGGGCGGCGCGTGCGCCGCACCCTCAGCGGGCGGCGCAAGTGGTAGGCGGCGCAGTCGGGCTCAGACAGAGGAGCGCAACGACCGGCCGGTGAGTCGCTCAAGAATATGCAGCGATGACCGGTCGGGGTCGGCCATGATCTCATCGGGCACGAAGAACGTTTGATCCAGCGAATGCTGGCCGGATACAGCGCCGTGCAGTACGAGGTCGGTCAACGCAATCCAGGCGGTGCCCGCCGGAAAATCCACGACTTTCTGTGGCGCTTGCGCCTGGTATTCCGCATCGCGCTTGACCTGCGACCGAATATCCTCCATCAACAGATCGTACGGTGTGCGATGGCCTTTCGTGATGCCGAAGCGCGCCAGTAGCTTTTCCAGTGCGCCGTCCTGTTTCGGCCGTGCGCTGGTCACGTAGCGCCGGGCAAAGGGCTCGAAGGTTTCACCCACCCGCCAGGTACGAACACGCGCTTCCGGGTTGATGTTGCAGAACACCCGCAGCATGCTCTGGCCGCCGGTCGGCCGGCCGTAGCTCGCATCCACATGCAGGCCCTGCGTCGCCGCGCGTTCGCAAGGACGATACGTGGTGCGATCGCGCACGATGCCTGCCTGATATGCCGGAAACAGGCGATGGATCAGGTCCGTGGACCACCGGGCGTAACGATCGAGCAGGGCGGTCAGCTGGGGCCGCTGGCGCGAACGGATGCGCGAGCGTTCCAATCGCCCGGTTTCGGGGTTGTAGATGATCGTGGGCCGCCCGTTCTGGCTGCGCTTGTCCGCCTTGGTCGGCAGCGTGACGCTGGCGTCCGACACGAAGCGAAATTCCGCGTCACTGAGCGTGAACGCCGGCTGGGGAAGGTAGATGATGCCGCCATTCTCGAGGGTGTCGATCGCCTCGGCGCGGATATCCTCCCGCTCCAGCGTGGTGATGTCGGCTAGTTCCAGTATGTTCGCAATCTCGCCGGTATAGGTCGTCATTGGGGCAGTATCCTGTCGGGGCGCGGTGTGATGAGCAGCAGGTCGAGGCGGATCAAGTCGCGAACGCATTCGTCAGATGTTGCGCGAGCAGATCGCCGAGCCGGGAATTCCCGGCCGGTGTTCGACTGGTGCGCTGGACGATGTCGAGGTCGGGCGACTTGTTGCCCTCGATCAGGCACGGTCCATTCTCCAGTATTGCAATATCCCAGCCAATGGCCACCTGGTCGCCGAATGCGCAGTGCGCGCGTGTGGCCAGGTCGCGCACCGCTTCCCAGTGCGGTAGCCGTCGACCGAGGATGGGCGCGCCGGTGGTCGGGTGCGTGGACCACCACCGGCTGTCCGCGCTCAGTCCCAGATCCGTGGCCATGCCCAACGTGCCGGTGGCGAGATCGACGCTGGCGGCGACCCCGCCCGCATGGAAATTATCCACGACCACATCGCGACTGCTGGCCATGCGGAAAACGGCATGCGTCGCCTCGGGTGTGCCGGTTGCGTCGAGACACGTCACCACGCGCACCGTCGACAGGGCGCCGGGGGTCAGGTCGCTGAGTGTGGGTTCCGCGGTTACGTAGCGGCGCACGAGATAGCGCTCGTCCCGGGACAATTCACAAAGGTGGGCCTGAAGCACCTCCTTGGTGACGACCTGACCATCGCTGGCCCGGTAACGATTGTCACCGATGAAGATCCAGCGCGATGCCCCGCGGCCGCCCGCACCGCTGATGGGTTTGAAGAACAGATCGGCGTCGGGCAGCGTATCGATACCCTCGATCACGCCGTCGCGCGCTGTGGCCAGGGTATCGACGACCGGCAGGCCATGCTCGCGACAGCGAATACCGAACAATGCCTTGTCGCGCAAGCCCTCGGTGCTCTCGTGGCAACCGCGCTGGCGCCGCAGCATGTCGTAGATACCGCTTTTTGTTTCGCTTCGATACAGATACTCGGCGGCACGCTGATAATGGGTCGGCCGATAAAGTTCGAAGATGTAATACCAGGGCGGCGGTACCGCCAGGCGCACGCCCAGCGAGACTTGCTCAGCCCACTGCCGCGGTCGGCTCTTGCCGGTATCGATGCGAACGCGGGCGCCGCAACGCGAGGTGTAGACGGTAGCGGCCACCATAAGTGTCGGCAGCATGAATACGGCGCCGGCCACGAGCACCGCGCCGCCCGCGATGCCGTCTTCGCGCCAGCATTGTTGGGAAAACATACGATGAATCGTGGTGGCGGGCGTGCCGTCATCGGCCAGCATCGACCAAATCAACGGGGCGCCGCTCAACGCCTTGACCAGCGTATTCGGCTTCATGGCCTTGGCCAAACGCAGCCAACGGCTCTGATAATCGGTCGATCGCATCGCCTGGCCCTTTATATCTCGCAGTCGGAATCCAGCGCAGCGTGGAAGCCGTGTCGTTCGACACGCGAACCCGTGCGCCGCCAAATCGGCAGCCGCCGATTTTGCGATACGCCGCGTTTACAAATCGTTCGCCACGCCGCGTGCGGCCAGCCGCTGCCGGCCCCGAAGGGCGTATTCGATGGATTCAATCCGGGGCCGCGACGGCCTGTCACTGCGGTGTCATGAACGACTGAATCCGCTGGGTCAGTTTGGGATCCTTCTGGGCCTGCTCGGCAATCGCGTTGTACTGCTTGGGAGTCAGCCCACTATCCTTTACCGCCTTGACCATGGCCCTGTTTTCTTGCTTGCGGGCCGCTTTCCTGTCCTTGGCCGAAGCGATCTTGCCATCCCACTTCTTGAGTACGGCCTGGACATTGGACTGAGCCTTGACGAACTGTTTGAGCTGCTTGTCGCTGAACCGATCGGCGGGCTGTGTCTTCGCGCTATCGCCAGCGCTCGCCTCGACGCCGCCCGCGGCGATGGCCGACATCGAGAACACGCCGGCAGCGGCCAGCGTGAGCACGAGAATCGCACGGATCGTGATGGTTTGCATGATGGCTCCTTTGACGGGGGGTCATCGAACGAGGCATTCAATGGTGGCATGGATGGTTGCGCCGCCCCTCGTATAAGGCATTGCCGGGCGGCTCGCAAGGCCCGGGCCGTGGGCCTAACGCCCGGCCGGGGATAGGCCGACCGTCTGTTCGATGGCGGCGACAGCCCGGGCAATACGTTCATCGAGCGGGCCCTGGATGTCGACGAACGGAAGATTGCGCGCGATGAGCGCGTTGCGCCATAGCTGCCGGCAACGCGCGCGCGCCACGGCGCCGGGAAAACAGCGCTGGCCATCGTCGACAAATTCAATATCGGTGTCGCAGAGTAGATAGAGTGCGTACCCACGCGCACGCCGATTGGCCTCGCGACGTACCCAGGGCGGACAGGCGCCGGGAAACAGCAGATCGGCCCAGAGTGTATTGGTGATCAGCTCGGTGTCGCAGATGACGAGGGCGTCCGCGCGCGCCGCCGCGGCGTCTTCGTTGTCGAGCTGGCCGCGGGCGATCGTATCCAGGTCGGTGCCGCGGATTGCGCCGGCGCGCTCGCGCCAGAACCATCGAACGTATTCGGGTGCCCAGGGTACATCGAATAGCTCGGCCAACCGACGGGCGAGGGTGGTCTTGCCGGTCGATTCCGTACCGAAGACGGCCACCCGGGCGGTCATGCCGGTGTCTCGTGACGATAACTTGCCCACCAGGCGCGCAAGCCCACGAACGACAGCACCAGATACAGACCGTAGAGGATCACGAACCAGTAAAGCCCGATCGCGATGTACACCCCCAGACCGGCCACGTTAACCGCGACCCAGCCGACCCAGGCCTCGATTTTCTTGCGTGCCTCAAGCCACTGCGACAGCACGCCGAACGCGGCGATGAACGCGTCGCGCCAGGGCATCGGGTCGCCGACGCGGGCCAGCAGTGCCCCCCAGCTGCCGGTCGCGGCCAGGCCCAGAGCGACCAGAGCGGCAAGTTGCGGCCAGCTCAGACGCGAAACGGCCAGGCGTTCGCGTGCCACGCCGGGATGGGTCCAGCACCACCAGCCATAGGCCAGGGCGATGAAATACACCGCCTGAAGCGACATATCGGCATACAGACGCTGGCCGGCGAACACGATCGCGGTGAGCACCACCTGAACGAGACCGATCGGGAAATTCGCGAGACTCTGACGCGTGGCCAGCCAGACGGCGAGCAGTCCGAGCAGGGTCGCCGCCTGTTCGATCCACGAGGCATCGACAAAACCGTGCCAGATTACATCGAGGAAGGCGCTCACGAGACGGCGCCCAGGGTGGGATGTGGGTTTCGCATGGCCATTCCTACGCCGGTATTAACCGGATCAGGTACAAGAGCCTGCATCAGTGATCGTGTGCCACGACACGTTGCAGGACTCCAGGGTCGTCCGCCTGATGCGGACCTCTCAGCCGTTTCGGCTCCCCTTGGACAGGCCCATGCTAGCCTTCGTCGCCAGGCGATACAACCGCCGCGCTTGACCGGCGCCGCACGCGGTTTAGCATTGTTGCATCGCTCGTCCCAGCCACCGCCATGTCGCGACATACCCTGATCCTCGGAGCCGGCATGGTCGGCGTCAGCATTGCGTGGCATCTGCGGGCCCGGGGTCGCCAGGTAACGCTCGTCGATAGGCGCGAGCCCGGGCGCGAGACATCCTATGGCAACGCCGGGTTGATTCAGCGCGAAGCGGTCAAGCCCCATCCATTCCCGCGCGATCTGTCGGACATCTGGCGTGTACTGCCCAATCGGAGCATCGATATTCGCTACCGTACCGGCGCAATGTTCGCCGAGGCGAATCCGCTATGGCAGTACTGGCGCTACTCGGCGCCGAAGACATTCGCCCGGATCGTGCCGGAATATGCGTCGTTGATCGTGCACTGCACGGCCGAACACGAGCGCATGTTCACGGCGGCGGGGGCCGAGAACCTGATTCGGCGTGACGGGTGGCTGCAGGTCTTTCGCTCGCGTTCCGTGTTCGACGACGAACTGGCCCAGGCGGCCGACTTTCGCGACCGATTCGGCGTGACTTTCGAACGGATCGACGCAAAACAGCTGCACGCCATGGAGCCCAGCCTGAGCGCGCATGCGATCGGCGCCATTCACTGGACCAATGCCTGGTCCGTCATTGATCCGGGCGCGCTGGTCAAAGCCTATGCCGACGATTTTGTCGGCCGTGGCGGTCGCATCGAGAAAGCCGAGGCCCGCGATCTGGAAACCAACGGTGACGGTTGGCGGTTGCGTACCGATCGTGGCGAGCTCAACGGCGATGCGTTAGTGCTGGCGACCGGACCGTGGTCGCCGGACTGGCTGGCACGTCTGGGTTATCGCGTGCCGATGTTTGTGATGCGTGGCTACCACATGCACTATGAGGCGGCCGCGGGCACCACGCTCAACTACGGTGTGATGGATTTCGAGAAGGGCTATCTGCTCACACCGAAACGTGCCGGCCTGAGGCTGACGACCGGCGCCGAACTCAACACCCTAGACGCGCCGCCACGCTTCGGCCAGCTTGCCGCAGCCGAAGCCGCCGCGCGTGAAATGTTCGAGCTCGGTGCGCGCAAGGAAGCCGAGCCGTGGAAGGGGGCGCGGCCCTGCATGGCGGACATGAAGCCGATTATCGGCCCCGCGCACCGCCACAAGAACCTGTGGTTCGCCTTCGGTCACGGCCATCAGGGCTTCACGCTCGGGCCGACCACCGGCCGCCTGCTGGGTGAACTCATGGATGGTGAATCGCCACGGGTCGACATGACGCCATTCCGCAGCGATCGCTTTTGATCGCCGCGCTGCGACTGCCGTAACGCGGATCGCGCCGAATACAGCCGTTGATCATCACAGCAATGGATGCCCGCCCCTATATGACGACCGACGACCATCCACTGCCGTCTTCGCACATCGACATCGGCGGCGTCGCGCTGCCGCGCCGCGAGCTTGCCGCCGTGCTGCCGGACATCGAGCGTTTCGAGGCTCATCTCACCGATGCGTTGGCCGTCGACTCGCATATGAGCAATGGCGATGGCAGCGTGCCATCGTACGTCCGCAAATGGCCCGAAGCGCGTCTTGCGAATGTCATTGCCACGCTCAGGGAATTGGGCAGCCTGCGCGAACAGTTGAGTCAGCAGAAAATCGGGCCGGCCAGCAGCCCCGATGCGGCCGCCAACCGCGACGATAAACCGCATTGAATGCGTGGCCGGATAAGATCGCGTGGCGTCGCCTGATCACCGTACGTCCGTACCACATGGCGAGAACTTAGAAAGATGAAAGTTTAATGGCAGCGGTATAGAAAAAGACCCCACAGGTCCAAATTGCAATTCGCCGGCATTCGGCCCTATCATCCGCAGCCGTTCCCAGCGCGAAACCGGCCTCGTGATCACAACCGTCCGCTATGCCCTCGGCAGCGTCATCGTCGGTATTGCTGTCTTTGCTTTTAAATATCTGGCGTACGCCGTTACGGGCAGCGCGGCGCTGTATTCGGATGCGCTCGAGAGCATCATCAATATCGTCGCTGCCGGAGCGGCCGTCGTGGCCCTGCGCGTCAGCGCCATGCCCGCGGACGAAAACCATCCCTACGGCCACCACAAGGCCGAATATTTCTCGGCCGTACTCGAAGGCGTGTTGATCGTGATCGCCGCACTGGCGATCTTCCGCGAGGCAGGGCAGACCTTCTTCAATCTTCATGCCTTGAACGCGCCTTTGCACGGATTGTTGCTCAACGCGGTGGCAACGGTGCTGAACGCGGTGTGGGCGGCCGTTCTGATGCGCAATGGGCGCCGCTTGAAATCGCCGGCGCTTGCGGCTGATGGTCGCCACCTCTATGCCGATGTGGTGACATCGATCGGCGTGTTCGCGGGCGTGGTACTCGTCGGGCTGACCGGCTGGCTCTGGCTCGACCCGGCGATCGCCATACTGGTTGCGATCAATATCCTATGGTCCGGATGGCAACTGGTACGCGAGTCCGTCGGCGGCTTGATGGACGAGGCCGTATCCGAGACCGAACTGGAACGGATCCGCACCGCGATTTTCCATCACTCGCAGGGCGCCTATCAAGCGCACGACCTGCGCACGCGCCATGCCGGTCGGCGGACCTTCATCGATTTTCATCTGGTGGTACCGGGCGACATGTCGGTCGAAGACGCGCACGTGATCTGCGACCGGCTCGAGGCGGCGATCGCGGACGAAGTAGCCGACAGTACGGTCACCATCCACGTCGAACCCGAAGACAAGGCCAAGGTCTCGAACGTTTATCTGTCTCAATAGATTGGCGCTTTTGCGGCAACGACCGATGTGGCAGTTTGGATTGGCAAACCGGGTTGCACACAATGAGGTGAATCCATAATTTAACATAATATACATTATGCACATCGTATGATCGTGGCAGAGGCATTTGATTGCGCCAACTGAACTCTTGGAAGCGAGGCACGGCGCACGGTCGCCTAATGCGATGCCACGTAGATCGATGGCGATTCCCTCGGCGGCAGTTCGAACGATGCGCGCATCCAGACCAGTTCAGCCTTCGGGGTGCGATTGAACAAACGCTTGAATTCCCGGCTGAATTGAGACGGGCTCTCGTATCCGACGGCGGCCGCCGCGGTGGCCGCCGTCATATCGTCGCGGAACATCAACAGCCGCGCCTGGTGTAGCCGGACTGTCTTCACGTACTGCATGGGCGAGGTTTCAGTCGCCGATCTGAACTGCGCATGAAACGTGGGAACGCTCATGTGCGCCTCGCGGGCCAGCTGGTCCACGGTGATCCGGGCTGCGTAGCCGGTATGAATACGCTGGATGGCGCGGCGGATGCGGCCGAACGGCGAATCCGCCCCGAGCGCGGCGCGCATCGTTCCGCCCTGCTCGCCTTGAAGCACTCGAAAATAGATCTCGCGAACCATCGACCGCCCGAGCACTCGCGCGTCCTCCGGCGAGGCCATGATTTCGAGAAAACGCGCCAGCGTATCGAACATCGCCGGCTCCATGGGCGATGCAAACATCCCGCGCGGCCTTGGCGCCCGTATTCCCTGAGCCTCGATTTCCAGCAGCAGTTCGGCGGCCAGCGAGATATCCAGATGTAGATAGATCGCCAGCAACGGCGCCTCGGCGCTGGCGTCGGTTTCCATCGTGAACGGCACGGGAATCGACACGGCAAGGTAGTGCTGTGCGTCGTAGACGTATGTCCGGTCGCCCCAGTACCCGCGTTTTCGGCCTTGGCAGACGATGACGATGCCCGGGTCATAGAGAACGGGGACCTGGCGCAGAGCGCGATTCGAGCGCAGGAATCGAACATCCGGCAGCGCGGTCAGGTTGTAGCCTTCCAGCGGCGACATACGATCGAGCAGCTCGATGATCCGTTGCTGCCGATCACGGTTTGCGGCGTGTCCATCGTTCATCAAACGCGCTCGGTCAAAAGACGGTATGCCGACAGTCTGAACGATCTCTGACCCAAAAAACGGCCCCGCCATAGGATTGGGCAAGCAAACCATACGATCCCGCGTTCGAACCACCGAGCGCGCGCTCTAGCATGTGGCGTCTGTATTCCGCATCAGCCCACACCATTGGAGCGCACCATCATGAGTCATACCAAGACTATCCTGATCACCGGCGTCAGCAGCGGCTTCGGTCGCGCGCTGGCCGACGAAGCCCTGGCAGCCGGGCACCGCGTCATCGGTACCGTGCGGCGCCAGGACGACGCCCAAGCATTCGAGGCCCACGAATCGGGCCGCGCCCACGCACGCCGACTCGATCTGACCGACACCCCGGCGATACACGCCGTCGTTGAAGAAGTGAGCCGCGAGCTCGGGCCGATCGACGTGCTGGTCAACAACGCCGGCTACGGCCATGAAGGCATTCTCGAGGAATCCCCGACCGACGAGATGCGCCGACAGTTCGAGGTGAATGTCTTTGCCGCGGTGGAGATGATCCAGGCCGTGCTGCCGTCGTTTCGCGCCCGGCGCCGCGGCCACATCCTCAATATCACCTCGATGGGCGGCTATATCACCATGCCGGGCATCGCCTACTACTGCGGCAGCAAGTTCGCGCTTGAAGGCATTTCCGACACGCTGAGCCAGGAGCTGGCGCCGTTCAACATCCATGTTACCGCCGTCGCGCCCGGCTCGTTCCGAACCGACTGGGCCGGCCGGTCGATGCGCCGCTCGCCGCGAAGCATCGTCGATTACGACACCCTATTCGACCCGGTCCGACAGGCGCGTAAAGACAAGAGCGGCCACCAGCTCGGCGACCCAGCCAAAGCCGCGCAGGCCATGCTCCGCGTCATCGATACCGACGCCCCGCCGGCGCATCTGCTGCTCGGCAGCGATGCCCTGAAACTCGTGCGTGACCGCCTCGCCGACACGGCGCAGGCGATCGATGCGTGGGAGGCGGTGACGATCTCGACGGACGGCTGAGCGTTGGCGCGGCTCGGGTGCCGCCGTATGCGGCGGCACCCTATAGTGCGGCATCGGAGGGGCATCGCTGCTCGCGACGGCCAAACGCGGCAGCCCAAGGCGCGACCACAATGGTTGCGCCGATCGAATTCTGTCATCGCACGACTCGATGCGTTCGCGCCAACGCGCTGCCGCTTTATGCCCGACGGTCGCTTGGCTTCGTCAGCGCCGCGCGGGACTACCGCGCTGATAGGCGGAACAAGACCTTGCTCCGTGATGCATCATCGACGCGATATGGCCGGTCATCGGTCAGAGGCGCACCGGCTCTGGGCATGACGTGAGGCCCTGATCCCCGGGTTGACGCGCCGGTTACGCTCGGCGCATCGGCCCCCTGTTCGGATCGATCGCGCGATCGCAGCGGCGTTAAATGAGTTCTGCCCACGCCTGCGCCGCCGATTGGCCGCTCGCCGCGGGCGACCGAGCCGGCGACATCGCTTGCCGACTGAAGACTTACGCGATAATCGGCGCGGCAACGGCGCCCGTCGCATGCGCATTCGGCTCGGTGGCGGCGTCGCCAGGAGATTCGGGACCTGGCGCGAGTGTGCGACCCAACCCCCGCCCCTTCCTGTTTTGCCCGTGCGTATTCGCAGGTATTACGAATAACCCACGTGGCGCTCTGTTACCGTCAGCCGTCGATACGCGGCACGGGCCTTGCTTTAACCATTGCCGATGGAACTTCGTGTCGAACCCGAGCGAGGCTGCCAAGCTCAGGCGTTACCGCTAACCACCACGGTGGCGGTACGCGATGTTATCCCTGAGCGTAAAATAAGCTTGCTGCGATCCGATTCGTCGATGGCCCCTCGTGGCCTCATGAGGCTATTGGCGTATTCATGAATGCTTGGGTCGTGCTAAAGATAAAAAGGCACGCTTGCCGGGTTCGTCACGGGTAATAGCCTTTGTCGATCCCGCCGGTACGCTGGCGCGACGCCTAACCACGAGGGTAAAACCATGAGAGCGCAACAGTCAGAGACACCCGAGCTCGTCGATAGCCGGCAGGCGATACGCGACTATTACCTCGCGGACGAACACACGGTGATTCACGAAATGATTGCGGCGGCTCAGTTGACGCCGGCCGAGCGTGAGGCCATTTCGGCCCGTGCGGCGGATCTGGTGCGCGGTGTGCGCAAGAATGCGCAGCCCACCATCATGGAGAAGTTCCTGGCGGAGTATGGCCTGACCACCAAGGAAGGCGTTGCTTTGATGTGTCTCGCCGAGGCGCTGTTGCGGGTGCCGGACAGCACCACAATCAATGATCTGATCGAGGACAAGATCAGCTCCGGCGCCTGGAGCACGCACCGTGGCAAGGCGTCGTCTTCGCTGATCAATACCGCGACCGTTGCGTTGCTGATGACCAGCAACCTGCTCAAGGACGCCGAACACAACAGCGTAGGCGATACGCTTCGCAGGCTGGTCAAGCGCTTCGGCGAGCCGGTGATCCGCACCGTCGCAGGCCAGGCGATGAAAGAGATGGGGCGCCAGTTCGTCCTGGGCCGGGACATCCATGAGGCACAGCGCGAAGCGAAGGAGTACATGGCCAGGGGCTATACCTACTCCTACGACATGCTGGGCGAAGCGGCGCGCACCGACGACGACGCCAAACACTATTTCGAGTCCTATTCCAACGCGATCGACAGCATTGCCAAAGCCTGTAAAGGCGATGTGCGCAAGAATCCGGGCATTTCGGTCAAGCTGTCCGCCCTGCTCGCCCGCTACGAATACGGTAACAAACAACGGGTGATGAACGAGCTTCTGCCCCGCGCCCGCGAGCTGGTGAAAAAAGCGGCGGCGGTCAATATGGGATTCAACATCGACGCCGAGGAACAAGACCGGCTCGACCTGTCTCTCGATGTGATCGAAGCCATCGTGTCGGATCCCGAACTCGACGGTTGGGACGGTTTCGGCGTCGTGGTTCAGGCCTACGGCAAGCGCTCCGCCTTCGTCCTCGACTGGCTTTATGCCCTGGCGCAAAAAAACGATCGGCGCTTCATGGTGCGCCTGGTCAAGGGGGCCTACTGGGATGCGGAAATCAAGCGCGCTCAGATCATGGGGCTGAACGGTTTTCCGGTATTCACGCGCAAGGCCTGCAGTGATGTGTCGTTCCTGTCGTGCGCGACCAAGCTGCTGAACATGACCGACCGCATCTACCCCCAGTTCGCCACCCACAATGCCCATTCGGTGTCGTCGATTCTCGAGTTGGCCAAGCGCAAGGGTGTGGATAACTACGAGTTCCAGCGCCTGCACGGCATGGGCGAATCCCTGCACGACGAGGTGCTGAAAATCAGTGGCGTACCGTGTCGGATTTATGCGCCGGTCGGCCCGCACAAGCACTTGCTGGCATACCTGGTGCGTCGCCTGCTGGAAAACGGGGCCAACAGCTCATTCGTCAACCAGATTGTCGATAAAAGTATTACGCCGGAAGAGATCGCCAAGGATCCGGTCGATGCCGTCAAGGCGATGGGAAACAACATTTCCAGCAAGGCGATTGTTCACCCGTTCAAGCTGTTCGGGGCCCAGCGCCGCAATTCCAGGGGTTGGGATATCACCGACCCGGTCACGGTTAAAGAGATCGATGCCGGGCGCGATGCCTATCGCGACCACCGCTGGCGCGGCGGCCCGATCATTGCGGGTGAGGTATCGGGAACCGAGGTCGAGACCGTGCGCAACCCGGCGAATCCGGAGGACACGGTGGGCCATGTCACGCAGGCCTCCGAGGCCGACGTAAATACCGCGATTGCCGCGGCCCAGAAAGGTTTCAAAGCCTGGTCTGCACGCCCCGCCGAGGAGCGGGCGCAGTGCCTGCGCAAAGTCGCGGACCTGTACGAGGCCAACGCCCACGAGCTTTTCGCGCTGGCGACCCGGGAGGCCGGCAAATCCCTGCTGGACGGCATTGCCGAGATCCGCGAGGCCGTGGATTTCGCCCTGTACTATGCCAATGAAGGTGTGCGCTACCAGGACAGCGGTCACGCGCGCGGCGTCATGGTGTGTATTTCCCCATGGAATTTCCCGCTGGCCATCTTCACCGGCCAGATCATGGCCAATCTGGTGGCCGGTAATGCGGTTCTGGCCAAGCCGGCCGAACAGACCTCGCTACTGGCCGCGCGCGCGGTGGCGTTGATGCACGAGGCCGGCATTCCCGAAGACGTGATTCAACTGTTGCCGGGCAGCGGTGCCACCGTGGGCGGGGCGCTGACATCCGACGCCCGCGTCTCCGGGGTCTGCTTTACGGGGTCCACGGCAACGGCGCAGCGAATCAACAAGGTGATGGCCGAAAACCTGGCGCCGGACGCCCCGCTGGTGGCGGAAACCGGCGGGCTGAACGCCATGATTGTCGATTCGACCGCCCTCCCCGAACAGGTCGTCCGCGATGTGCTGGCCTCCTCCTTCCAGAGCGCGGGGCAGCGTTGTTCCGCGCTTCGTATGCTGTATGTGCAGAAAGACATTGCGGATAACCTGCTGGAAATGCTCTACGGCGCGATGGATGAGCTGGGTATCGGCGATCCCTGGCTGTTGTCGACCGATGTCGGCCCGGTGATCGACGATGCTGCGCGCAAGAAAATCGCCGATCACTGCGCCAACTTCGAGGCCAAGGGCAAGTTGCTCAAGAAAGTACCGGCCCCCGGAAACGGGACGTTTGTGTCGCCGGCCGTAATCAAGGTCAGCGGCATCGAGGAACTCGAAGAGGAAGTGTTCGGGCCGGTACTGCATGTGGCCACGTTTGCCGCCAAGGATATCGATAAGGTCGTGGATGCGGTCAATGCGAAGGGCTATGGCCTGACGTTCGGCATCCATACGCGCGTGGACCGCCGTGTCGAGCGTATTTCAAGCCGCATCAAGGTCGGCAACGTCTACGTCAACCGCAATCAGATCGGGGCGATCGTCGGCTCCCAGCCGTTCGGCGGCGAAGGCCTGTCGGGCACCGGGCCGAAAGCGGGTGGGCCACAATACGTCCGCCGCTTCATGCAGGGCGAGACGACCGAGGTGGCGGCCGATGCCGGCGGTAAAAAGATCGAGGCGAAGGAACTGCAAGGCCTGATCGACAAGCTCGATTCGCTTACGGCGCCAAAGCCGGAGGCGCGTATCGAGGCATTGACGCCGATCTTTGGCGATGTGCCGGCGCCGCTGGATGCCCAGGATGAACAGATGCCCGGTCCGACCGGTGAACTCAATCGTCTGTCGCATCACGCCCGCGGCGTTGTGTTGTGTCTCGGTCCGGATCGGGACACCGCACTCGAACAGGCGGCCACGGCATTGTCACAGGGCAACAAGGTAGCCGTGATCGCTCCGGGCTTGGACGAACAGGTTGCCAGGGCGGCGAAAGCCGGTCTGCCGATCGTCGGCATGGCCGGACAGCTGGCGCCCGAGGCGCTGGTCGATGCGCGCGGTTTTCAGGCGGTCGTGAGCTGCGCCCAGAGCCCGGTGCTGCGCGAATACCGCGTTGCGCTCGCCAGGCGCGATGGTGCATTGCTGCCGTTGATCACGGAACATACCCTGGACCAGCGGTTCGTCATCGAGCGTCATTTATGTGTGGACACGACGGCCGCCGGCGGTAATGCCAGCCTGATTGCCGCGTCCGAATAAGGATCGGGGGGTGTCAGCCGAGACGGATACCGGCCACGCCGTCCGGCGCGCGCGGTTCGGGATCGATCGCCCGGTTTTCACGTCTGCCGTGGGCGTTCGGCTGGTTGCCGTCGCCCGGGTCAATTCCCGGAACTCAAGGGTGCGCGCCCGTCCGGTCTGCCGGAACCACTGCGAATCAAATACGGTAGCGTCATGACAACAACGACTCGAACCGAAGCGCCGCACACCGCGCTGGGCTTCTATCACAAGATTTCGCATCTGCGTTCCGATACCTGGAACGCGTTGACACATGATCTGGCCGATGTCTTGCGCTCGGACAAGCCGCGTCAGACCCGCAGGCTGGTCAAGGCGATCGGCATCAAGCTGACGCGGCTCGAGATTATCGAGGATTATCACGCCTTTCCTTCCAGCGAAGACTTTCGCCATCTGTGGTCGCTGTTCAACCAGCGGCAATACGCCCAGCTCGACAAGGTGGTCAACCGTCTTGTGCGCGCACTGGTCAGCGAGTCGTATCGGCGCCGGCCGATCGACCTGAGCGATACCGACGCCGAGGATATCGAGAACCACGACGCCCTGGCCCGCTTCCGGCGCGGCCACCCCGGGTTCAACTCCTCGGCCCAGCCCTACTTCGAAGTGCTGCTTGTCGACAATCTGTCGGCCGATGAGGACGAGGTGGTGCGCGACGCCTTCTACCGCATGCGCCGTGAAGAAGATCGGTTTGTCTATGACGTGGTCACGGTACGCAGCTTCGAGGATGCGCTGATCGCCGTATTGATCAACCCCAATATCCAAGCGTGCCTGATCCGCTACGAGTTTCCCTACAAGTCGAAATACAACCTCAGCGCCATTCGGCGGACGCTGGAAGGCCTGTCGGAAATGGATCTGGAAAACCAGCCGGCTTCCGAGCGGAGCATCCAGCTGGGCGCCATGATCCACCAGCTGCGTCCGGAAATCGATCAGTTCCTGGTGACCAATGGCGAAGTGGAGTCCACCGCCAGCCGCGATATCGATTACTTCACCCGTATCTTCTATCGCGAAACCGACTACATCGAGCAGCACCACACCATCCTGCGGGCAATCGACAACCGCTATCGCACGCCATTCTTCGACGCCCTGCGGGAATACAGCCGCAAGCCCACCGGCGTTTTTCATGCCATGCCCATCTCGCGGGGCAAGTCGATCACCCGGTCCCACTGGGCCGGCCAGATGATCGACTTCTACGGCATCAACATCTTTCTGGCGGAAACATCGGCGACCTCGGGCGGGCTCGACTCACTGCTGCAACCCTACGGGCCGATCAAGCGCGCGCAGGAATACGCCGCCCGCGCGTTCGGCTCGCGCGAGAGCTTCTTCGTCACCAACGGCACCTCCACGGCAAACAAGATCGTGGTGCAGGCGCTGGTCAAGCCCGGCGATGTCGTACTGGTGGACCGCGACTGCCACAAGTCGCATCACTATGGCCTGGTACTGACCGGCGCCTACGCGAGCTATCTGGATTCCTATCCGCTCGACGATTACTCGATGTACGGTGCCGTCCCGCTGAAGACGATCAAGAAGACGCTGCTGGAATACAAGCGCGCGGGCCGGCTCGACCAGGTCAAGATGCTGTTGCTGACCAACTGCACCTTCGATGGCATCGTTTACGACACGCGGCGGGTGATGGAAGAGTGTCTGGCTATCAAGCCCGACCTCATGTTCCTCTGGGACGAAGCGTGGTTTGCCTTTGCCACATTCAACCCGACCTATCGCCCCCGCACGGCGATGAACGCCGCCGGCACCCTGCGCGATCGTTATCGCAGCACCGCCTATCGCCGGGAATATGCCGCCTGGAAAGCACGCTTCGACGCGCTCGACCCGGACGATGACGCAACCTGGCTCGAGCAGCGTCTGCGACCGGATCCGGATCAGGTGCGCATTCGGGTCTATGCAACCCACTCCACCCACAAGACGCTGACCTCACTGCGTCAGGGTTCGATGATCCATATCTACGATCAGGACTTTCGCCAGAAGGTGGAGTCCACCTTCCACGAAGCCTACATGACGCATACGTCGACCTCGCCGAACTACCAGATTCTGGCGTCGCTTGACGTGGGACGCATGCAGGCCGAGATGGAAGGCTTCGAACTGGTCAATTCGCAGATCGAAACGGCACTGTCGCTACGCGAGCAACTGTACAGCCATCCCCTGCTCAAGAAGTATTTCGAGGTCCTCAAGAACGGCGACATGATCCCGCCCGAATATCGCCAGTCGGGCGTGCACACCTTCTACGACCGCCATCGGGGCTGGCATCAGATGGAGGAGGCCTGGGCACAGGACGAGTTCGTGGTCGACCCGACCCGGGTGACCATCGCGATCGGCAATACCGGGGTCGACGGCGACCAGTTCCGGACCGACTACCTGATGAACCAGTTCGGCATCCAGATCAACAAGACCTCGCGCAATACCGTGCTGTTCATGACCAACATCGGGACTTCGCGCAGCTCGATCGCCTACCTGATCGATGTCCTCATCCGGCTGGCCAAGGATTTCGAGCGCCGCTGGGAAGACAGTGGCCGCAGCGAACGCAAGGTGATCGAGCACCGGATCCACTCATTGACCCGCGAACTGCCGCCTTTGCCCGATTTCAGTCGTTTTCACGACGCGTTCCGGCCCTGGCCCGACAGCACGACGCCCGAGGGGGATATCCGGCGTGCGTATTTCCTGAGCTACGACGACAACAATACCGATTATCTGCGCTTCGACAACGGTGCCCTGCAGCGCGAGTTGCAGGACGGCCGCGAAGTCGTTTCGGCCAGTTTCGTCATCCCCTATCCGCCGGGTTTTCCGGTACTCGTGCCAGGCCAGGTGATCAGCCAGGAAATCATCGATTTCCTCACCGCGCTGGATGTCAAGGAAGTGCACGGCTACCGGCCCGAACTGGGCCTGCTGATCTTCAACGAGCAGGCGCTCGCGCGCGCCGCGGAGCATCCGGCATGAGAAGACCACAGACGATCCGGTTTCGAGGCGCACCGGCATCGGTCTGCGCTGCGACAGGCGCGCGACGCTCGGCGTGCTGGCCCGGCGAAACTATTTTCGCCGGCCCGGGAGTGCCGTGTCGGGCGATGTTTGCAGTACTTCGGGCCCTCGGCACACGCGTCGGTCGCGTGATCGCGGCGCCGATCCGGGACGTGACCCACACTCTTGGTTTACCCTTCAGATTATCAACCGAACTTTTTAAAAGAAGAGGCATATGACGCCATTCGCCATTGCAGGCATTCAGATGTACGTCTCGGCAACGCAGAGCAACGTCGAGGGCATGAAAAATCGCATCGACGCGCTCATGGCGGTTTATCCGTGGGTGCAGATGGTGACGTTCAGCGAGCTTGCCGCCTGCGGCCCGCTGCCGTCGAAAGCGCAGGCCCTGCCCGGCTCGGCGGAAACCGCGCTGGCCGAAGCCGCCGCCAAGCACCAGATCTGGCTGGTGACCGGCTCGATGTTCGAACGGGCCGACGACGGCCTCATCTACAACACGGCGTCAGTCATCGACCCGACCGGCCATGTCGTCGGTCGCTACCGAAAGATGTTCGTGTTCGAGCCCTACGAACAGGGCATCACGCCGGGCAACGAGTTCTTCGTATTCGACGTGCCCGAGGTGGGCCGCTTCGGCATGACGATCTGCTACGACACCTGGTTTCCGGAAGTCACCCGGACACTGGTCAGCATGGGGGCCGAGGTGATTCTGCGTCCGACGTTGACCTCATCCATCGACCGCGATGTGGAACTTTCGATCACGCGTGCCAACGCCGCGGTCAATCAGTGTTACCTGTTCGATATCAACGGTCTCGGCGCCGGTGGCTACGGCCGCTCCATCGTATGCAGCCCGCACGGCCAGGTGCTTCATCAGGCCGGCAGCAGTGAGGAATTCATCCCGCTGGAAATCGACTTCGATACCGTACGCCGATCGCGCGAACGAGGTTTGCTGAGTCTTGGGCAACCCTTGAAGAGTTTTCGGGACAAACCGGTCGAATTCGCGATTTATCAGGCGGGCGCCCAATCGCCCTATCTCGACTCACTGGGGCCACTGAAAAAGCCTGAGCGCATATGTATCAATGCCGGTTCAGAAGCATCCGATGGCGCGTCATCAGGCGCCTACTCCAGCGTCGTATCCGACACCGATACGCCGCCGAACGACAATCCATAACCAGGGAGACAGCCATGGAGAATCAGAACACCGCGCCCGTTGTCCAGTCGACCCGGACGCTCCACGGCCTGTCCGATATCCGGCGGTTCTTCCGGCGCAACGACACGCCGATCTATTTCATCAGCGCGACGAACTTCAACCTGCTGGGCGCGGATGAATGGGTACATCACTTCAAGTACATCAATTACATCGATTGCTTCGACGGCCAGCACCCGAATCTGTTCGTGCCGCCGGAAATCGCGCATACCGAGTTCCAGAGCATCGAGGACATCAACAACTATCTGCTCGAACACAAGGCCGTGGCCGATTACGTCCGCAGTCGCGGGCCCGGAAAGGCGCTGTTCCTGATGTTCGACGAAAACACCGAGAGACTCGCCCGCGAACTGGATCTGGAAGTCTGCCTGCCACCGGCCCGTCTGCGCCAGCATCTGGACGACAAGCTGGTGACCACCCGAATCGCGGAAGCTGCAGGTATCGACTGCGTTCCCAACGTGATGGCCGCCGTGGACTCCTATGACGACCTGCGCCGGCTTGCCGCGGACCTGGGGCCGGATCTCGTGGTGCAGACCGCGTTCGGCGACTCAGGGCATACCACCTTCATGATCTCCGATGAGGAAGACTGGGCCGAGCACGCCGACGAGATCGTCGGCGCCGGCGACGTCAAGATCATGAAACGCATCAAGCCCCGCGGCACCGCCGTCGAAGCCTGCGTCACGCGGCACGGCACAATCGTGGCCCCGATCATGACCGAGCTGGTGGGCTTTCCCGAGCTCACGCCCTATGAAGGGGGCTGGTGCGGTAACGAGATATTCGCCAACGCCTTCAACGCGGATCTGCGGGATCAGGCGCGCGACGCCACCCTGGCGATGGGCGAATGCCTCAAGCGCGAGGGCTATCTCGGCTATTTCGAGCTGGACTTCCTGATCGATCGCGATACCGACAAGCTCTATCTCGGCGAGATGAATCCGCGCATCACGGGTGCCAGCTCCATTACCAACCACGCCGCGTTTTCGTTGTCGGACATGCCGTTGTTCATGTTTCATCTGCTGGAGTGGATGGACGTGGATTACACGCTCGACGTCGATGAAATCAATCGGCGCTGGGCCGAGCCGGACAACATCGACTCCTGGGGCCAATTGGTACTCAAGCACACGGCGGATGCGGTCGGCGTCATCACCCAGGCGCCACCGACCGGCATCTGGCGCATGGATGCGGACGGCCAAATCAGCTTCTCACGCTATGACACCCATCGTTACCATGTGGAAAGCGAGGCCGAGGCCTTGTTCGTGCGCATCGCCGGTGTCGGCGACTACTGGTACGAAGGCGCGGATCTGGGCATACTGGTGACGCGCGGACGCCTGATGAATGACGATTTCGAACTCAACCCGCGCGCTCGTGCCTGGATTGACGGGATCAAGTCGCATTTCCAGGCATCGGCTGCCAGCGCCGAGAACCAGGGGCACCTCGCGCCGGGTGCCTTGAAAGCTCATCCTGTACCGGGCTCTTTCAAGCTGTTGTAGCGGCGCCCGCGCCGCGGCGCGGGTTGAGTAAAAGCGCGACGGGCCGATCGATCCGCCCGTCGCGAGAACGCCTTGCTTCGCCCCGAACACGGACCGAGTGTCGGTCGCGTTATGCCAGGACGAGGCATCATGTGCCGGCGTGGCGCGTCTTCCCCATTCACCACGGCCGACGCCGGTCCGAACAGAGGTTCCCGGGATGAGCACGCCGACTTCGCCCATGGCCCATATACCGAGCACGTTTCACCTGGCCTCGATCGAGGAAGACGAACCGGGCGCCAAATGGCAGGCCCTTTTCGACGCACACTGGCCGCCGTATCAGACGTGGTTTCTTTCCGAAGGCGAACGCGCGCGTCCGGGCTATATGACTTCGTTGCGAAACCTCCGCGCGTACATGCCGGAGCTGTTGTCGACCTACGACAAACTGGTGGATCTCGCCGGCGGCGGCGATCTCGCGGCGCGTTTTCTGAGCTTCTATCGCCCGCCGCCCTATCTGCTGGGGTGCTCGCAGGCGGTATGGGCCGGGCCCGAGCCGGCGCTGATTCGCAATTACGACTACAGCCCCATTCTGTTTGAATGGGCACTGCTGAAAACCCGCTGGTTGCGCCCGGTCATCGCGATCAGCGATTGTCTCTGGGGCGTACTGGACGGCATCAACGATGCCGGACTCGCGGTCTCGCTCGCGTTCGGCGGGCGCAAGACCACGGGCGACGGTTTCGGCGTGCCGCTGGTGCTGCGCTACATACTGGAAACATGCGACAACGTCCGTGAGGCCTGTTTCGTGTTGCGGCGTGTCCCGGTCCACATGACATACAACCTGACACTGCTGGATCGCGCCGGCATATTCGTCACCGCGTATCTGGCCCCCGATCGCAAGCCACGCTTCGTGCGGTCGCCGGTCAGCACCAACCATCAGGATCGCATCGAGTGGCCGGCCTACGCCCGTATGAGCGCGAGCATCGAGCGCCGCGCCTTCCTCGAAGAGCGCCTGGCCGATCCGAGCGAAACCGAAAGCCGATTCGTGAACCGCTTCCTGGAGCCCCCGATTCATCGCATCCGCTACGAGCGGGCCTTCGGCACGCTCTATACCGCAGTCTATCGTCCGACCGAAGCACGCGTGGAATACCACTGGCCGGGCCACCGGGTGCTGCAGCAGTCGTTCGCGTCGTTCGAGGAAGGGCTCGAAACCATCCATCTGGGCGAAGCGACTATCGGGAAAGTGGGTGTCGGGCACTTTTAATGCGTTTCCGTCGCCCTTTCGAGTTCCTGGCGGACCTCACCGTATCGCCGGCTCGCCCTGAACGCCGGCCAGTCGGTCGGTAGTTGCGCGGCTATTCGCACGATTTGTTTGGCCGCGCGACGTGCCCGGACCAGGTGCGTGCTTACTGCCACATGGATATTGACGCGGCGGCCGACGGCATCGAGATAGCGCTGGCCGACATGCAGCTGTTCGGCCAGTAACCATTATCGGAGGTCTATCATCGTGCGCGATATGCAACCTCATTCGCCGTCAGTACGATCTGCAGCATGCAAATCGGGCGGCCGCCAGGTAGTGCCGGGAGCGGCTTGACTTCAATCAATGCCCTCGCTCCGAAACCCGTTAGCGTGAAAAGGGGCGAGTCGGGCCTGTGACTGAGTCGCGGTTCCGTACGAAGACGCACAGCGCAATGCATCGACAGGACCGCCCCGCACTTTTGCGCCGCATCGCAAGACCACGTCGGGCTGATTACTCATGGACTCATCGAATTGGCACGAGCTTGAGTGCGAACATGCGTTGCAGGCCCTCGAGACTGCGGCCGAGGGCCTTTCGCCAGCCCAGGTGCAGGCCCGACTCGTTCGCTACGGCGAGAACAGTGTGCCGATCCCCCCGCCGGAAAGTGCGTTACGGCGACTGGGTCGTCAATTCCGGAATCTGCTGATCTGCGTGCTCATGAGCGCCGGCGTGGCCACCTTGTTCCTTCGGCACTGGGTGGATTCCGGCGTTATTTTCGGCGTGGTATTGATAATGGTGCTGATCGGCGCCTTTCAGGAGGGTCGCGCCGAGAAGGCGTTGCGGGCCATTCAGGCGCTGCTCTCGCTCGAGGCCATCGTCATCCGCGCGGGGCGACTGCAGCGCGTGCCGACCCGGGAGATCGTGCCGGGGGATATCGTGCGCCTGAATGCCGGCGACTGCGCGCCGGCCGATCTTCGGCTGTTGCGAGCGCACCAGGTACGGGTCGACGAGTCCCCCTTGACCGGCGAATCCGCCCCGGTGGCCAAGAGCGTGGATCCGGTGCCAATGCAAACACCGCTCGCCGAGCGCAGCAACATGGTCTATTCCGGTACGCACCTCACACAAGGTCGTGCCATCGGCATCGTGATTGCCACCGGTGCCCGGACCGAGATCGGTCGTATCGCGCGGCTGGCGGAGGATATCAACGAAACACCCACGCCATTAATGGTCCAGATGTCCGATCTATCGCTCAAACTCACGGTCGGCATCCTGTTGCTGGCGATCGTGACATTCGGCATCGGCTGGCTGGGTCGCAGCGGCAGCTTCGAAGAACTCTTCCTCGCCGCTGTCGCATTGGCGGTGGCGGCGATACCGGAGGGCCTGCCCGCGGTGATCACGATCACACTGGCGATCGGCGTACAACGCATGGCGCGACGCAACGCGATCATTCGTCGTCTCTATGCGGTGGAAACACTCGGCGCCGTCGACGTGATCTGCTCGGACAAGACGGGCACACTGACTTACAACCAGATGATGGTTCGCTGCGTCGTGCTGGCCGGTGACCGGCTCATGGTCGACGGTGACGGCTATGCACCGATGGGAACCATTCAATCGGCGACACATCGCCCCCTGGCCGATGTGGCAGCCGATCTGGCTCGTTTGCTCACGGCGGCCGTGCTCTGCAACGAAGCTGAACTGAAATCGCAACCAGACTGGCACGTGGTTGGCAGTGCGACCGAAGGCGCGCTTCTGACGCTCGCCACCAAGGCCGGTCAGGATGTCGATGCCATCCGGGCCGCGTATCGGCGACTCGACATCATGCCGTTCGAGTCGGAAAGCCGGTTCATGGCGACGCTTCACCGCGATCAGCAGGACACCGGGTGGATCACGCTCAAGGGCGCGCCGGAATCTGTCGTGGTTCGATGCACCGCGCAAATGCGCAACGGCCTGCCTGAGCCGCTGGATGCGAATTATTGGACGGGCCATCTGACCGCGCTCGCCGACACCGGCCAGCGTACGCTCGCCATAGCGCAGCGCGAAGTCGCACACCACACGGCGGGCCTGCGGTCCGACGATCTCGATTCGGATCTCGTGCTGCTGGGCCTGGTCGGCATCCAGGATCCGCCACGACCGGAGGCAATCGAAGCGGTCCAGCGCTGCCGTGCGGCGGGTATCGACATCAAGATGATCACCGGCGACCACGCCGCTACGGCTCGAGCTATCGGCGCGCAGTTCGGTCTCGGTCAAACCGCTCCGGTGCTCAGCGGCACCGATATCGATGCCATGGATGAACAGTCGCTCCAGGAAAGTACGCGCACGGCTGACGTCTATGCTCGCACCACCCCCGAGCACAAACTCCGCCTGGTCAGGGCGTTGCAGGCCAGAGGGTGCATCGTGGCCATGACCGGAGACGGGGTCAACGACGCGCCGGCCCTGAAACAGGCCGAAGTCGGCATAGCGATGGGTCGACGCGGTACGGATACTGCTCGGCAAGCCGCGCACGTGATCCTGACTGACGATAATTTTGTCTCGATCGCCGACGCTGTCGAACAGGGCCGTACCGTCTACGACAACATCCGAAAATCGGTACTCTACATAATGCCGACCGGGCTGGCGGAAGCAATGGTGGTCGTTCTGGCCACCCTGTTCGGCCTGACCCTGCCGCTGACGCCGCTGCAGATTCTCTGGGTCAACACCATTACGGCCACCACGCTTGGGCTGGCGCTGGCTTTCGAGCAGCCAGAGCAGGATCTGATGCGCAGGCGTCCGCGCGGCGCCCGCGACGCCATAGTCAACGGCCTGCTGGTGTGGCGCATCGTCTTTGTCACGCTCGTTATTGTGGCTGGGACGTTCGCGCAGTTCATCTACGCGATCGACCGCAGCTTGCCACTGGACCAGGCGCGGACGGTCGCGGTCAATACGCTGGTCATGTTCGAGATCTTCTACTTGTTCAGCAGCCGTTTCATCGTGAATCGGTCACTCAGCTGGCAAGGATTCATCGGCAATCGTTACGTTCCGGCGGCGGCGGTGGCCACCCTGGCGCTCCAGGCCCTGTTTACCTACGCCCCGCCCCTGCAATTGCTGTTCGATACACGAGGCATCGGGGCGCTATCCTGGATCGGGCTTACTCTCACCGCGTCGTCAGTGCTGTTTCTGGTGGAAATCGAGAAAGCGATCCTGCGGTATGCACACAAAGACCGGGGTCGCCCGGTAACCACCCGTCCGACCGCATGACCCTCGTCCGCTTCCGAGCTCGCACGCTAACGGCGGGCGCGTGTCTCCTGCCAGATTTCGTTGCCGACCAGGGTACGCATCCGATCCATTGATTCGGCAAACCACTCGAGAATGTCGTCCAGCGTAATGATGCCGCGGAGATAGCACTCGGCGTCCACGACCGGCAGTCGCCGCACCCCCAGTTCAGCCATGCATTCCATCGCTTCCCAGATGTCGGCCGATTCATCGATGGTTTCGATAGGCGTCTGAACGATATCGCCAACCGCGAGCGAATCGATCGGTACGTCCTGAGCCAGCACTTCGATCACCAGATCCCGATCGGTCACGACGCCCACCAGCGCCGACTCCTTCTCGTCGGATTCGACAATGACCAGCGAGCCGACGTGGTATTTGCGCATCAGCGCCGCGGCATCACGGATACGGGTATGCCGGGGTGTGGTGACCACGTTCTTTTCGCAGAACCGCGCGACTTCCACCTGAGACTCCGTGTAAGCGTAAACGACGCCACCATGGTCATCGATCGTGCCGGCGAGATATTGATTCAGATCAAAGCGCGGAAGTCCGGAGCGCCGACCGCGCCGTAATGCGCTTCGGCGCGTGTACGGGGCAGCCGCGCCGGTGCGGCTACGGGCTGTCGCCGCGCGACGATGACGAACGCGGGGTCTTTGCCCGGTGGCCGGCACCCGAATCGTCGTCCGGGGCCTGCCCGGGGCCGGGATTGCCGTTGCCGGGGGGCGTTGGGATCTTGCCCTGTGCCACGCAGTTCATGTGGCTCGCGCCATCGAAATTGAGCGTGATCTTGTCGTGGCCAAATGTAAGCTGGTCACCGTGATCGTCGGCGTAGACGGCCGTATGCGCGCCGCTGTCTTTCCTGGCGTCCAGGGTGATCTGCCGCTTGCCCATGTGCAATACGGCTTGCTTGGGGGTGTTGGTCATATCGAAGCGGAAATCGTCATCGCATCGATAATGCCGGAAATCCCCGCCCGCAGCGGAGTCGTTCGCCTGCAGCATCAGCAGCGCCGGCTTTCGTTGTTCGCGCGGCGTGACGGCCTGGGGTACGGGCGTTTGCCAACGCACGTCGCCCCCCTTGTCCATGATCTGTGCCGATAGACCGTACTGGCCGCCGCTGCCGAGCAACGCGGATCCGACCGAAATATTGAAGCTGACCGGCAGTTTGCCCAGATCGTGCAGCGTGCGCTCGGCCACAATGCGATTCTCGCCGCCGCCGACATCGTGCTCGATCAGGCTGATACGCGCGCTGGCATGATTCGGGAGTTTGCCATCGCCCGCAAGCGCAAGCCGGCCGCGAATATGCACATCCTGGGGCTGGCTCGAGCCGCAGCCGGCCAGAATGCCGACTGTCGCCATCATTGAGGCGACGATGAGCGCTCGGGCGCTTCTTCGGAGTTTTACCATCAAACCGTCTATTTCAGTCGATCGAAAATGCAAGTATCTGACTCAGTTGGCAATACGGTCGCCCAGACAGTTCGTTCCACATATTGAATAGTGCCTGAATACGCTGGTGCGCGCTCCGGGTGTTTGTTTTGCCGGAATAAACCTGCCATTGCGACATCGCCCGCGCCACCCAGTCGGTCAACAAGAAGGTATCCTTGCCGGCCATGCGGAGAAAGGCCGGACCGGACTGGCCGCCGAGCTGGGCGAAGCGTGTCTTGAGCTCGGCCCAGAGTTCGACGATCTCGTCCTCGGGCCACTCCGCCAGCCAGAAGCCGAAGCTGCCGAACTCGTCGACGATCGCCTGCATGGCCCGTGCGTTGTCGCGTACGGCAAATATCTTCCGGCGATGGCGGATCAGCTGCTCGTCGCTGGCCAGTCGTTTGAGATCGTCCTCGCTGAGCGCGGCAACGGCTTCCAGCCGGAAATCATCGAACGCCGCCTCGAACGCAGGCCAGCGTGCGTCGACCAGGCGATGGGTCAGGCCGGCGCGAAAAATACGCCGGCACATCACCGATAAATAGCGGTCATCGCCGATCATGGCGAGGCTTTCCGGCGGCTCCGGCCGCACCAGCGCCGCCTCGAGTTCCGCGCTGCCGCCCAGGCGTGCGCAGGCAGCGGATTCGATCCTGTCGAATTCGATCATGGGCTCGTCGCGGTAAGAGATTGTGCACAATTGTACGCGCAATGGACCAGCCAAGGGCCGGTTGCCAACGCACACGGCAACAGGCCGGCCCGGGCCGCGTGGTTCGCGGCGCTCGGAATCAGTGCTTGGCCGGGTCCGGCGCATCCGGCAGCGCCGAGTCGCCGGGCACCTCACGCGTCAGATGCAGAAAATGCAGATGACTCTCGTACTGATCGAGAATATCGTCGATGACCTGATCCTTGGAGTAGTTCATCAGGTCGTAGCCCTGCGTGCCTTCGGTGAGAAACACTTCGAGGCGGTAGTAATAGGCATTGGATCGCGATGCGCGCATGGCGAACGTGGGGGTCTGGAACTGGCGGGGCCAGGCCTGATAATTGAAATCGGGCTCGTCGTCCAGTCCGACGCGAAGCGCGGCATGACGCGCCTCGCCCTCGCCCTGGGTGAACACATCGACCTTGACGCCCTGCGCGCGCAATTCCGCGGCCACGGCATCCATCGCGGGCCGGACCGCTTCGTCCAGATAGCGCATCACGTGGCGATAGCTGGGAAAACTCATCGCCCGCGACACGCGCGTGGTCCAACTGACCGCATCGCGCCCGCCGGTGCGGCTCGACAGGTGGCCGGGCAGGCTCACGCGTTGGCTGTCGAATTTGTAGGCTTCGATCTTCAGCGCCTTCCACAGGCCCGCCATCATGAAGAACAGGACGACCGAAAACGGCAGACCGGTGACGACGACCGCGCTCTGCAGCGCGGATAACCCGCTCGTGCCCGATCCGGCCAGCAACAGGGCCAAGGTCACGACGCCGATGATCGACGCCCAGATGACACGCATCCACACCGGCGCGTCGCTGTTTACGTCGGCGAGCTGCGAGGTGAAGTTGGACAGTACCAGGGCCCCGGAGTCGCCGGAGGTGACGAAGAACACAATCCCGAGGATGGTGACCCCGATCGTCGACAGCATCGGAAACGGCAGCTGATTGAGGAACAGATAGACGCCGGACGGCGGGTTGTTCATCACCTGCTGGCCGAAGTCGCCGCCGCCGTGCATGACCATGTCGAGGGCCGAATTACCCAGCAACGACATCCAGATCATCATGAAGATGATCGGCAGTGTCATGGTGCCGGCTACGAATTCGGCGATCGTGCGCCCGCGCGAGATTCGCGCCAGGAAAAGCCCGACGAACGGGCCCCACGCGATCCACCAGGCCCAGAAGAACAGCGTCCACCCGTCGAGCCAGCCGGCCGGCGCCGCGTAGGAGAAGGTGTTGGTCGATAGACTCACGAAGTGCGTGAGGTAGTCGCCGACGTTGGTGACGAAGGTGTTGAGCAGAAACAGGGTGCGCCCCGTGAACAGGACAAAAAGCAGCAACACGATCGCCAGCAGGATATTGAACTCCGACAGGCGGCGAATTCCCTTTTCCACCCCTGTGACCGCCGAAATGGTGGCGAACGCAATGATCGCGACCACCAGACCGACCTGCGTCCAGATATTGGCCGCAATGCCGAACATGTAATGCATGCCGAAGTTCAGCTGCACGATGCCGATCCCCAGGGCGGCGGCAATGCCGAACACGGTGGCGACGACGGCGGTGATGTCGACCGTGTGCCCGATCCAGCCGTAGATGCGATTGCCGAACAGCGGGTACAGGGCCGAACGGATAGTCAGCGGCAGATCGTAGCGATAGGAGAAAAACGCGAGCGACATGCCGACCAGCGAGTAGATCGCCCAACCGGAGATTCCCCAATGCAGGAAGGTGATCTCGATGGCGTGCCGTGCGGCCATGGCCTGGTCGGCCGGCGCGTCGGGGGCATTGTAGAACTGGGTGATGGGCTCGGCGATGCCGTAGAAAATGACCCCGATGCCGATGCCCGCGGAGAACAGCATGGCGGACCATGAAAAAAGATTGAAATCCGGCCGGGACTGTTCCGGTCCGAGCCGGATGCGACCGAACCGCGACACCGCAACCCCGATCACGAAGACCAGGTATATGATCACCGTCAGGAAGTAGTACCAGCCGAATGTGGCCGATATCCAGCTTTTCACCGCACTGATCGCGGCTTGCGCCTGCGCCGTGAAAATCATCGTCCATAGCGAGAACACCACGATGGTGATCGCGGAGCCGTAGAACACGATCGGATTGAGACGATCTTCCGCCGGCTTACGCTCGGATGAGAGGGGCTGACTCATGTTGCTCCTGGCACGTGAATTTGCCGGGTGCACTCGCGTTGCGCCGTCGCGCGACGTGTTGAACCGACGTCCACGTCGCGCCCGTCACAGGGCTCGCTGCCGTGATGGCGCGCTACGGAGGCCCGGAATCGCGGTTTACCGCCGAAGGGCTGGCCGGCCGGGTACCCGGAATGCCGGCGTAGACTGCCGCCATTCGATTTAGCGTGCAAATGAAACGCCGGATCCGCACGCGCCGCGACAGCCGCAGCAATGTGCTGTGCCAGGTATTTTGTCGCATGCAGCGAGGCGGCGCGCGTTCACGGCAAGGCGCGACGCCCCGGCCCCGGGCATCATCCCCGTGGCCAAGCGGCGTTCGGGCCAGCGGGGCCTATTAATCCGGCATCCAAACAGCCGACTTCATCCGCTGTTTTCAAAGACTTCGCGGCCAATGGCCACGGCGAGCATGCGGTCGCATGCTCGCGCTATTAGGGCCTGTTGCCGTTTCGTCCGCGTCCGCGCCAAGCGCTGTTTTGCGGCAAGAC
>NZ_JBQDYF010000012.1:0-121155 GCF_052044135.1 Salinisphaera sp. RV14
TAGCCCGCTTGTGCAGAGTGACTGCACGGCGCGCACTACGCCTCGTCTTGCCGCACAACAGCGCTTGGCGCGGACTCGCACGAAGCGGCAACAGGCCCTAGAACCGGATGGCAATCCACAGATCCCGCCGCCCAGAGACACTGGGCGCGAAGGGCTGCGGGCAGGGACTGCGCGCTCGCCTCGGACCCAGAGTGGTCATGATTGCCGCCGGCGCGTTCGACCGGCGGCTGTGCGCCCGCAACTGACGACAATTGACAGCGCGCGCCCCGTTTTCGTACATACAACACACGAAACCGACAAAGTTGACCCGCGGGGAGGGGTCGACATGAAGACACGCGTCGTCGCAGCCTGCGCGCTGCTCGCCATGATAGCCACGATCGGCGTCGCCTGGGCGGGGCAACCGCCGCAGGTGGAACTGGTCGACGTATACCACGGGAAAGTGGATGTCACGAACTACTGGGTATCGGAAAAGTATGACGGCGTACGCGGCTACTGGGACGGCCAGCAAATGCGCACACGCAGTGGCTCGGCTGTGGAGCTGCCGGCCTGGTTCACCGCGCATTTTCCGACCACACCCATGGACGGCGAACTCTGGGCCGGCTACGGCCGGTTCTCGACCGCCTCGACCCTGGTGAGAACAGCCGGCCCGGAGGATCCAGGCTGGCACGCGATCAGCTATCGGGTATTCGACCTTCCCGGCCGCAACGACGATTTCGACGACCGCGTGCCGGCGATTCGCCGCACCGTCGCGCGCATCGATGATCCATGGGTTGTCGCCGTGCGCCAGTTTCACGTCGCCGACAAGGACGCATTGCAGGCGGCGCTCAAGAACGTCCTCGCCAGGGGTGGCGAAGGGCTGGTCCTGCATCGCGGCAGCCGCGACTACACGCCGGGCCGCCATGCCGGCCTGCTCAAGGTCAAGCCCTATCGCGATGCGGAGGCGCGCGTCGTCGGCATCCACCCCGGCCATGGCCGTTTGAACGGGATGATGGGCTCGCTCGAAGTACGTATGCGCGACGGCCGCCAGTTCGCGATCGGCACCGGCTTCACCGACGAGCAGCGCGCCGACCCACCGCCGGTGGGTTCATGGATCACGTTCCGCTATCAGGGCACGACCGCCACAGGCCTGCCCCGCTTCGCCCGTTTTCTGCGCCGGCGCACCGGGGGGCCGCCGCCGGAAATTACCGCGGACGGCCACGCCGCCGCGCCGGAAGCCGAAGGCATCGAGGCCGACGACGACGCATAAACGCCCTCAGAGTTTAACGTCGAAGCCTTCGAACTCGGGCGGCCCGAGATAGATATCGCGGCGTCCGCCCGCGTTCTCGTGGGCCTTGCGAAATGCTTCGCTTCGCGTCCAGGCCTCGAAAGCCTCGCGCGAATCCCACTCCGAATGCGAGGCGAACAGCGTGTGCTCGTCCGTACTGGGCCCTTGCAGCAGGTTGAAGCGGCGAAAACCGGGCACCTGGTCGAGATGGGTTTCGCGCTGGCGCCAGATGGCGAGGAATTCGTCCTCGCAGTCAGGCTTGATCCGGAATCGATTCATGGCAATGAACATGGCATGGCCGTCGGTCGAAAAACGAGGCCTGATTGTAGACGCCTACCGTGCGCCCCGACAGAGGCATTCCGCGCCGGTTGCCGGTGGAGCCTCCCCGCTTGGGCTTGATCGCTTGCCTGCAGCGAAACGTCGGCCCCGTGTTCAATATGCGGTCAGCATCGATGATGGCCGCGGTCGCCGGCTGTCGCCCGACAACACCGTGCGCCCCAGCCCGGCGCTGGCATTCGCGCCGCGTTCACCTTATATTGCGCGCTATCTAATTTTTACGGGATTCATTCATGCCATTCGTCAATATCGCCATCCTGGAAGGTCATGATCGCGAATACGCCGAAGCGGTGGCCGACGCGGTCAACGAAGCGGCCCTCACCGCGCTCGATTTCCCGGCCGACGATCGCTATCAGCTGATCCGCGAATTCGCGCCGCACGCCCTCCAGCTCCAGACGCGTACCGCAGATCGCGTGATGCTTCATCTCGTGTTGCGCTCGGGCAAGACCGACAGCCAGAAAAAAGCCTTTTATCGCCGGGTGACCGATAATCTGGCGGCCCGCCCCGGTATCGACCCGCGCAACGTCATGATCACCATGACCGAGAACAACGACATCGACTGGTCCTTCGCGGATGGCAAGGCCAGCTTCATCGAAGACTGACGCGTGGCGCACACCAAAAAAAGCCGGCATCGCTGCCGGCTTTTTCATCCATGGGCCCGCAGCCCGGCGGGCTGTCAGCGGTTGCGCGCGTGGATGAAGGTCCAGTAACCGAAGGCGTTGACGGGCACGGACTCGATCACGTCGAGATCGGCCATGGCGAGAAATTCGTCGATCGGGAACGACGGCCGGAACCCCACCAGCTTGGACAACGGCGACGCCAGCCGCTCCAACTTGGCCATCGGGCCCTTGTGGCTGAAGTGGTTGACGATAAAGATCTCGCCGCCCGGCTTGCAGACCCGCTTCATCTCCTCGACCAGCTTGTGCGGATCGGGGGCGACGGATACCACGTACATCGCCACGACCTTGTCGAAGCTATCGTCGGGATACTCGGTGGCCTGGCCGTCCATCACCTGCAGCGTGATGCGATCGGCATTGCCGTTCACGCGCTGACGGGCATGTTCGAGCATGTCGGGCGAGACATCGATGCCGACCACTTCCACGCCCTCGGGGTAATGCTCGAGTGACAATCCAGTGCCGACACCAACTTCCAGTACGCGATCGCCGGCCTGGCAATCCATCTTGTGCACCGCGACCTGCCGTCCCTGTTCGAATACGGGACCGAAGAATCGGTCGTACGTACTGGACAGACGGCGGTAGGCGGTAACGACGGAACGTTCATCCATGGCGTGGTATGACCCGGGTTGCTTGACGAGGATGATCGAAAGCGCGAGGAGAATACGCCGATCTGCCGACGGATACAAAAAAGACCCGCCGCGCAGCAGCGGGTCGGCCCGCACCATGACCATACGGCGCGGGCGCTGACACTCACCCGGCGCTCGGTCTAGCCCTGATCGCGCTTCCAGTTGATCAGCCCGCCAGCGCGCAGAATCTCGACCTGGCGTTCGGACAGCGCATGCTTGCACTCGATGGTATCGCCGTTCGCGGTTTCGACCGACACCGTATCGCCCGAGGCCAGCGCTTCGTGCAGGCCGCTGATCTTGAGCGTCCCGCCCTGCTCGAGCTTGTCCAGGTCATCGCCGTTGGCGAACGTGAGCGGCAGCACGCCGAAGTTGACCAGGTTCGACCAGTGAATACGGGCATAGTCCTTGGCAATGACCGCGCGCAGCCCCAGATAGCGCGGCGCGATCGCCGCGTGCTCGCGGGAGCTGCCCTGGCCGTAGTTCTTGCCGCCGATGATCGCGTGATCGCCGGTTTCCTTGGCCCGATCCGGGTATTCCTCGTCGACCACGTCATAGACGAAGTTGGCGATCTCGGGAATATTCGACCGAAACGGCAATACCTCGGCGCCGGCGCGCATGATTTCGTCGGTGGAGATGTCGTCGCCCACCTTGAGCAGGATCGGCAGTTCGAACGCGTCGGGAATGCCGTCGAAGTCGGGCAGCGACTGGATGTTCGGCCCCTTGACCAGTTCGACCTTGCGCGCCTGCTCGTGCGGCAGCGGATTTTCGAGCATGTGATCGTTGACCACCGGGTCGTCGGGATTGCTGACCTTCGGATACGCGAAATCCAGCGTGCGCGGATCGGTGATCCGGCCCATCAGCGCACTGGCGACCGCCGTTTCCGGCGAACACAGGAACACCGAATCCTCGGGCGTGCCGGAACGGCCCGGAAAGTTGCGCGGGGTGGTACGCAGGCTGTTGCGCCCGTAGGCCGGGGCCTGCCCCATGCCGATGCAGCCGTTGCAGCCGGCCTGGTGGATGCGCGCGCCCGAGGCGATCAACTGCCCCAGGCGGTCATCGCGCGCCAGTGTCTGCAACATTGCGCGCGAGGAGGGGTTCACATCGAACGAGACATCCTTGGATACGGTCCGACCGCGGACCATCTCCGCGGCAACGGCGAAATCGCGGTAGCCGGGGTTGGCGGAGGAGCCGATATAGGCCTGATACAGCGCGTCGCCCGCGATCTCCGACACCGGCACGACATTGCCCGGCGATTGCGGCTTGGCAATCAACGGCACGAGTTCGGACAGATCGATCTCGTCGTGCTGGTCGTATTCGCAACCCTCGTCGGCCAGGAGTTGCTCGTACTCATCTTCGCGACCCTGCGATTTCATGAACCGCCGGATCTCGTCGTCGGCCGGGAACACGGTGGTGGTCGCGCCGAGCTCCGCGCCCATGTTGGCAATCACGTGCCGATCCATGGCCTCGAGATTATCCAGCCCCGGCCCGTAGTATTCGATGATCTTGCCGACCCCGCCCGATACGCCGTGCCGGCGCAACATCTCCAGAATCACGTCCTTGGCCGAGACCCAATCCGGCAGCTTGCCGGTGAGCTTGACCCCGAACACCTTCGGCATCTTGGTATAGAACGGCTCGCCCGCCATCGCCATCGCGACCTCGAGACCGCCCGCGCCGATCGCGAGCATGCCCATCGAGCCGGCGGCCGGCGTGTGGCTGTCCGAGCCCAGCAGAGTCTTGCCAGGGCGGCCGAAACGCTCCATGTGCACGGCATGCGAAATCCCGTTGCCCGGACGCGAGTAGTAGGCGCCGAAGCGCTCACACGCCGATTGCAGGAACAAGTGATCGTCCGGATTCTTGTTGTCTTCCTGGATCAGATTGTGGTCGACGTATTGCGCCGAGACCTCGGTCTTGACCCGGTCCAGCTGCATGGCTTCGAGTTCCAGCATTACCAGCGTGCCGGTCGCATCCTGGGTCAACGTCTGATCAATCTTGAGCGCGACCTCCGAACCCGGGTTCATCCGGCCGTCCACCAGATGCGCGTCGATCAGTTTTTGGGCAACGTTCTGTGCCATGTCGGCCTCCATAAGTGCGTTGTCCCCACTCTAGCGCTGCAAATGGCTCCGGACCAAGCCGCCGGGTGGGAACGAACCCATTGATTTCGCGCCAATCGCTAATGATTCTTATTACACACAACGGTTTTATGCGGCTTCCGACCGCAGCCCTCGCCATGCACGTGACTTTTGGTCTATTTTGACGCCACTCAATCGAGGCACGGGGATTCGGCGGTGACGCACCGCTCGGCCGATTTCCCTGTAAACTACATCGAATTGCCCGGCCGATTCCGCATCGCGATGCCCGGCTCTGGCGTAGGATGGATACGAGCTATATGGACCCTGCAGCGCAACACGCCGTCGTCATCTGGCCGCTGATCCTGTTCGCGGCGGCCGCCATCGGCCTGATCGGGCTCATGCTGGGCATGTCCTACATGCTGGGCGGGCGCCACGACGAGCGGTTGGGCAACCAGCCCTACGAGTCGGGCATCAAGCCCACCGGCGGCGCGCGGATGCGGTTTTCGTCCAAGTTCTACCTGGTCGCGATCATATTCGTGCTGTTCGATCTGGAAGTGGTGTTCATCTTTTCCTGGGCCATCGCCGCGCCCAAACTCGGCTGGACCGGCTATGAAGCGTTCATGAGCTTCCTGTTCGATCTGACGCTCGGCCTGGCGTATGCCTGGCGGATCGGCGCGCTCGATTGGGCGCCCAAGGCGCCGCGCCAGTTCCGACTGCACGCGATAGAAAGCAATCAACGCCGTAATCTGCCCAGCGAACAGAGCTAGGCAGCCATTGCGGCTGGCACCATTTGACTCAAACGGTAACGAGCCATGTCTTGGTCTCTCACCAGCGCTGATAGCAACCCGACTCCCGGTTCCGGCACCCCCGGCGACCACGGCGGCACCGTCGAGGACGCGATGGCCCGCAATGTCGTCACCGCCAAGCTGGACGACCTGGTGGCGTGGGGCCGCAAGAACTCGCTCTGGCCCTTCAACTTCGGCCTGTCCTGCTGCTATGTGGAAATGGCCACCGCCCTGACCGCGCCGCACGACATGGCCCGCTTCGGCTCCGAGGTGATCCGCGCCACACCGCGCCAGTCCGACGTGATGATCGTGGCCGGCACCTGCTTTCTCAAGATGGCGCCGGTGATCCAGCGCCTTTACGAGCAGATGATGGAACCGCGCTGGGTTATTTCAATGGGATCCTGCGCGAATTCCGGCGGCATGTACGACATCTACTCGGTAGTCCAGGGCGTGGACAAGTTCATTCCGGTGGATGTCTATGTCTCGGGCTGCCCGCCGCGGCCGGAAGCCTTCCTGGAAGGCCTGCTGCTGCTGCAGGACTCGATCACCGTCGAGAAGCGGCCGCTGTCGTGGATGATCGGGCCGCAGGGCGTCACCCAGGCGCCGAAGCTCTCCCAGCGTGACAGCAAGCGCGCGGACCGCCTGGCGGCGACCACGCTGCGCACCCCCGACGAAGTGTAAGGGCCCAACGGATGCTTGATACCGTAGACATTCAGCGTCAGCTGACCGAGCGATTCGGCGAGAATACGCTCATCCCGCAGATCACCGCGGACGGCACACCCACGTTCTGGGTCGGCCGCGATCGCGTGCTCGAAGTCCTGAAATACCTGCGCCAGGATTCTGCGCCGGCCTATCGCATGCTCTACGATCTGACCGCGATCGACGAGCGCGCGCGTCATTTCCGGCAGGGCCAGCCCGACGCCGATTTCACGGTTGTCTATCACCTGCTCTGCCTGTCGCCAGTTGCCGAAATCCGGATCAAGGTCGCCCTGTCGGAAAACGATCTGACGACCCCGAGCGCGACCGGCATCTGGCCGAATGCCAACTGGTACGAGCGCGAAGTCTGGGACATGTTCGGGATCACCTTCGACGGCCACCCGAACCTGCGCCGCATCATCATGCCGCCGACCTGGCAGGGCCATCCCCTGCGCAAGGATCACGCGGCCCGCGCGACCGAATTCGAGCCGCTGCATCTGGACCCCAAGCGTCAGGACATCGAGGAAGACGCGCTGCAGTTCAAACCCGAAGACTGGGGCATGCAGCGCGAGTCGGAAGACCACGAGTTCATGTTCCTCAACATGGGGCCGAATCATCCGTCGGTACACGGCGTGTTCCGTATCGTGCTGCAGCTCGACGGCGAGGAGATCGTCGGCGCGGTGCCGGATATCGGCTACCACCATCGCGGCGCCGAGAAGATGGCCGAGCGCCAGTCCTGGCACACCTACATCCCGTATACGGACCGGATCGATTATCTGGGCGGCGTCATGAACGAGCTGCCCTATGTGATGAACATCGAAAAGGTGCTGGGCATCGAGGTGCCGGAGCGGGTCAAGGTCGCCCGCGTGATGCTGTCGGAGTTCTTCCGCATCACCAGCCACCTCATGTTCTTCGGCACCTACGTTCAGGACATCGGCGCGATGAGCCCGATCTTCTGGATGTTCTCGGACCGCCAGAAGGCCTATGACGTCATCGAGGCGATCACCGGCTTTCGCATGCACCCCGCGTTCTTCCGTATCGGCGGTCTGGCCATGGATCTGCCGAAAGGCTGGGATCGCCTGGTCAAGGAATTCCTGGACTGGTTCCCGAAACGCCTGACCGAATACAAGAAGGCCATGGCCCGCAACAGCATGCTGGTCGAGCGTTCCAAGCACATCGGCGCCTACTCGCAGGACGAGGCCATCGACTGGGGCATCACCGGCCCGGGCCTGCGCGCCACCGGCGTCGATTTCGACCTGCGTCGCGACCGCCCCTATTCCGGTTACGAGAACTTCGATTTCGACGTGCCGCTCGGCGCCAACGGCGACTGCCTGGACCGGCTGGACGTGCGCATCGAGGAAATGTTCCAGAGCTGCCGTATCATCGAGCAGTGCATGAAGAACATGCCGGAAGGCCCGTACAAGGCCGACCATCCGCTGGCCACGCCGCCGACCAAGGAGCGCACGATGCACGACATCGAGACGCTCATCGCCCACTTCCTCACGGTGAGCTGGGGTCCGGTGGTGCCGGCCATGGAGTCCTCGACCATGATCGAGGCGACCAAGGGCCTGAACAGCTATTACTCCATTTCCGACAAGAACACGATGAGTTATCGCACGCGTATCCGTACGCCGAGCTTCGCCCATCTGCAGCAGATCCCGCTGATCTCGCAGGGCGGCCTGGTCGCGGACCTGGTCGCGATCATCGGTTCTATCGATTTCGTTATGGCGGACGTCGACCGATGATTGAACTCAGCGAAGCCGAAATCGAGGGCATCAAGCACGAGATGTCGCTCTACGAGGACCCCGGGGCCGCGACCATCGAGGCCCTCAAGATCGTGCAGGAACATCGTGGCTGGGTGTCCGACGAGGCCATGGCGGCCGCGGCCCAGGTGGTGGGCGTGACGCCGACCCAGATGGAAGCGGTCGCCACGTTCTACAACCTGATCTTCCGCCAGCCCGTGGGCCGGCACGTGATCATGCTGTGCGATTCGATCTCGTGCTATCTCGCCGGCTACGAGGAAGTGCGCGACCACCTGAAGTCGACGCTCGGCATCGATTTCGGCCAGACCACCGCCGATGGTCGTTTCACCCTGCTGCCGATCTGCTGTCTGGGCGACTGCGACAAGGGCCCGTCCATGCGCGTGGGCGAGACCTACCACAGCCATCTCACGCCCGAGCGGGTCGACGAGATTCTGGCGGAGTACAAGTAATGGAAGAGACGAAGGTACTGACCCAGCGCATTCGTCCCGACCGTTCACCGGTCTGGATCGACGACTACATGAATCTGGGCGGCTACGAGGCACTCAAGACCGCGCTCGCCGACTACGGCCCGGCCGAAGTGGGCCCGCTGATCAAGGAAGCCGGCCTGCGCGGGCGCGGCGGCGCGGGCTTCCCCACCGGCGTGAAATGGTCGTTCATGCCCCGCTTCGAGGATCGCCCCGACGAACGTCCGGCACATGTCTATCTCGTGGTCAACGCCGACGAGATGGAACCGGGCACGTTCAAGGACCGGCTGATCATGGAAGGCGATCCGCATCAGCTGATCGAAGGCATGATCATCGCCTCCTACGCCATCGGCGCCGACACGGCCTATGTGTTCCTGCGCGGTGAGTACACCGAGTGCCGCCGGCGCCTGCAGCAGGCGATCGACGAAGCCCACGCCAAGGGCTTTCTCGGCGAGAACATCCTGGGTTCGGGGTTTTCGCTCAACCTGCATCTGCACATGAGCGCCGGCCGCTATATCTGCGGCGAGGAATCGGCCCTGTTGTCGGCCCTGGAAGGCCGGCGCGCGGTACCGCGTCACAAGCCGCCGTTTCCGGCCGCATCCGGCCTGTTCGGCCAGCCGACGACGGTCAACAACGTCGAGACCATCTGCAACGTGCCGCACATCGTGAAAAACGGTGCCGAGTGGTACAAGAGCCTGGGGCTCAACAAGGACGGCGGGACCAAACTGTTCGGCGCCTCAGGCCATGTGGCGAAGCCCGGCCTGGCCGAGTTCCCGCTGGGCGTGAAACTCGGCGACGTGCTGGAACACTTCGGCGGCATCCGCCACGGACGCAAGCTCAAGGGTCTGTTGCCGGGCGGCGGCTCCACGCCGTTTCTCACACCCGAGCATCTCGACACGCCGATGGATTACGACGGGGTCGGCGCGGCCGGCTCGCGTCTGGGCACGGCCACCATGGTCGTGTTCGACGACCAGACGCCCATCGTCGGCGTGCTGAAGAATCTCGAACATTTCTACGCCCAGGAATCCTGTGGCTGGTGCACGCCCTGTCGCGACGGCCTGCCCTGGGTGGAGAAGATGCTGGTCAACCTGGAAGCCGGAAAGGGCCAGCCGGGCGATCTCGAGCTGCTCGACCTGCATGTCAAGCTGCTCGGCCCGGGCAAGACCTTCTGTGCCCACGCGCCCGGCGCGATGGGCCCGCTTGAGGCCGGCCTCAAGTATTACCGCGACGAACTCGCAGCGCTGATCCCCGACGATGCATCCAATCTGTCGCGGACCGAAGCAGCGAACGCGAATCCTCTTTAATTAGCGCACGGTTAAGTCATGGCAACGATTACGATCGACGGTAAGGAATTCGATGTCGACGACACCGAAAACCTGCTGGCCGTCGCCCTGTCGAAGGGCTTCGATCTGCCCTATTTCTGCTGGCATCCGGAGCTGCACAGCGTCGGCGCCTGCCGTCAGTGCGCGGTCAAGTCCTATCGCAACGACGAAGACGAACAGGGCATGATCGTCATGGCCTGCATGACGCCCTGTTCCGACGGCGGTCGCTTCGAGATCGACGACGAGCAGGCCGCCGAGATGCGCCGCCAGGTCATCGAATGGCTGATGATCAACCACCCGCACGACTGCCCGGTCTGCGAGGAAGGCGGGGAGTGCCATCTGCAGGACATGACCCTGATGGCCGGCCATACGCAGCGTCGCTATCGCGGGCCCAAGCGCACCCACAAGAACCAGGACCTCGGCCCGTTCATCAACCATGAGATGAACCGCTGCATCGCCTGCTATCGCTGCGTGCGCTACTACCGCGACTATGCCGATGGTGACGATCTGCGCGCGCTGGGTTCGCACAACAACGTCTACTTCGGCCGTGAATCCGACGGCGCGTTCGACAACGAGTTCTCGGGCAACCTGGTGGAAGTCTGCCCGACCGGCGTATTCACCGACAAGACGCTCGGCGCCCACTACAATCGCAAGTGGGACATGCAGAATGCCCCCGGCATCTGTACCCACTGCTCGCTGGGCTGCAACACCAGCCCTGGTTCGCGCCAGGGCGTGCTCAAGCGTATCCAGAACCGTTATCACGGCGAGATCAATCACTACTTCCTGTGCGACCGCGGCCGCTTCGGTGCCGGCTTCGTCAATCGCGACGACCGCCCGCGCCAGCCGCTGGTACGCAACGCCGACGGCATCCTCGAGCCGCGCGAGATGGACGTCATGCGCGACGTCATGGAAGAGGTCTTCGCCAAGGCCAAGGGCGTGGTCGGCGTGGGCTCGCCGCGGGCCTCGCTGGAAGACAACTTCGCCCTGCGCCATCTGGTCGGTGCGGAGCACTTCAGCAACGGCATGAGCCCGGCCGATTCGGATGCCAGCCTGGCCGCGCGTGACACGATCTCGGCCCATGCCGATCGCCTGGCCACGCTGCGCGAAGTCGAATCCTGCGACGCCGTGCTGATTCTCGGCGAGGACGTGACCCAGACCGCGCCGCGGCTGGCCCTGTCGCTGCGCCAGTCCCGCCGCAACAAGCATCTGGAGCACGCGGCGGCCAACAAGATCCCGAAGTGGCATGCCCGTGCCGTGCGCGACATCGGCCAGCACAACAATAGCCCGATCTTCTCGGCGACCACCCACGCCACGCGCCTGGATGACATCGTGATGTCGCCGCAGCGCCTGCGCCCGGCCGCGATCGCCGAGCTCGGCTTCGCCGTGGCCCATGCACTCGACAACACCGCCCCCAAGGCCGGCCCGCTCGACGACGAGACCCAGGCGCTGGTCGATGCCATCGCGGCAACGCTCAAGAGCGCGAAGAAACCACTGATCGTCGCCGGCACCAGCCTCGGCGATCCGGCCATCCTCAAGGCCGCGGCCAACGTGACCCAGGCGGTCGCCGCCGCCAATGACGCTGCCCGCCTGTTCGTCACCCTGTCCGAGGCCAACTCGCTCGGCATGGCGATGCTGGAACAGCGCAACGTCGATCACGCGCTCACCGCGATCGAGGACGGCTCCGCCGACACCCTGGTGGTGATGCAGAACTGCCTGTACGAGCGCGCGCCCAAGGCCCGCGTGGATGCCGCGATCCGGAAGGCCGCGCACGTGGTGGTCATGGATCACAGCATGACGCGCACGGTGGGCGAAGCCACGCACGTGTTGCCGGCCGGCAGCTTCGCCGAGGCCGACGGCACACTGGTGAACAACGAAGCACGCGCCCAGCGTTTCTTCCAGGTTTTCATCCCCGACGCGCCGATGCAGGAAGGCTGGCGCTGGGCAGCCGATCTGGCCGAAGTCGCGGGCCACAAGCCCGACTGGCTCGGCATGGACGATCTGATCCAGGCCATCGTCGCCGAATGCCCGCAGTTCGCCGGCATCGAGGACGCTGCCCCCAGCCAGAGCTTCCGCAAATTCGGCATGCGCTTCCCGCGCAGCCCGCACCGCTTCTCCGGCCGTACCGCGATGTACGCCAACGTGGATGTGCGCGAGCGCCGGCCCGAGGTCGATCCGGATTCGCCGCTGGCCTACTCGATGGAAGGCTATTACGGCGTGGATCAGCCGCCGTCGACGCTCGCCTACGCCTGGAGCCCCGGCTGGGATTCCAACCAGGCGGCCATCACCCGCTTCCAGGACGAAGTCGGCGGCCATCTGAAAGGCGGCGACCCCGGCATAAGGCTGTTCGCCACGGCTTCCGGGGCGGGCGAATTCTCTGCCGCCGAGGTGACGGCGGTCGACGGCTGGCAGGCCGTGCCGATGCATCACATCTTCGGCAGCGAATCGCAGTCGGCGCGCGCGCCGGCCATCGCCGAACGCATGCCGGCCCCGGAATACCGCATCAACGCCGAAGCCGCCAAGGCGCTCGGCGTCGCCCCCGGTGATTCGCTCGAACTGGCCGTGGACGGCGAAACCCATGCCTTCCCGCTGGCCATCGATCCCAGCCTGCCCGACCGGACCATCGGCGTGCCCGTGGGCATGCACGGGGTCTGCGGCCTGCGTCTGCCCGTGGAAGTGAAACCATGATCTTCGGTATCTCCGAGCACGAAATCCTGTCGGCCGTCGTCACCGCGATCCTGACGATCGTCACCCTGATGGGCTGCGTCATCATGGCGGCCCTGATGATCCCGATCGAGCGCCGGCTGCTCGGCCTGTGGCAGGACCGCTACGGCCCCAACCGGGTCGGCCCGTTCGGCTCGCTGCAGGTCGTGGCGGACATGATCAAGATCTTCTTCAAGGAAGACTGGATCCCGCCATTCGCCGACAAGGCGGTGTTCGTGATCGCGCCGGCGATCATCATGTTCACCACCATCATGGCGTTCGCCGTCGTCCCGTTCACCGAATCCTGGACCATCGCCAACCTCAACGTCGGCGTGCTCTTCCTGCTGGCCATGAGTTCGCTGGGCGTGTACTCGGTGATCTTCGCCGGCTGGTCTTCCGACAACAAATACGCGCTGCTCGGCGCCATGCGCACAGCAGCCCAGATGATTTCGTACGAAGTCTTCATGGGCCTGTCGCTGTTGGGCGTGGTGCTGCTGGCCGGCAGTTTCAATCTCGGCGACATCGTCGAATCGCAGCGCGGGATGTGGAACGTGATCCCGCAGTTCCCGGCGTTCGTGGTCTTCTTCATCGCCGGCTGCGCGGAAATCCATCGCGCGCCGTTCGACCTGCCGGAAGCCGAGCAGGAGCTGACCGCGGGTTATCACACCGAATACTCGGGCATGAAGTTCGGCATGTTCTTCGTGGGCGAGTATCTGGGCATCGTCTTGATCTCGTGCCTGGTCACCACGCTGTTCTTCGGCGGCTGGCTCGGCCCGTGGCTGCCCGGTTTTGTCTGGTTCTTCCTGAAGGCCTTCTTGTTCATGTGCTTCTTCGTCCTGTTGCGCGCGGCCACCATCCGCCCGCGGTATGACCAGCTCATGGCCTTCGGTTGGAAGGTGCTGCTGCCGATCGCCCTGCTCAACGTGGCGATCACCGGCGCGATCGTCGTCGCCCAGAGCTAGTGAGACGCCGGCGCCGCCCGCGCTGCCGGTCGTACAACGTGTTTGCAACGAGTCGTTTATGAAAAACGCCGCACAGAACGCCTTCTCCGCCACGTCGAGCGTGCTCCGCACGATCGGCATGACGTTCATGCATTCCTTCCGCAAGCGGGACACGGTCCTGTATCCGGAGGAAAAGCCCTATCTGCCGCCGCGCTATCGCGGCCGCATCGTGCTCACCCGCGACCCCGACGGCGCCGAGCGTTGTGTCGCCTGCAACCTGTGCTCGGTGGCCTGCCCGGTCGACTGCATCAGCGTGGTCAAGACCGAGGACGAAGCCGGCCGCTGGTATCCGGAGACGTTCCGGATCAACTTCTCGCGCTGCATCTACTGCGGCTATTGCGAGGACGCCTGCCCGACCTACGCGATCCAGCTCACCCCGGATTTCGAGATGGGCGAATTCGATCGTCAGAACATGGTCTACGAGAAGTCCGATCTGCTGATCTCGGGCGTCGGCAAGCGCCCCGGCTACAACTTCTACCGGGTGGCCGGCATGTCGGTCGGCGGCAAGGACAAGGGCGAGGCCGAGAACGAGGCCGCGCCGGTCGATATCAAGACGCTGCTGCCGTAAGCCAAGGGGATCGTCGTGGAAATTACATTCTTCATCGCCGGCATCGTGGCCCTCGCCGCGACCCTTCGGACCATCACCTGTTCGAACCCCGTGCATGCCCTGCTCTATCTGATCACGTCGTTGCTGGCCGTCGCCATCGACTTCTATGCCCTGGGCGCCGCGTTCGCGGCCACGCTCGAGGTCGTGGTCTATGCCGGCGCCGTGATGGTGCTGTTCGTTTTCGTGGTGATGATGCTCAATCTCAACCAGGAGACGGTCGAGCGCGAACGTCACTGGCTGCGGCCCAAGCTGTGGGTCGGCCCGTCGGTGTTCGCCGCCATCCTGCTCGTCGCCATGGTCTGGTCGATAACCGTCGGCGGCGCGATCGGCGGCATCAACGGCACACCGCTTTCGGCCAACGCTGTCGGTTCGACCCTGTTCGGCCCCTATGTGCTGGTGGTCGAGCTGGCCGCCTTCCTGCTGCTCGCCGCCCTGGTCGTTGCCATCCACATCGGCCGTGACGAGCGCAACGAGGCCCGCTGGAAAGCCGAGCACGGCGATCGCGAGACCACCGAGGCAGGGGAACAATAATGACGGGACTTCCCATTCAATACGGCATGGGGCTGGCCGCGCTGCTGTTCATCGCCGGCCTGACCGGACTGGTGGTGCGGCGTAACACGCTGTTCATCCTCATGAGCCTGGAAATCATGCTGAACGCCACGGGCCTGGCCTTCATCGTCGCCGGGGCCCACTGGCAGGCCGCCGACGGCAACGCGATGTTCATTCTGATCATTGCACTGGCCGGCGCCGAGGCCTCCATCGGCCTGGGCCTGCTGCTCCAGCTGTACAAGCGTTTCCGCACGATCGACATCGACGCAGCCAGCGAGATGCACGGATGAATCTTCTAGTCCTGACCCTAGTCTTTCCCCTGGCCGGCGCCATTGCGCTCTCCCTGTTCCCGCGCATGGCCGACAACGCGGCCCGTACCATCGGCGCGGCCTCGGTCGGCCTCGCCGCGCTGGTCACCGCGCTGGTGATGGTGTTCTGGGGCGCCAACGGCGGTTATCCGTACGTCCAGACGCTGTGGCAGTGGATCGCCGTGGGCGACTTCCACATCAACTTCGGTCTCTACCTGGACGGCCTGTCCATCACCATGATGGGCGTGATCACCGGCGTAGGCTTTCTGATCCACTGGTTCGCCGCCTGGTACATGGTCCACGACCTGGAAGGCTCGCCGGGCATGGCGCGGTTCTTCGCCTACATGAACCTGTTCATCGTGGCGATGCTGTTGCTCGTACTCGGCGACAACCTGCTGCTGCTGTACCTCGGCTGGGAAGGGGTGGGCCTGTGCAGCTATCTGCTGATCGGCTACTACTACCAGACCCCGGCCAATGCCTGGGCCGCCTTCAAGGCCTTCATCATCACCCGTATCGGCGATGTATTCCTCGCCATTGGCCTGTTCCTGCTGTACACGGTGTTCGGCACGCTCAACATCCAGACGCTGCTGCATGACGCGCCGCAGGTCTGGAGCCAGGGCGATGCCACCGCCAACATCGCGGCGCTGTTGATCCTGCTGGGCGCCTGCGGCAAATCGGCCCAGTTACCGCTGCAGACCTGGCTGGCGGATGCCATGGCCGGCCCGACACCGGTCTCCGCGCTGATCCACGCGGCCACCATGGTGACGGCGGGTGTGTACCTGATCGCGCGCATGCACGGCATCTTCGCGATGGCACCGGCGATCCAGGAACTGGTCGGCGTGATCGGCGGCGTCACCCTGCTCATCGCCGGTCTGGCGGCCACCGCCCAGACCGATATCAAACGCGTGATCGCCTATTCGACCATGAGCCAGATCGGCTACATGTTCCTGGCGCTCGGCGTGGGCGCATGGCAGGCCGCCATCTTCCATCTGATGATCCATGCGTTCTTCAAGTCGCTGCTGTTCCTGACCGCGGGTTCGGTGATCATCGCCTGCCACCACGAGCAGAACATCTTCAAGATGGGCGGTCTGCGCAAGACGCTGAAACTGGACTACTGGCTGATGATCATCGGCGGCTCGGCGCTGTCCGCGCTGCCGCTGGTGACCGCCGGCTTCTACTCGAAGGACGCGATCCTGTGGGACGCCGTCGCCAACGGGCATGGCATCCTGTGGCTGTTCGGCCTGATCGGCGCGTTCATCACCTCGATCTACACCTTCCGCATGATCTTCATCGTCTTCCACGGCGAAGAGAAGACCCATGCCCACCCCGGCCACGGTATCCCGCATCACGTGCCGCTGATGATCCTGGCCGTGCTGTCGACCTTCGTCGGCGCGCTGATCCATCAGCCCCTGGACGGCGTGCTGCCCTCGGGCGCAGTCGAAGGCCATCCGTGGATCGAGATCGTGTTCGAGATCATCTCGAGCGTGGTCGCGCTGGTCGGCCTCGGCGTGGCCGCGGCGCTGTTCCTCGGCAAGCGCCAGCTGATCGCGCAGGCCACCCAGGACGGCCCGGGCCGCAAGACCTGGCTGTTCTTCCACAGCGCGCTCGGCTTCGACTGGCTGTACGACAAGGTCTTCGTCCAGCCCTTCCTGTGCGTCGCGCGCGGCCATCGCCGCGACTGGATCGAGGCGATCGTGAACGTGGTGCCCGGGCTGGCTTCGGTCGGCAACTCGGGGCTGTCGGCGGTCCAGTCGGGCCGGCTGCGTTGGTATGCAATGGTCATGTTTGCCGGTGCGGCCGTGCTGCTGGCCGTGTTGATGTTCGGATAAGAAGGCGATTCGATGCTCCTTTGCTGGCTATTATTCATCCCCTTCATCGGCGGCGCGCTGTGCTGGCTCGTCGGCCGCGGCAATTCCGAAGGCGCCGCACCGCGCTGGATCGCTTTCGCCTCCATGGCGCTGGTGTTCATTCCGGCGCTGTGGCTGTGGGCCACCGGCGACTTCTCCCTGGCCGGGCTCGGCGGCAACGCGCCGCACTGGCAACGCGAGATCAGCGTGCCGTGGATTCCGGCCTTCGGCATCGATTTCCACCTGGCGGTCGACGGGCTGTCGTTGATCATGGTGCTGCTGGCCAGCCTGCTCGGCATGCTGGCCGTGGCCTGCTCCTGGAGCCAGGTGCGCGAACGCGTGGGCGCCTTCCACATGAATCTCATGTGGACGCTCGGCGGCGTGATGGGCATCTTCCTGGCGATCGATCTGTTCCTGTACTTCTTCTTCTGGGAACTGATGCTGATCCCGATGTACTTCCTGATCGCGCTCTGGGGACACGGCGAGTTCGACCGCGCCTCCCATGTCCGCGCCGCGGTGAAGTTCTTCATCTATACCCAGGCCAGTGGCCTGTTGATGCTGGCGTCGATTCTCGGCGTGGTGTTCGTGCACTACGCCCAGAGCGGTCACCTGACCTTCAACTACAACGCCCTGCTGAACACCCAGCTCGGCGGCGGCCTCGGCATGGTGCTGATGCTCGGCTTCTTCATCGCCTTCGCGGTGAAGCTGCCGGCGGTGCCGTTCCATGGCTGGCTGGCCGATGCCCAGGCCAACTCGCCATCCTCGGGCGCGGTCGACCTGTCCGGAATTCTGGTCAAGACCGCCGCCTACGGCTTTCTGCGACTGGCGCTGCCGTTGTTCCCGGAGTCCTCCGCGGCCTTCGCACCGATCGCCTTGGCGCTGGGCGTGATCAGCATCTACTACGGCGCGGTCATGGCCTTCGCCCAGACCGACATGAAGCGCCTGATCTCGTATTCGAGCATCTCGCACATGGGCTTCATCCTGGTCGGCCTGTATGCCGGCACGCTGCTGTCGCTGCAGGGCGTGATGATTCAGGTCGTGGCCTCGGCCGTATCGACCGCCGCGCTGTTCATTCTCGCCGGCCAGCTCTACGAGCGCATGGGCACCCGCGACATGCGCCAGCTCGGCGGCTTGTTCGGACGCCTCGGCGCCCTGCCCGGCTTCGCGCTGATCTTCGTTGTGGCCTCGCTCGGCATGCCGGCGACCGCCAACTTCATCGGCGAATTCCTGATCCTGTTCGGGGCGTTCGCCGCCTGGCCGTGGGTGGTGGTGGTCGCCTCCGGCGGCATGATTCTCGCGGCCGTGTATGCGCTGTACCTGATGCATCGGGTGTACTGGGGCACGCCGTCCGGCGAGGACACCATCGCGCGCATGAGTGCCCGCGAGTACACCATCATGATGACGCTGGTCGTGGTCACGCTGATCGTCGGTCTGTTCCCGCAGACCATACTGTCGGTCTCGCAGACCACCATGACCGAAGTCTCCCACTGGTTCGCCACGGGGCTGGCCGCCTCCTCGGCAAGTTAAGCGATAGCTGACATGAACGACACCTGGAACCAACTGGTCGCGGTGCTGCCGCCGATTTTCACCTGCCTCGCCGTGATCGGCGTGATGGCAGCCATCGCCTGCAAGCGCAACCACGGCTCGGCCGTCGCCATCACGGTGGTGGGGCTGAATCTGGCGCTGGTCTCACTGCTGGCCGTGCTCGCGGTCACGCCGATCCAAGTCACGCCGCTGTTCGTCATCGACGATTACGCGGTGTTCTTCTGGGCGGTGATTCTGGTCGCGGCTCTCGCCACCTGTACCTTTGCCGGCGCGTACTTCGAGGGGCTCGACGACAATCGCGAGGAGTTCTATATCCTCGTCGCATCGTCGGTGCTCGGCGGCATGGCGCTGGTCGCCAGCCGTCACTTCGCCTCGCTGTTCATCGGCCTGGAACTGCTGTCGGTGCCGCTGTACGGCATGATCGCCTACACCTACCGCGAACGGCAGTCGCTGGAAGCCGGCTTCAAGTACATGGTGCTCTCCGGCGCCGCCTCCTCGTTCCTGCTGTTCGGCATGGCGCTGCTGTACGCGGCCTCGGGCCATCTGGACTATGAAGGCCTGGCTGTCGCCCTGCAGTCGGGCGCTCCCGGCCACGCCTGGGTGCTGATGGGCGTGGGCATGATCCTGGTCGCGCTCACCTTCAAGCTGTCGCTCGTGCCCTTCCACGTCTGGACACCCGACGTCTACGAAGGCGCTCCCGCGCCGGTGTCGACCTTCCTCGCGACGGTCAGCAAGACAGCGGTGTTCGCCCTGCTGATGCGCTTCTTCTTCCTTGCGCCGGTGGCCCACGATCCCTGGCTGCTGACACTGGTGGGCGTGATCGCCTTCCTGTCGATGTTCGCCGGCAACCTGCTGGCCCTGCGCCAGACCAATATCAAGCGCATTCTGGGTTACTCGTCGATCGCCCACATCGGTTATCTGCTGACCGTGATCGTCGCCGGCATCCCGCTGTCGATCGAGGCCACCGGCGTGTATCTGGCGACCTACGTCGGCACCACGCTGGGCGCTTTCGGTGTGGTCTCGCTGGTCTCCAGCCCGTTCGCCGGGCGCGATGCAGCCCACCTCGACCATTATCGCGGCCTGTACTGGAAGCGTCCGATCCTGGCGGTATCGATGGCGATCATGATGCTCTCGCTGGCCGGCATCCCGCTGACCATGGGCTTCATCGGGAAGTTCTACATTCTGTCGGTGGCGGTCGCCGCCGGTCTGTGGTGGCTGGTCGCCGGCATCATCATCGGCAGCGGCATCGGCCTGTTCTACTACCTGCGCGTGATGGCTCTGCTGTTCATGGAACGCCCGGCCGACGCACGCGAGCCGGCCACCGGCGGTATGGGCCAGACGGCCGGCACCGTCGTGATCTGGCTGCTGGCGGCGGTGACGATCATCGTCGGCATCTACCCGACCTGGCTGATCGATCTGGTCGGCGCTTCGAGCATCGCCGGCATCGGCTGATACGCGAGCGCATCGATACGCATGAAAAAGCCCGCGAACGCGGGCTTTTTCATGCGCGCTCGTCAGCAGGCAACGACCGATCAGATTCGAACGACCGCCCCCGGGTTGAGCCGGTTATGCGGGTCGAACGCGGCCTTGAGCGCGCGCAGCATGTCGATCTCGACCGCCGGCTTGAGACGCACGATCTCATCGACCTTCAACCGCCCCACCCCGTGCTCGGCGGCGATGGAGCCGCGCATGGCGGCGACCCGATCGTGAACCAGGCGATGCAACTCGGCTTCATGGCGCCGGAACTCGGCGTCTTCCATCGCCCGTGGCCGCGTCAGGTTGAAGTGCAGATTTCCGTCGCCCACATGGCCGAACACGCACGGCCGGATATCCGGTACGGCGGCATGCAGTCGCGGTGTCATGTCGGCAATGAACGCTGGTAACTTCGACACCGGCAGCGAAATATCATGCTTGATCGAGGCCCCGGCCGCGGTCTGGGCCGGCGGGATCGACGTACGCAGGCGCCATAAGTCCGCCATCGCTTCGGGCGTCTCGCCGAGTACGTGATCGACGATATCCCCTTCCGTCGTGGCATGTCGCAGCGTATCTCTACAGGTCGCGGCGAGCCAGTCGCCAGCAGCCGAGATGGCCACCTCGACCAGCAGATACCAGTCGGCGCGTGTGGCAAACGGCACACGGCAATCGACGGAATAATCACAGGCCAGCTCGAGCGCCTGGGCCGAGATCAGTTCGCAACCGACGACGTGCTGGCCGGTGTCGCGCCGCAGGCGCGCGGCCAGACGCACGCCCGCGGCCACATCCGCCAGCGCGCAGAATGCGACGGCACGTTGCCGTGGCGGGTCTGCCAGTTCCAGCACGGCGGCTGTCATGATGCCGAGCGTGCCTTCGGAGCCGACGAACACGTCGTTCAGATCGTAACCGCTATTGTCCTTGCGCAGCCCGGTGAGATTGTCCCAGACGCGCCCGTCCGCCAGCACGACTTCCAGCCCCAACACGCGATCGCGCGTGTTGCCGTAGTGCACGACATTGAGCCCGCCGGCGTTGGTCGCGAGATTGCCACCGATACGACAGCGCTCGCTCGACGCGAGTTGAATCGGTAGATAGAAACCGGCGGCCTCCGCGGCACGCTGCGCATCCGCCAGCGTGCAACCCGCCTCGACCGTCATCGTGGCGTTGTCGGCATCGATCTCCCGGATATGATCCAGACGCTCGAGGCTGAGAATCACCTGCCGTCGCGGATCGTCCGCCGCGGATCCACCGACCGTGCCGGTATTACCGGACTGCGGCACGATCGCGGCGTCGAAGCGCGCGGCCACGGTCACGATGCGCGCCACCTCGTCGACATTGGCCGGGCGCACGATCGCCGCCGCCTGCGGCTCGAACGCCCCTCGCCATTCGGTGAGATAGTGCGCGGCGGCCTCGCCTTCGACGATGACCTGCTCGGCGCCGACCACCTCGGCCAGCGCCGTGATCAATGTTTCGCTCATCGGTCAGCGCCCCACGAGATCATTCAAGGCCGCCTCGAGTTCGGGATACTCGAACACATAGCCGGCCGATTCCAACGCGCGTGGCACCGCCCGCTGCCCGGTCAGCAGCAGACGCGCCATTTCGCCGACCATGGCTTTCAACGCCGGGCCCGGCACCCAGGCAAACGAGGGCCGGTGCAGAACGCGCGCCAACGTCCGGGTGAAAACGCGATTGGTCACCGGCTTCGGCGCCGTGAGATTGTAGGCACCCTGACAGCTCGTCTCGCGCATCAGAAAGCGAATCGCGCCGACCTCGTCGCGAACATGAATCCAGGGCATGTACTGGCGGCCGCTACCGAAATGCCCGCCCAGACCGAACTTGAACGGCGTGATCATCTGCGCCAGCGCGCCTTCGTTCTTCCCAAGCACGATCCCGGTCCGGATGAAGCAGACGCGCACACCGTATTCATCGCGCGCCCGCGCGGCTTCGCCTTCCCAGTCGGCACAGAGCCGCGACTGGAACTCGTGGCCCGCCGGCTCGCTTTCGTCCAGCACGTCATCGCCACGTGCGCCATAAAACCCGACCGCCGAGCCGCTGATCAGCACGTCCGGCTTTGTGTGGCATCGACCGATGAAATCCACGAGATCCCGCGTAACCGAAAGCCGACTTTCGCGCATCTCGCGCTTGCGCGCCTCGGTCCAACGCCCGGCGGCCAGATTCTCGCCGGCGAGGTTGATCACCGCGCGCGGCTCGCTCGCCTGCGCCAACGATTCGACCGGCACGACGCTGGCGGGCAGCACGCGTCGTGCTTTTGCCGCATCGCGCGTCAATACTTCCACCGTCCAGCCATCGGCCAGAAGATCAGTAACCAGGTGCCGGCCGATGAAGCCGGTGCCGCCGGTGATGAGTACGTTGTTCATGCGTCGCTGCTCCTGAAGGGCGCTGCGCGCGCCGACGTTCCGGATCATGAGAATCCGCTTGCATTGTGCCGCCCAACGCGGGTCTAATGGCAAGCGTGCGGCGGTAGCTCAGTTGGTAGAGCGCGACCCTCCCACGGTCGAGGTCGCGAGTTCGAATCTCGTCCGCCGCTCCATTCAATGCCTTGGCCGACCCGTCCGTCTATCGCCGGGTGAGCAGTTGCCGTTGCTTGAGCGCGTGTACGACAGCCGCGGCCAGCGCGTCGGCCCGGCTCGACAGATGCCGCGAGCGGCCATCGTCGATGGCGAATCTTGCCATCACCTTCTGGGTCTTCGCGTCGATCAAACTCACGCGGTAGCCGATTCGGCCGTCATCGAGAATACGGCGCGATGCGGCTTTCGGATCCGCCAGCTCGATGACCACGATCGCCTGTGCGCCGCTGTTCAAGGCGGCCCGATGCCGGCTATCGCCATTCTGCGGCCGCGTCGGCGGCGCGGCCTGGAGCATGGTGTCGCAGGCATGCCCCGCCGACAGCAAATGACGGCACAGGGCTTTTTCGTAGGCCCCCTCGACCGCGAGGTCGCTGAACGCGGCGTAGGCCAGGAAACCGTCGTAATGGGTGTGGGCAGCACCTGGCGAGACGAACCCCTGCGTGGGCAGGCCGGCGCAGCCGGCGACCGACAACACCACCGCGATGGCGAGGATCGGCAGGCGTACTCGCCAAGTCAATCGGGACAAGGACACGGGGCTAGCGACTCGGTTCATCGCGCAAGGCTAGCGGCAACGCAGCCGGTTCGCCAGCGCGCCGCCCGATTTTCACGCCGGTCACGGCGCGATGTTCGGCCCCGGCAGCTGGTCCGCCAGTTGTTCCAGCTGTTCCCGGCCCACGATATCGCGAGCGCTCTGGGCCACTTCGACCAGGGCGTGTACGGCGAAACGTTCGCGGATCTCGTCCAGGTACTCGTTCTGCTGGGCCACCCGTTCGGCAACGAAGGCGCTGTCGGTATCGGCCGGCCAGAGTCGATTCACGAACAGTTCGCCGACCGGAATGCCCGCCTCTTCGAGCTGGGCGATGAGACGCACGGTTTCCTCGATCGGCAGACGCTCGGCCAGTAACACCGGATGAAACAGGGCCTCTCGATGCAGACGCTGGCGTGACCGCGCGAACCGCTCGGCGCGCTGGCGCAGACGCGACAGCACCCGATCGTCGCGATCCGGCTCCGACACACCGGCCATGGAACGCCACATGCCCTGCAGCCGGTTCACCTTGGCCCGCTGGCCGGCCAGCCCTTCGACCCAGGCACCCAGCATCGACGGCAGGGTGAGCAGCCGCAGTGTATGCCCGGTGGGCGCGGTATCGAACACGATGCGGTCGTAATCGCCGGGCGCGGCATCCATCAGGCGAGTGAAGCGATCGAACAGCGCCGACTCCGCGGTGCCCGGTGCCTGCACCGCCAGCTTGAGATGGCGATCCAGGGCCGGCAGCACCGCCTTGGAGACCGCCTCGCGCGCGTCCTCGCGAATCGAATCCACATAGCGCTCGGCGTCGGCGGTCGGGTCGATTTCCATGGCCCAGAGATGGTCGCCGGCAACCGTGGGCGCGTCGCCCAGCTTCGTGCCCAGCAGATCCGACACCGAATGGGCCGGATCGGTGGAGACCAGCAGCGTGCGCTCGCCGGCCGCGGCCAGGCGCAGCGCATGCGCCGCCGCCAGCGTGGTCTTGCCGACGCCGCCCTTGCCGCCGAACAGAAAGAAGCGCGTGGGTTCGTGGTGGTCGTGGTCGTGCGCCATCAGCAGCACACCCCGGCTTCGGGGAATGTCTCCATGCCCATGCGCTGGTGCCAGCGATGAAACGCCTCGATCAGATCCGGGTAGAGTTCCAGCGCGAAGTAGTCGGCGGGGCCGGGAATACCCAGCGCTTCCAGGAACAACAGCGCCACGAGCACGTCCTCTTCCTTGCGGGCCTCGCGTGCGATGCTCGCCCGCCAGGGGGCCACGAACAGCTGGTCGTGATAATCGTTGATGCGGCGCCAAAGACTCTTGTCGTCCGCCATGCGGCCTCCGCTGGATCTTTCGGGAATGGAACCGCCAGCGACCCTCAGGCCGCGCGGGAATCGTGCAACTGTGCCATCACCGCGGCGACAATCGTTTCGGGCGGCGGCAACGCGCCCGAGTACAACACCTCACCGTCGAGCACGATGGCGGCCGCGGCGCCCGCGCGCGACAGGCTTTTCAGCGAGGCGCCGACACCGCGCCCGGCCCGACGCGACGCGCGCCAGACCGCCGGATACAGCCACACCGTGTTGCGCGGGTCGACCACATCGATGACCAACCCCGGCGCCGCGTCGCGCAGGCGCCGGTAGACCGTGCCGACCGATTCCATCACCGCCCGGCTGTGCGCGTAGTCGGCCGCGCCACCGAGGTCGGTATGCGCCTCACCGAGCCGCCCGCAGCAGCCCGAGCCACTGTGCTGGGCGTCCTGCTCGCGCACGAGGATCAAGCGATGTCCGGTACCGATGCTCATGCCTCGTTGGGCACCCCGGCACGACGTTCGCCCCGCTGGCGATTGAGCGCGGTGACCGCTTCCACGATGAGCCAGGCGGTGAGTACCGCGATCCCGGCATCCATGATCAACAACATCCAGCTGCCTTCCTTGAGAAAGGAGACGAGGTTGAGCAGCAGCGCCCAGCTGGTCATGAACAGCAGGAAGGTCAGCGGTACGAGGGCAGCCAGCGGATTGCGATTGCGCGACATCACCCAGACGCTGATCACCGACAGGGCCAGCCCCGCCGTGAGCTGGTTGGTGGTGCCGAACAGTGTCCAGAGCTGGCCGAAGGCAAAGCCCTTGCCGCCGGCGCCGTTGCCTCCCGGCACCAGGGCCAGCGCCAACGGAATCAGCACGGCCAGCGTGGTCAGGATGGTGGTCTTGCCAACCAGGGCCCGAAAGCCGGCCAGTTCGGCGATCTCTTCCAGGATGTAGCGCTGCAGGCGCACGCCGGTATCCATGGTGGTGCCGGCGAAGGTCACTACCACGACCACGGCGAACGAGGCGCCCAGCTGGGCATCGATGCCGAGATTGGCCAGGAAATGCCCGACACCATCGACGAAATGCCCGAGCGCCCCGCCCGACGCCGCGCCAAAGCTGGAATAGGCTGTGTTCCAGTCCGCCGCCGAACCGAGCCCGGCGGTGCAGGCCAGGATCGCGGCCAGCGCCAGCGAACCCTCGCCCAGCGCCCCGCAGTAGCCGATGTAGCGGGCATCGGTTTCCTTGTCGATCTGTTTGGACGTGGTGCCCGAGGCGACCAGGCTATGGAAACCCGAGATCGCGCCGCAGGCGATGGTGATGAACAGATACGGGAACCACTGCTTGGTGCCCTCGGCCACGTGGTTCACCGCCGGCGCCGTGATCTGGTCCCAACCGACGATCACGCCGGCGAAGATCACCGCGAGTGCGACCAGCAACTGCTGACCGTTGATGTAGTCGCGCGGCTGCAGCAGCAACCACACCGGCAGGCGCGAGGCGAACCAGGTGTAGGCGAAAATGAGGATTACCCAGGTCGTGCGCACCGACAGCCCCACCAGGTGGGCCAGGCCGTCGACATGAATCGGGTACATCTGGCCGATCGGGATCGCCGCATACAACAGAACCAGCCCGATGATCGACGGAATCAGCACCGCGCCCTTCATGCGATACACCCATTGGCCGATGCACATCGCGATCGGGATCACGATCACGGCCGGGATCACCGAGCCCGGGTGTGCTTCGAACAGGATGGCCATCACCACGCCGAACACCGCGTTCACCAGCGTCAGCAGGAAGAAGATGATCAGCAGGAACAACGTGCTGGCGCGCGCGCTGATGACCTTGCCGGACAGCGTGCCGATATTCTGGCCACGATTACGCGCGGAAGTCACGATGGCGCCGAAATCGTGCACGCCGGCACCGAATATCGTGCCCAGGATCACCCAGGCGATCGCCGGCAGCCAGCCCCAGTAGACCGCGATCGCCGGCCCGACGATCGGGGCCGCCCCGGCCACCGCCGTGAAGTGGTGGCCCAGCAGGATGTGTTTGTTGGTCGGTACGAAATCGACCCCGTCCGACAACTCGTGCGACGGCGTCTTGAAGTCCGGGTCCAGCGCATAGACGCGCTCGGCCAGATACCGGGAGTAGAAGCGGTAGCCCAGGTAAAAGGCCCCCAGCGTTATCACGATCAAATAGAAAGCCGGCATGCGCGGTCCCCCGACGGCCGAAACAATGGATACAACGGAATACAATAATGGTAACGACCGCTACCTAGGCACTGACATTCGACTTATGTCGTAGCCCGCTGTTTTCAGCCCGCACAGACCGGGCATTGGGGATTGGCCGGCAGCGACATCGTGCGCCAGCGCTGCGTTCGCACATCCAGCGACAGCAGCTTGCCGGACAGCGTGTCGGCCATGCCCACCAATAACTTGATCGCTTCCAGTGCCTGCAGCGTGCCCACGAGACCGGGCACCGCGCCGATCACGCCGGCCTCGGCACAGGTCGGCGCGCTGCCGGCCGGGGGCGCTTCGGCGAACAGGCAGCGATAACAGGGCCGCCCGCCGGCCGGAAAAACCCCGACCTGCCCATTGAAGCGCTCGACCGCGCCGTAGACCAGCGCGATGCCCGCGGCCACGCAGGCGTCGTTGACCGCATAGCGCGCGGCGAAATTGTCCGAGCCGTCGATCACCAGATCGTAGCCTGCAACCAGTTCCGCCGCGTTATCGGCCGAAACCCGTGCCTGAACGGGCGCGATCTCGATCGCCGGGTTGAGCGCGGTAAGCGTGGCATGCGCCGAACGCACCTTGGGCTGGCCGACGCTGGCGTCCCGATGCAGGATCTGGCGATGCAGGTTGGAGCGATCGACCGTATCGTGATCGACGATCGCCAGATGCCCGACCCCGGCCGCGGCCAGATACAAGGCCGCCGGGCTGCCCAACCCACCGGCGCCGATCACCAGCACCCGGGCATCGCGCAGCTTCGACTGCCCGGCCTCGCCGACCTCGGGCAAGGTGAGCTGGCGCGCATAGCGCGCGCGGTCGCCGGCATCGAGCATGGCCGGCGTCTCGAAGGCCAACCCCGCATCCTTCCAGGCATCGAAGCCGCCCGCCACCGAGCGCACGTCGGTGTAACCGAGCTGATGCAGTTGCTCGGCGGCCAGCAACGAACGCGAGCCCGAAGCGCACAACAACAGAATCGTGTCGTCGGCCGCCGCGCCCTCGGATTCCAGCCGCATTTCCAGAAAGCCACGCCCGAGCGGCCTGGCGCCCACCGGCGTGCCCTGGGCAATCTCGTCCGCCTCACGGATATCGACCAGCCAGGCGCCGGCCGCACGCAGACGATCGGCCTCGGCCGGGTCGATCGGCGGCATGGATTCGCGCAGGGCGGCGAGTCGTTCGCGAATGGATGGACTCATGACTTGGCTCCCGTGGTTTCGTCGTCGCTGATCGCCTCATCCGCCTCGAGCCGATCCAGCGCCGCATCGGGATCGTCCGCCTCCCCGGCCGCCCGGTCGGCGCCGAGCTGGCCGGCTTCGCGCCAGGCCTTGGGCGCCTGTTTCGATGTATTCGCCCCCATCGCCCGCAGCATCTCGGCCTGGCGCACCAGATTGCCGCGGCCGTCGGTGAGCTTGTTGCGGGCCTCGGCGAACGACTTGTTCACGGTTTCCAGATTGCGCGAGACCTTGTCCAGATCGGTAATGAAACCGACGAACTTGTCATACAGCGTGCCGGCACGATCGGCGATGGCCTCGGCGTTTTTCTCCTGTTTGTCCAGCCGCCACAGATTCTCCACCGCGCGCAGCATCGGCATGAGCGTGGTCGGCGACACCAGCGCGATGTTCGCATCGAGCGCTTCGCGCTGCAGGCCGAAATCACCGCGCAGCGCTTCGACATAGGCTGCCTCGGACGGCACGAACATGAACACGTAGTCCAGCGTCCGAATCGCATCGATGCCTTGATACTTCTTTTCCGACAACTGCTTGAGATGGCGCCGCACGGAGGTGATGTGTTCGGCCAGCGCGGTGCGGCGCGCGTTTTCATCCTCGGCTTCCTGCACCCGCAGATAGGCGGTGAGCGAGACCTTGGAGTCGATCACGAGCGAGCGCGACTCCGGCAGATGCACCACCGCATCCGGCAACTGGCGTTTGCCCTCTTCGGTGGTGCTATGAAACTGCGTCTCGTATTGCACGCCTTTTTCCAGCCCGGAGCGCTCCAGCACCGTCTCCAGGATCATCTCGCCCCAGTTGCCCTGGGTCTTGGACTCGCCGCGCAGCGCCTTGGTCAAATTGGTCGCGTCCTCGGCGATCGCCTTGTTCGACTCTTCCAGCATCCTGATCTGCTGCGCGAGCGCGGAACGCTGCCGGTTCTCGACGTCATAGGCTTCCTTGACCTGCTTCTCGAAGCGCCCGATATGCTCGCGCAGCGGATTGATCAACGGCTCCAGGCTGGCCTTGCTGGATTCGTTGAAGGCCTTGGCCTTTTCGTCGAGGATCTCCTGCGAGAGTGTTTTGAACTGGTGCGCCATCTGCTCGCGCGCCTGGGTGAGCGTGGCCAGCTTGTCCTCGGCGTGACGCTGCTCGGCCTCGATCCGTTCGGCGAGACGCGCATTCTCGCTACGCGCATTCGCCAGTTCCGCATGGGCTTTTTCCAGCGAGGCGCCGCGCGCTGCATCATCGCGTTCGAGCGCCTCAAGCTTCGAAACCAGCCCCGCACGGTTCGCGCGTGCCACCAGCAGGGCGATCAGCCCGCCAAGTGCGGCGCCAACCAGAAAAGCAATCGTCAGCGTAAGCCAGGCGCCATCGGTCATATCATTTCCACGCCATTCGATCTTGGATAATCGGTGGATTCTAAACCGCGCGATCGCCAGACCGCGACGCAGCGGGACTTTCCCGAAGTTGAGCCCGATTCCGTTTGAACGGGCCGCCGGCAGAGGTCGTCGGCGCACCGACGGGAAAGGACGAAGCAGAGCATAAACAGCCGAGGGAGCAATCGCGGCAAGATGTGCACACCGTTGAATCGTCCGTCTTCGACCTGCCTAGTTCTGCGTTAATCCGCGGATAAATCGTCTTTACCGCGCGGAGCATGCAACGGCGGCAGGACGCGTACAATAACGCTCGATTTATTCTTGGCCCGCTAATACCTCCATGCTGCTGCAACTCCGCGAACTGTCGCTGTCCTACGGCGTCGAAGTCCTGCTCGATCGCGCCGAGCTGTCCATCGCCGCCGGCGAGCGTGTCGCGCTGGTCGGGCGCAACGGCACCGGCAAGTCCACGCTCATGCGTATCGTCGCCGGTGAACTCGAGCCGGATCAGGTCAAGCGCGAAAGCAAGCCGGGGCTGAAGATTTCGCGGCTGGAACAGGAAGTGCCGGCGGCGACCCATGGCAGCGTGTACGAGGTGACCGCCGCCGGGCTCGGCGCCGCCGGCGAGGCGGTCGCGCGTTTTCACGACCTGGCCGCGCGCCTGTCGGCCGGGGAAGACGTGATGGATGCGTTCTCCCGCGCCCAGAGTGATGTCGAGGCCCACGACGGCTGGACGCTGGCGCAACAGGTCGAAGCCACCTTGAGCCGCCTGAAGCTCGATCCGGATGCCGACTTCACGGCCCTGTCCGGCGGCCAGAAGCGCCGCGTGCTGCTGGCGCGCGCGCTGGTCTCCGAGCCCGACCTGCTGCTGCTCGACGAGCCGACCAACCATCTCGACATCGCCGCCATCGCGCAGCTCGAAGAGATCCTGATGTCGTGGTCCGGCGCGCTGTTGTTCATCACCCATGACCGCGCCTTCCTGCGCAATCTGGCCACGCGGATCATCGATCTCGATCGCGGCCGGCTGACGTCATGGCCCGGCGACTACGACAAGTTCCTGGAAGGCAAGGACAAGGCACTCGCCGACGAAGAGAAGGCCAACGCCGAGTTCGACAAGCGCCTGGCCCAGGAAGAAACCTGGATTCGCCAGGGCATCAAGGCCCGCCGGACCCGCAACGAAGGCCGAGTGCGCGCGCTGAAAGCCATGCGCGCCGAACGGGCCCAGCGGCGCGAGCGCGCCGGCACAGCCAATATCGTGACCCAGGACGCCGCCCGTTCCGGCAAGAACGTGATCGTGGCGGAAAACGTTGCCTATGCCTGGGGCGACAAGCCGATCGTGACCAACCTGACCACCACCATCCAGCGCGGCGACAAGGTCGGCATCATCGGCCCGAACGGGGCCGGCAAGACCACGCTGATCCGCCTGCTGCTCGGCCAGCTCGAGCCGGACGCCGGCACCATCAAGCTCGGTACCAATCTCGATATCGCCCACTTCGACCAGCACCGGGCCGCGCTGGACGACAACATCAGCGTGCTCGACAACGTCGCCGGCGGACGCTCGTCGGTGACCATCAACGGCCAGGACCGCCATATCATGAGTTACATGGGCGATTTCCTGTTCTCGCCCAAGCGGGCGCGCAGCCCGACGCATGTGCTGTCCGGCGGCGAGCGCAACCGTCTGCTGCTGGCCAAGCTGTTCACCCGCCCGGCCAACCTGCTGGTGATGGACGAGCCGACCAACGATCTCGACGTGGAAACGCTGGAGTTGCTCGAGGAACGGCTGACCAACTTCGACGGCACCCTGCTGCTGGTCTCCCATGATCGTGATTTTCTCGACAATGTGGTGACCAGTTCGCTGGTGATGGAAGGCGACGGCCGCGTCGGTGATTACGTCGGCGGCTATTCGGATTATCTGCGCCAGCGCCCGGCCGATCGGACACCGGCGCCCGCGGCGAGCAAACCCGTCGCGACGCCGCAAGCGAAACCGAAGACCGAATCGGCGCTGTCCACCGCCGAGCGCAAGGAATTGCGCGACCTGCCGAGCCGGATCGAAAGACTCGAGCAGGATCTGGCAGAACGCGAAGCGGTTTTCGCCGAGCCCGGTTTCTACGACCGCAACGAGGCCGAGATCAAGAAAGCCACCGATGCCTTCGCCCGGGTCGAAACCGAACTGGAAAAAGCATTGAAACGCTGGGAGACGCTCGAGGCCCGGCAGGGCTGACGCGACACCGCGCGACATCGGCGGTCGCCGGCCTGGTTGACCGGGCCGGCGGGTACAGCTGCTAAGGTGCGGTTCTCAAACCGACACCGGAGTCGCCATGACCACTGCCCTGATCGCCCTGGATTTCATCAACGACATCGTGCATCCCGACAGCCCGATGGCCGGCGCGGCGCCGCAGATCGCCGAGCGCGGCGTGATCGAGCATGCCAACACGTCCCTGGCCCATGCCCGCGCCAACGAGTGGTTCGTGGTGCTGGTCAAGGTCGGCTTCGGCCCGGGCTACGCCGAATGCCCGAAGCATTCGCCGCTGTTCGGCGCGGCCAAGGAAAACGGCGTGTTGCAGCTCGGCACCTGGGGCACGGAATTCCACGAAGCGCTGGACGCCACCCCGGCCAATCCCGAGCGCGAATTCGTGGTGGAAAAGCCACGCGTGAACGCCTTCTACGCCACGCCGCTGGAGGCGCTACTGCGCGCCAACGCGGTCGACACGCTGTATCTGTGCGGCGTCTCGACCAGTTGGGCGGTGCAATCAGCGGCCCGCGACGGTCACGATCGCGATTACCGCATTCGTGTGATCGAAGATGCCTGTGCGACCGACGACATCGAGGATCACAAGGCCTCGATCCGCCAGCTGTCGCGCATCAGCGAGATCGTGACATCCGATAACCTGCGTTCAAACTGATCGATCTTTTCTTCGTTAAGGACGAGTCGGCCAATGGACGTGAATTGAACGCGAATCCTGATTATGTACGACAGGCAACGGCTGAATAAGCGAAGGCACTTTGTCCGCCAATGCACGCGAATGAGCGCAAATAGAAGCAGGATCAAGGCATTGCTGCTTCGGGTGCACGCAATCGCGTCATCAAGCCTTTGACTGAACGTTGTACATAATCAAAACGCGAATTGAAGCGAGGCGGCCCGTCTTGGCGCGGCCCGACTCGAAAACTCGGCACGCTCCGGCGCGGCCAGTCGTCATTCTGGCTCCTGATTATGTATAAATCTCAGCCAGGGCGACATGCGAGATCGCTCGGCGTGTTGTCGCTTCTGGAAGCCATTGATCGGGCCAGGGTTTCACGCTGATGCGCGAGTTACCTTTCTTGTTTGCCCAAGAAAGGTAACCGAAAGAAGGGCACCCGACACAGCGCCGGCTACGCCGGTTCACTCCGACGCGCAGCGCCGGCGGGATGCAGCCAGAACTCGGGCCGCTTTGGCGGCCCTCAAACAGGCTGGCCGCACCGGCGCAGTGCGCCGGACACCCGCCGTCACTCCGCGTCTCCGTCGCTGCGTAACGGGACGCAATACAGCACCGTCCGGCTAAGTTTTGTACACAGTGAGGTTCCGGTTTTTTATTTGCGCTCATGCGCGTCCATTGGCGGACCGACTTTTCAAGTCAGTCCTTCGCGTTCACAGGCTTGTTCGCCTCGACCTCGAACGACAGCTCGACCTTGTCGCCGACCAGCTTCGGGAAGGCATCCATGCCGAAATCGCTGCGTTTGATTTCGGTTGCGGCGTCGAAACCACAGGTGTAGCGGGTCTTTTCCAGCGGATTCACCTTGCAGGCGATATCGTCCACCTGCAGCGTAACCGGTCGCGTCACGCCGTGTAGCGTGAGACGGCCCCGCACGGTCGCTTCGCTGTCGCCATCAGCATCGTCGAAACGCACACTTGTCGACTTGAATGTGAGCGATGGATATTTCTTGACGTTGAAGAATCCTTCCATGTCGCGCAGGTGCTGATCGCGCGCGTCGTCGCCGGTATCCACGCTGGCCGGGTCGAACGTGACGTCGATCACGCTGTGCGACGGATCATCGCCGATCCGGATCGTACCCTTGCGCACGTCCATCCGGCCGCGCAGGGTCGATAACCCCATGTGGTCGATCGCGAAATGCGCATAGGTATGGGCGGTATCGATCTTGTAGCGGCCGGGCTTGAGCCCGGGCGCTGCGTGGGCGATCGTGACACCCGCAGCGGTCAGGGCCAGCAGCACGGAAAGGTCGCAGGCGCCTCGGCGAATCGTCATCACGCATCTCCAAACAGGCGGCACCACGCGCCGCGATGGACTTGAGACTATCACGCAACCGCCGCCCCCTCTCCTGCGTGGCGTACGGCTTCTATTGCCATCGCGACCGCGTGCCGCCACAGCGTAATTCGGCGGCTGAGCTTGTCGGGCTGGATAACGAAGATTATTGTAAGGCACACACATATGCCAAACCCATAATCCATGGAATTCAAACAACTGGGATCGACCGGTACACGCGTTTCGCCGTTGTGCCTCGGCACGATGACCTACGGCACCCCGAAATGGCGTGAATGGGTGCTGGACGAGCAGGCCAGCCGGCCGTTCATCAAGAAAGCACTGGATGCCGGCATCAATTTCTTCGACACCGCCGACATGTACTCGAAGGGCGAATCCGAAAAGGTCGTCGGCAAGGCCCTGCTGGACTACGCGGACCGCGAGGATTTCGTGCTGGCGTCCAAGGTCTACAACCCGATGGGCGACGGCCCGAACAACCGCGGCTTGTCGCGCAAGCACATCATGCATGCCATCGATGCATCATTGACGCGCCTCGGCACCGATCACATCGATCTGTACCAGATCCATCGCTTCGACTACGACACGCCGGTCGAGGAGTTCATGGAAGCCCTGCACGATGTGGTCAAGGCCGGCAAGGCCCGCTACATCGGCGCGTCGAGCATGTATGCCTGGCAGTTCGCCAAGTGTCAGGAAATCGCTCGCGCCAACGGCTGGACCGAGTTCGTGACCATGCAGCCGATGTACAACCTGGTCTATCGCGAGGAAGAACGCGAGATGCTGCCGTTGTGCGCCGATCAGGGCGTGGGCGTGATCCCGTGGAGCCCGCTCGCCCGTGGCGTGCTGGCCGGCAAGAAACAGGGCGCCGGCGGCGAGTCCAAGCGCGCCCAGACCGACCAGATGACCGAGAAATGGAAGCTCGGTGCCGCCGAGTCCGACGATCAGGTGGTCGAGGCCCTGCGCAAAGTGGCCGAGGCCCGGGGCGTGCCGATGGCCCAGGTTGCACTCGCCTGGGTGGCGGCCCATCCGCAGGTCACCGCGCCGATCGTGGGTGCGAGCAAGGAGCGCCATCTCGACGATGCCATCGCCGCGATGGACCTCACCCTCACCGAGGATGAAAAGACCCAACTGGAAGCGCCCTACGTGCCGCACGCGATCGCCGGCCACGAATAGGCCGCCCCGCGATTCGCCCGTGACATGGGCCGCCCTGCGGGGCGGCCTTTTTCATGCGGCTTCGCCGATGGGCGGCGCGCTATCACCCGCACCCTACGGGCTCGAAAAACCGCGCAAAGTAAGACGCGCCGTGGTGCGCGGCCGTTAGTTGCCAACCGCGACCGCGACCCGGTGCAGCAGGCTCCGGGTGGGGAAACCGTCCGCCGTCAGACCCTGGTCGCGCTGGAACGAGCGCACCCCGGCTCGGGTATTGGGGCCAACGATGCCATCGGGCGTGCCACTGCCGTAGCCGAGCGCATTCAGGTCGCGCTGCAGGGTGAGCACCTGAGCACGCGACAGGCTCGCCTCGTCCCGCGGCCAGGATTGCTGTACGCCGGGTTCGCCCCGGATCCGGTCGGCCAACAGGCCCACCGCCAACGCATAGCTGGTGGCATTGTTGTAGCGCCGGATCACCCGGAAATTCGGCCCGACCATGAAGGCCGGGCCCGACGCCCCGGCCGGCGCGATGATGGCGGCCGAGTCGAATTGTGGCAGGCCGCGTGAATCGACCGGGCGCACGCCCTGGGCGCGCCAGGCCGCGGCCGATCGATGGGCGTCGCCATCCGCTTGCGCATAATTGAAATTCGCCGGGAGCCGGACCTCGCGGCCCCACGGCTGCCCGGTCTGCCAGCCGTTCTTGGCCAGATAATTGGCGGTGGAGGCCATGGTGTCGGGAATCGAGCCCCAGATATCGCGCCGGCCGTCGCCGTCGGCATCCACCGCATACGCCAGGAAGCTGGTCGGCAGGAACTGGGTGTTGCCCATCGCGCCGGCCCAGGAACCGCGCATGTCGGATCGGCTGATATCGCCGTCGGCCAGAATCCTGAGCGCGGCATAAAGCTGGTGCTCGGCGAATGACTCGCGCCGGCCCTCGTAGCCCAGCGTGGCGAGCGCATCGATCGTTTCGTAATGGCCGAAATTGGCCCCGTAGTTGCTCTCCATGCCCCAGATCGCAACGAGCACGGCGCCCGGCACGCCATAACGAGCCGCGACCCGGTCCGCCGTGTTCCGATAGGTCGCCAGTTTCTCGCGGCCGTGGGCGATACGCGTGGCCGAGACCGCCGTATCCAGATAATCCCAGATCGCCCGGTTGAACTCGGGCTGGCGATGGTCAAGATCGATCACACGCGGCAGAAATTCGGCATCGGCGAGGGCGCTGTGCAGGGTCGTGCTGGCGACTCCCCTGGCCCGGGCACGCCGCTCGAAGCCCGCCACCCAGCGCGCGAAACCGGCCGCATCGCGCCCGTCGACACCCGCCGGCGCGCCCTGTCCGCTGTCGTTCGAGCGCTTCGTCGACTGGGCGGGTTCGGACTGCGTCCGCTCGCTCGTCGGCTGCTTCGCGCCCGCTGCGTTGGCCGCGGACGTGTCGGCCGGGGCGTGGGTGGCACAACCGGCCAGGAACACGATCAGGGGCGCGGCAGCCCGGGGAGGCCATCGATATGGCATGTCGGCGGACGGGGGTCGTGGATGTGCGCCCTAGACTACCTGACCGGCCGCGTTGGCGGAGGCCCAGGCCCATTGAAAATTGTGCCCGCCGAGATGCCCGGTCACATCGACCACTTCGCCGATAAAATAAAGGCCGGGCACGTCGCGCGCCGCCATCGTGGCTGACGACAGGGCCGCGGTGTCCACGCCGCCGATCGTGACCTCCGCAGTACGATAGCCTTCGGTGCCGTCGGGCCGGAACCGCCAGTCCGCGAGCCGAGCGCCGGCGGCCGTCAGTTCATGGTCCGACAGGGATTTGAGCCGCGCATCCCCCAGGCGCGCCGCCCCGACCTCGCGACACAGGCACGCCGCAAGGCGCTTGGGCAGGCGTTCCGCCAGCACGGTGGACAAACGGGCATCGGGTCTTGCCTCGCGCCGCTCGGCCAGCCAGGCGCGCCCATCGACACCGGGCAGGAAATCCACGCCGACCGGGTCGCCGGCCTGCCAGTAGGACGAAACCTGCAGCATGGCGGGCCCGCTCAGTCCGCGATGGGTGAACAGCATCCCGGCACCGAAGCTCGCCTCGTGGCAATGGGCCTCGACGTCCAGCCCGAGCCCGGACAGCGCGGCAAACGATTCGCGTTCCCGCCCCGCCAGCGTGAACGGCACCAGTGCCGGACGCGGCTCGCGCACGGCCAACCCGAAGCGTCGCGCCAGATCGAAGCCGAAGCCGGAGGCGCCCATCTTCGGAATCGACAGCCCGCCGGTGGCGACCACCACGGCGGCGCCGGTCCAGACACCGGCGCCGGTGTCGACCCGGAAGCTACCGTTGTCCGCGCGCGCGACGTTTCGGATATCGACTTCCGTATGCACGGCCACGCCCGCGCGTTCGCATTCATCCAGCAGCAATCGCACGATCTGCTTGGAGGAGTGGTCGCAGAACAGCTGGCCGCGTTCCTTCTCGTGATAGGCAATGCCGTGGGCTTCCACCAATGCGATGAAGTCGGCCGGGGTATAGCGCGCCAGCGCCGACTTGCAATAGTGCGGGTTGGCCGACAGGAAATTCGCCGGGCCGCTGTACAGATTGGTGAAATTACAGCGCCCGCCGCCGGACATCAGGATCTTCTTGCCCACGCGCCGCGTCTTTTCGAGCACATGCACACGCCGCCCGCGCGCGCCGGCCACCGCGGCACACATCAGCCCCGCCGCGCCGCCGCCGAGCACGATCACATCGGTATCGATTGTCTGGGTCATGGATATAGCGAGTCGGCCAGGCGCAATTGTCGCATACGACGTTTTGGCACCTTGGCCTGCCGTTTCTAAAAGGCTCCTCAGCGAAATTTGTGGGCGCACTCTGGCTCAGGTAGAGCGCCGAGGGCGTAATACAGAGCGATTTCGGCGCCATGATAGGTTCGAAACCCGTAGGATTTTCTGGTTGTCAGTTTATTGACCCGGCACAAAAATAGATGATTTTTCGGGTCAATAGCGCGAGCATGCGATCGCATGCTCGCCGCGGCCATTGGCCGCGAAGCCTTTGAAAATAAAAGACGGACAGGCGCCGGCTTTTATTTTTGAAGGCTTTGAAAACAGCGGAGGTAACAGGCAGGAGACCTCCCCGAACTCTGTGTCGAGGTCCTCGGCACCCTGGCGCCGCGCCACAACATGGCTGCGCGCGAACACGACCGCGCCGTATTCGTCTGCCTGCACATGAAACGCTTTGTCCTGGGTCATCACTACCTCCGATCACGTCGCGATCGCCGGCAGAGCCTTGGCCTCGCATCCTTGCTTGTTTCGGTTCGTCGTACGTGTGATCCGACCCGGTGCGATCGAAGTCTGCGCCAGACGGTGATCGCTCCTGCGGGCCCGTTGAGCGATTGCACTCGGCAACGCTTTTCGCAGAACCGCGGCGCGGCCCTCTGAAAAACGCTCGTTTGCGGGCGATCCATGGCGTCGTGTGCTTGTCGCTCACACAGCGCGCCGCCATGCGCCCTGCCCGTGGCCACTCGCCTCGCGCGGGCTCGATCGCCCGTTCTTGAGCCGGGCCGACCTAGCGGTCGTCCTCGGCTTCGTGCTCGGCGATCCGGTCGCGGATGTCGTCGACGACGGCGCCCGGTGTTTCGGGGTTCTCAGCCCGTATCTGGCGCAGCGCCTCGTTGCTGGGGAAGTCCTCGTTGTACTGCTCGGGGAAAAGTCGCTGATGGATGCGATTGATCGCGATGTGTACGGCCATCGTTTCGGATACACCGAGCTTGTCGGCGACCGCCTTCAGGGTATCGCGGTCGGCGCCGTTTTCGCTGCGCTCGTCTCGAAACCGTACAAGCAGTGGCTTGGTCATGGTCGGCTCCCTGCATGCCGGGCGGTGATGTATATCTAAAATATATTACACTGCCCGGCATGCAATTCGCGCTTGGTCTAGTCGAATTGGGCCTCGAAGATCGCATGTTTCAAGCGGCGCCTGATGTCGCGATTAGCGAGGTCAATATCGCCTTTCCGGGTCACATCCGTGACCTTGCGGCGGTAGCTGTCAGAATTCGGCAACAACGGCGGCATCGCCGACTTCGTGCCGGGCATGCTGTCCGGCCAGCTCGTATTCCACAAGAACCGGTTCCCGGCCGATTTCGGCCAGAAATCACGCACCTGGGTATTCAACAACATGTACGGGCCAACCATGCGTCGGGTGAAACGGTCCGACAACAAGATCCCGGACAAGTACTGGGTGCGTATCCCGGGTGATCGAGCCCGGAAGTACCGCCGGATGTGTCGCAACACCCGCGAGCGACTCTGCCAGGACGGCTGGTACAGCCACAAGATGCAGCATATGTTGAAAAAGATTCGCTGCTCCAGCAAGCCGGGGCTGGCCGAGTGCAGCCTGGACAACGAAGGCGGCCCGGTGAATTGATCGATCGCCCCGCCCGTAGCGGCCCGCGCCGGGCGGCCTAAAGGGGCGCCCAGCTGGTGTCTGCCGCATCGGCGGACGACCCCACGGACTGACACGGCGCGAGCGCGGCGGGCTTGTTGTGCGCCGCGACCGACCGCGAGCGCTTGCCGCGGTGCCGCCTACGGCTTCCGGCCAATTGCCTCGCCGCGTTCGGCACGGTAAAAAGGGCGCCGCCGGGAAATCGCAGACGCTTTGCGCCAAGCACAGCATGGGACACGGTCGTTACAGATCCGAGTCACGTGCGACGCTGGGTGGTCGAAAAGCCGGCGGCTCAACCACTCGCGCCGCGAGTGTTGCGCCGGTGCCGTGCCGTGGGCACGGCCAACCACACCGGGCGGCTCAATCCGAGCGGTCTCCCGAAGACACAATTCGTTTTCGCGACGATCTGCAAGCAGCGATTTGCACCCGGCCCGCGGCGACATTCTCCGCCGGGCCCGGGCGTGGTGCTGCGGCAGCGCCTGTACCTGGCTCCGGCTGGGGGCAAAACGTCGCGGTATCACTTATCGCGTGCCCGGGACCGGGTACGCCGGGGAGACAAATCGATGACGCTCATCCAGACGCTGGAACAGGCCGTGAATGCGGTGATCAATCCAGTCAGTGGTTTCATCTGGAACTACATCCTCACCTACTTGCTGCTGGGCGCCGGCCTGGTGTTCACCATTGCCACCCGCGGCCTGCAATTCCGGTTGCTGGCGCACATGGCAGCACTGGTGTTCACCGAGAAAGGCAGCGGCAAGGGTGTGAGCTCGTTCCAGGCGCTGGCGACCTCGCTGGCCGCCCGCGTGGGCACCGGCAACCTGGCCGGTGTGGCCCTGGCGTTGTTCGCCGGGGGGCCGGGGGCCATCTTCTGGATGTGGATGACCGCGCTGGTCGGCATCGCCACCACCTTCATCGAGTGCACCCTGGGGCAGGTCTACAAGGTGCACCACGGCGACGGCATCTATCGCGGCGGACCCGCTTATTACATCGAGCGGGCGCTCGGCCAGCGCTGGATGAGTATCGTGTTCGCCGTGTTTCTGATCATCGCCTACGGCTTTGCCTTCTGCGGCGCCCAGGCGAACACCATCGCGCAGGGCATCGAGGGCGGCTTCGGCGTGCCGAACTGGGTGACCGCGATCGTGCTGGTGATCCTCACCGCCATCGTCATCTACGGCGGCATCAAGTCGATCGCGCGTACGGCCGAGAAGATCGTGCCGATCATGGCCGTCGGGTACTTCCTGGTCGCGGCCTATATCCTGATCGCGAACTACGCGCAGGTGCCGAGCATGCTGGCACTGATCGTGAAATCGGCGTTCGGCTACGGTCCGGTCGCCGGGGGTGCGGCCGGCTATGCCGTGGCCGCCGCGCTCAAGAACGGCGTGCAGCGCGGCCTGTTCTCGAACGAGGCCGGCATGGGCTCCACCCCGAACGCCGCCGCGACCGCCGAGGTCAAGCACCCGGCGGCCCAGGGGCTGGTGCAGGCCTTCGGCGTGGTCATCGATACGCTGATCATCTGCAGCTGTACCGCAGTAGTGATTCTGCTTTCGGGTGTCTACGACCATATCCTGCAGGCCCATGCGGCCGGCCAGTCGCTGGAGGGCATCAAGCTCACCCAGGATGCGATGCAGTATCACCTCGGCGCCTTCGGCGAATGGTTCATCGCGCTGGCGATCTTCTTTTTCGCCTACAGCTCGATCCTGGCGAACTTCGCCTACACCGAGATCAACGTCGATTACCTGTTCGGCAAGTACGGGGACACCATGATCGCCTGGCTGCGGCCCTTCCTGCTGGCCATGGTCTTCATCGGCTCGGTGGCCACGCTGAGCTTCGTCTGGAATTTCGCGGACTTCGCCATGGGGCTGATGGCCACGACCAACCTGGTGGCGATCCTGCTGCTGTTCCCGATCGCGCTGCGCGTACTGCGGGACTACGAAAAACAGCGCCGCACCGGCACCGGCGATCCGGTCTTCAACAAACGGGTGCTCAAGAAACCGGAGCAGGTCGAACCCGGTATCTGGGACTGATCAGCCCGGCATCCAATGGCGCCGCTGTTGCGTAGCGCATAGACAATGCCATTCATCCCGGCCCCGACCGGCGCCCGCGACTGCGGCGCCGGTCGGCGGCCTCGCGGAGCCCGTCATGTCCCGTCTTCGTTTTCTGCTGCCGATCATTGCCCTGCTGTCGTTGTCGGCCTGCAGCGTGATCCCCAAGCCGGGGTTCCCGCGCGAGCACGATGTCGATCTCAATCGCTTCATGGGCCCCTGGTATGTGATCGCGCACATCCCGCCGTCCAAGACCAAGAATGCCTACAACGAGATCGAGCGTTACTCGCGCGGCCGGGGCAACACGATCCACGTGAAGTTCACCTATCGCGACGGCGGCTTCGATGGCAAGAAACACACCATGACGCCCACCGGCACAGTGATTGACGGCACCGGCAACGCCGTCTGGGCCATGCATTTCTACCATGTCCTGCGGCTGCAGTATGTGATCTCCTACGTCAGCCCGAACTACGACAGCACCATCATCGCGCGCGACAAGCGCGACTATGTCTGGATCATGGCGCGTACGCCGCATATCAGTGCGAAACGCTACAAGGCATTGGTGCAGCGCGTGAAGAACATAGGCTACGACACCCGCAAGCTGCGAAAGGTGCCGCAGCAGCCGTTGTCTGCGCGCCACGACCTGTGACCGCCTCAACCGGACATCCACTGGCGGGACGACAACCTCTCGTGATCTGTTGAACCGCCGCCCCCGGTCCGACGAGCGCGCGGAGCGCCGTGCCGAATGGCGACGGCTGGTGGCGCTGACACCCTACCTGCGCGCGCACACGCCGCGCGTGGCGCTGGCCATGGCCTTTCTGATGGCGGCCAAGGGCGCTTCCGTACTGCTGCCGATCGCGCTCAAGCATATCGTCGACAGTCTGGATCGCTCGGAACATAGCACCGCCCTGGTGCTGCCGCTCGGCCTGTTGCTGGCCTACGGCGCGCTGCGTCTGGCCTCCACCCTGTTCGGCCAGATCCGTGATCTGGTGTTCGGCCGGGTGACCGAGCGCACCATGCATCAGGTCGCGCTCGCGGTCTTTTCGCACCTGCATCGGCTGGATCTGGAGTTCCATCTGTCTCGGCGTACCGGCGGCCTGTCACGCGACATCGAGCGCGGGCTTGGCGGTATTCGTTTCCTGCTGCGTTTCATGCTGTTCAATATCCTGCCGACCGCGTTCGAGATCGGCCTGGTCGCGGCGATCCTGTTCTATTACTACTCGATCTGGTTCACCCTGATCGTGCTGGTGAGCGTGGTCGCCTACGTGGCGGTTACCGCCGCCCTTACCGAATGGCGCACCCGGCACGTGCGCGAGTCCAACCGGCTGGATACCGCGGCCAACACCCGCGCGGTCGATACCCTGCTCAACTACGAGACCGTGAAGTATTTCGGCAACGAAACCTTCGAAGCCGATCGCTACGATGCCGAACTCGGCCGCTGGGCCGATGCCATGGCACGCGCTCGGCGCTCACTCGGCGTGCTCAACACGTTGCAGGCGTTGGTGATCGCGCTTGCGATGACCGCGATCATGATCCTGGCCGGCCGGCGCGTGGTCGCCGGCAGCATGACGCTCGGCGACCTCACCATGGTCAATGCCTACATGCTGCAGCTGTTTCTGCCGCTGTCGGCGCTCGGCTTCGTCTATCGCGAGTTGAAGAAGGCAATGGCCGACACCGCACGCATGTTCGCGCTCACCGATATCGAGCCGGAAATCACCGAGGCCGCGGATGCCCGCCCCCTGCGCGCGACGCAGCCGGAAATCGTGTTCGAGGATGTCCATTTCGGATATTCCAGCGAGCGCGAGATCCTGCGCGGCGTGGATCTGGTGGCCCGGCCCGGCGCCAAGGTGGCCGTGGTCGGCCATAGCGGGGCCGGCAAGTCGACGCTGGCACGCCTGTTGTTCCGTTTCTATGACGTCGACGGCGGCGCGATCCGGATCGACGGCACCGACATCCGCGAGCTGACGCTCGACAGTCTGCGCGCCACGATCGGCGTGGTACCGCAGGACACGGTGCTGTTCAACGACACCATCGAATACAACATCGCCTACGGCGCGCCGGATCGCGCCGACAGCCCGGCGATCGAGCGCGCCGCGCGCATGGCCCATCTGGACGACTTCATCGCCCGGCTGCCGGACGGCATGCATACGCTGGTCGGCGAGCGCGGGTTGAAACTCTCGGGCGGCGAGAAACAACGCATCGCCATTGCCCGCGCCATTCTCAAGAACCCGGCGATCCTGGTGTTCGACGAAGCCACATCTTCGCTCGACAGCGAGGCCGAGCGCGCGATCACCCACGCCCTGGCCGAACTCGCGGCCGACCACACCACGCTGGTGATCGCCCATCGCCTGTCCACCGTGGTCGACGCCGACCGGATCGTGGTGCTCGACGCCGGCCGCGTAGCCGAACAGGGCCGTCATGCCGAGCTGCTCGCGGCCGGCGGCCTCTATGCACGCATGTGGCAGCTGCAGCAACACGCCGACCCGCCGAAAGGCGCGGCTCAGGATGCGGCCGTTTCCGTTCGCGCACGCTGACGCGCCAGCAGGCTGACCGCCGAAATCAACGACAGCACGGCCACCGCCGAGGCAAAGATGACGCCCGCTGTGGGCAACCCGCAGGCCCGCGCCATCAAGCCGAGCCCTACCACCGGAATAGAGATCGCCACGTAGGCAACCACGAAGAAAGTGGAAGCCACTTCGGCACGGCGCTCCGCCGGACTGGCCGCGGTGATCTCGCCCATGCCGGCCCGGAACGACGCGCCCTGCCCGGCACCGGCGATGGCCCCAGCGAAAATCATCAGCGTCAGTGACCCGGATTCAATCGCCGCGATCAGAAATCCCATGCCGATAATCAGCCCGAGGCAACCGATGGGCAGACGCGCCGCTCGCGGCAGTCGGGACTGAAGCGTCTGACCGACCGTTGAGCCGATGAAAAGCATGAAAACCACGCTTCCGGTCAGCGCGTGATTGCTGTAGCCCAGAACCTTGCCGATAAAAGCGGGCGCCACCGCCGTAAACAGGCCCATGACGGCAAACCCGGCAAAGCCGGCGATCGCCGCGGGTACGAACACGCCGCGAACCCCGGGCGGTACGGCCGGCTTGCGAACTGTCAGCCGGGGCCGGTCCGGCTTTCGCGCGGTTTCCGGCGCCAGGTAGAGCACTCCCGCCGCGAGGGCGATCAGCACCAGGTCAAGCACGAAACACAGCAGCAGCGGCGCCGGCGCGTATTGCGCCAGGATACCGGCGACGAACGGACCGAGACCGAGACCGCCCATGTTGGCGGCAGTCGCCACCAGTGTCGCCTGTTCACGCCATTGGCGTGGCGCCATTTCCACCACGGCAACCGTGGCGGTGCCGGTGAAGATTCCGGCCGAGAAACCGGACAGCAGCCGCCCGATCAGCAGTGGCACTAGCGCGCCGCCCCAGATAAAGGCGACCGCGCTGGCCGCAGAGAAAACGAGACCGAGCGCCAGCATCGGCCGGCGACCGATCTGGTCGGACCAACTACCGGTGATGATCAACGCGGCGATCACGCCGACGGCGTACACGGCGAAAATTACCGTGATCATGAGTTCGGAGAAGCCGAGCTGATCCTGATAGATCGGATACAGCGGGGTGGGCAATGTGGTGCCCATCATGTTGATGGCGAATGCTGCCGCCAGGCCGATGAACACGGCGGCGACGCCACGGGACGACAAAGTCATGGCTGTAAGAAAGCCGAATTTAGGCCTGCTAGGCTAGCAGGCCGGCGCGACCATACAAGGGCGTCAATGGCGCTTGCCTGGCGCCGTCCATTGCGCCACCTGATCGGCATGCCGGGCCATGAAGTCCTCTACCGCCGTCGCATAGCCGTTGGCCTGGGCATCGAGCATCGCATTCTGTAACTCCGGCAGCCCCAGGTGCATCCGTGACAGTATGGCCGCAACCCGCGGATAATCCTCGCGAAAGCCGTCGCGTACCAGCGCATCGACATGCTGCCGCGAGCCCAGCGCGCCCTTGGGGTCCTGGAGAAAGCGTAGCCGCCATTTGCCGAATATCCAGTGCGGCGTCCAACCCGTGACCACAACCCACTTGTGCGCTGCCTCGGCGCGGGCCAGAACCCTGGACATCACGCGAGCGTCCGCGGCCGCAAGACGATACTGCGTGTTCAGGCCGTAGCGTTTGAGTGCTTTTTTCGACAGCTGCATCAACCCGGCGCCGGGATCGATGCCCTGAATACGATGGTGCAACCGCGCTGCAATGTCGGGCTTCGCGAGGTCGGCGATACTGTTCAGCCGATCGCGGGGCACATAATCCGGCACCACCCAACCGAGTTGCCCGCCCTGGTACAGGGGCCCGAGATCGACCAACCGGCGCCGATAGCGTTGCCAGTAGCGCGCATGAGTATCGGGCAACCAGGCCATCAGCATGGCGTCGAGACGACCGTTGGCCACGCCGCGATACTGTTTACCTATACCCGCCAGCTTGAGCTGCACCGGGTGATGCGTGTGGTCTTCGATCACCGCCTTGGCCAGCCGCGTCACGAACTCCGCATCGTCCCAGGCCGTCCAGCCGATCACGATCGGATCGTGGGTACCGGCCCGCCGCTGGTGACCGCTGCAGCCCGCAAACAGCACGACGGCGCCCAACACGACAATCGACAGGAATCGTGATAACAGACTATCCATGCCCATAGTTTAGCAAGCGCGCAATAAAAAGCCCGGCCGACTGGCCGGGCTTCTGCGCTCATGCGCCCGAGGCGCGAGCGATCAGCTGCTCTTGTTGAACCAGCTGTTGACCTCGTCCGGATGGTCGGCGATGAATTTCTTGATCGCCTTCTGCTCACTGGTCTTGCGCGCGTTGTACATCGCAGCCTGGAGCTGACCCAGCGGGATGTGCATGTTGCTCAAAAAGCTCGCGACCTCCGGGTAATCCTTGGAGAACCCGTCACGCACGACAGCGTCGACATGCTGCGCGGCACCCATGGTGCCCTTCGGATCCTTCAGGAAACGCAGGTGCCACTTGCCGAACATCCAGTGCGGCGTCCAGCCGGTGACCACGATCCAGTCCTTGCGCTGCTCGGCACGCGCCAGGGCCGCCGTCATGGCCGCACCGCTGGCCGACACCAGACGATAGTCCTTGTTCAGGCCGTAGGCCTTCATGGTCTTGTGCGACAGCTGCATCTCGCCCGCGCCGGGATCGATACCCTGGATCTTGCCATGGAGCTTGGCCTTCACGGACGGCTTCTTCAGATCGGCAATGGAATTGAGCTTATCCTTGGGCACGTAGTCGGGCACCACCCAGCCGAGCTGAGCGCCGGTGTAAAGCGGGCCCAGATCCTGAACCTTGCCCTTGACCTTCTTCCAGTAAGCGGCCTGAGTATCCGGCAGCCAGGCCATCAGCATGGCATCCAGGTTGCCATCGGCCACACCCTGGTACTGCACGCCGATCGACGCCATCTTCAGCTTGACCTTGTAGTCGGTCCGCTGCTCGATCAGCGTTTTGCTCAGCTTGGTCACAAACTCGGCATCCGACCAGGCGGTCCAGCCGATGGTGATGGTCTTGTCGCCGCTGGCAGCCTGGGCGCTACCGAAACTGCCCATGGCAATCGTGGCACCGGCCACGGCGGCGACGGTCAAACTCTTCATTCCCATTTTCATAATTTCTCCCTTATTCAAACTCGTGCGCTCAGATACTCTCAATCCAGAGCCGCCCAATCAAGTCGAGCCGGACCCTGCACCGGAGCCGGAAAACAATTTTTTAAGGCGCGACAACAGACCGCCGTCACGCTGACGCTGACCGAAACTCTGAGTCAGGCGGTCCAGGATGATGGCCAGGATCACGACCCCGAGGCCGCCCTGGAAGCCTGTGCCCAGACGCAGCTGCTGAATGCCGGCGAGCACCGGATCACCCAGGCCGCCCGCCCCGATCATCGAGGCGATCACCACCATCGACAGAGCCAGCATGATGGTCTGGTTGATGCCGGCCATGATCGACGGCAGCGCCAACGGCAGCTCGACCCGCCACAGCAGCTGGAAGCCGTTGCAGCCGAATGCCTTGCCGGCCTCCACGTTCTCGGTCGGCACGTAGCGAATGCCGATGTTCATCAGACGCACCACCGGCGGCATGGAAAAGATGACGGTGGCGATCACGCCCGGCACTCGTCCGGTACCGAAAAAGATCACGGCCGGAATCAGGTACACGAATGCCGGCAGCGTCTGCATGAAGTCCAGTATCGGGCGGATGATGGCCTGCACCAAATCGCTCTTGGCCATGACCACGCCCAGCGGCAGGCCCACACCCAGGGCGGCCAGCGTGGCCGCCAGCACCAGCCCCAGCGTGTCCATGGTCTCGGGCCACAGATTCATGCCCATGACCACGTACAGCGCGACCAGCACGAATAGGGTGAATTGCCAGCCGACACGCCACAGTGCGAGGAAGGCGAGAATCAGGAAAACAACCGGCGCCGGCAGATAATTGAAGAAGGCAGTCAGATTGTCCGCAACAAAGCTGATGACCGCCGAAACGACGGAAAAGAACACCTCGAAGTGGGTCTGCATGAAGGTGACGACCGCCGTGAACCAGTCGCCGATCGGAAGATTGATGACCAAATCATTCATCAGGCAGCGTCCTGTTCAGTCCGGTTGAGCGTATGCAGCAGCGTGGCGCGCGAGATGGTGCCGATGTAGCGGCCGTTGTCGTCCACCACGGGCACCGGATACGGGCTTTCGGCCACAGGCTCGAGCAATTCGGTCAACGGCGTGGTCGACTCGACCACCGGCACGCCCTCGACGAAGGCATGCTCGATGTTGCCCTCCTCTCCCCGCGACAGACCCTCGATGCACAGTTCGAGCGAATCCGCGCTCACCGTGCCGAGATAGCGGCGGCTGCGATCGTGCACCACAGCCGCGGGCCGGTCGTGCTTGTTGAGCCGCGACAGCGCGGCCCGCACGCTCGATCCAGCGCGCTCGATCACGGTCACCTGATCGCGCCGCGCGATATCCGCTGCGGTAAAGACGTGCCCTACGTTGACGTCGCGGAAAAACGACCGGACGTAGTCGTTCGCCGGGTTGCGTACGATCTCTTCCGGCGTGCCCACCTGCACGACAACCCCGCCCTGCAGAATGGCGATCCGATCGCCCACACGCATGGCTTCGTCGAGATCGTGGGTGATGAACACCACGGTACGCGCCTGTTCCGACTGCAGCCGGAGCAGTTCGTCCTGCATTTCCGTACGAATCAACGGATCGAGCGCCGAGAACGCCTCGTCCATCAGCAGGATGCCGGGATTGACGGCGAGCGCACGGGCCAGGCCGACACGCTGTTTCATGCCACCGGACAGCTCATCGGGATAGCTGTCGGCATTCGCCTTGAGGCCGACGGCGTCGAGGGCCTCGAGCGCGCGCTTTTCGCGCTCCTGCTTGTCGACACCGGCGGTCACCAGTCCGAAGCAGGTGTTTTCCAGCACCGTTTGATGCGGCATCAGCGCGAACGACTGGAAGACCATGCTGATCTCGTGCCGACGGAGTTCGATCAACTCCTTGCGGCTCATCTTCGTGATGTCGCGGCCATTGATCTTGATGGCGCCCGAACTCGGGTCGATCAGACGATTGAGCATGCGCACCAACGTGGATTTGCCCGAGCCGGACAAGCCCATGACCACGAAGATCTCGCCCTCGTTGACTTCAAAACTCGCATCCGAGACACCCACCGTCATGCCGGTCTCGGCAAAGATCTGGTCCTTGCCCTGCCCCTTGTTGACGCGCTCCAGTGCGCGCTTCGGATGCGCCCCAAATATCTTGTAGACGTGCTCTACGGACAGCTTGGTATTCAAACGCTCCCTCGCGCCGAGTAAGTTTAACGACTCATGATAACGCAACTTCCGCACCAAACCGCAGCGCCGGGGCCTATCGGGCGCCTCTCGCGCAACGTACTGACCCTAATGAAATTTGCGCAAAGCCTGTATACACATGGCTTAGAGCGCTAGCTGCGCAATACATGACATTTCCTCGAATTCCCTGGTCTTTACGTAAAAATGACACCTTCATAACGCCGCTCAAGCGTCGAAAGCGGCCCATGGCGCAAGCCGCGACGACCGAAACGGATGACAGTCGACATCACGGCGCGCGAATCGGGCGGCCCGTCGGACCGAGCAAGCGGACAGGGTCCGGCCGGCGCTATGAGCGCGGCCTGCCCGCACCGGAACCCTCGACAGCAGTTCGAGCAACGGAGTTCGAGCGCCTTTTCCGGCCGGACAAGGCGTGGCGACGCCCCGGATCAGGAAGACGGCGACTGACCGCAACACCACATGACGGCAGAAAAGTGCCGGCATGGCGCGATGACTCGCGCTGCGGGGGCGTCAAGCCCGGACCGTGAACTCGGCCTCGGGACGCAACGGACCGCGGTCGGCTCAGGGGCCAGCGACAGTCAACACAGGATTGCGATCACGCGCCACCGCGCCGCCTCGAAAGCGGGGTGCCGGTCGCTTCGACCGCCGTGCAAGCCAAGCCAGGCAGCCACAAATGGCCCGGAATCGGTGAACACGGCCGCCGTGGGTCGCATCAACCAATCCTGGCATGACCGCCGTTTATGACCGCAAGGTCGAAACGGCGCCCACGACGAAATGATCATCGTCGTTTTGGGACGCGTTTTTGGATGGCGGCAAATCGCGGCGCCGGACCGCGCCGCAAGTGCCTGAAAAAGATGGTGGCCGGAGACAGAATCGAACTGCCGACACTGCGATTTTCAGTCGCATGCTCTACCAACTGAGCTATCCGGCCACGCCCTCGCCGTTGCGGCGAGACGCGTATTAAACCGATACGCGCGGCGCGGGTCAACCGCTGTGATCAGGATTTGGGCGGCACGTAGTGTGTCTCGGCGATATCGCCGTCGCCGAAGAAGTATTTTTCGGTCTGCTCGGCCAGGAATTCGCGCGCCTTGGGATCGGCCAGATGCAGACCGTATTCGTTGATCAGGCGGGTCTGCTCCTGCATCCACTGCTGCCAGGCCATCATCGAGACATTTTCGTAAATGCGCTTGCCGAGCTCTCCCGGCAGCGGCGGGCGGGGCAGTCCCTCGGCTTCGTAACCGAGTTTGACGCAATGCACGGTACGGCTCATAAGCCCAACTTGAGTTGCGGTGAATCGACCAGACGCGTAATCGGCGCGGGCAGCCCGGGCCGGTCTTCGCGTCCATACCAAGCGAAATCGCCCGCCATGATACGGACTGTCTCGCGATACTGCACTCGCCGCGCGTGCAGCGTCAGCAGAAAATGCGTGAAGCCATGTTCGATCGGGGCGAGTGCCGCGCCGGGCGTGACATCGATGCCGAAACGATCGCGACACAGTGCCGCGATGTCGGCCTCGGCGTCGACCTCGGGCAGGCTCCACAGGCCGCCCCAGATACCGGACGGCGGACGTTTTTCCAGCAGCAGGCGACCGGCATCGTCTTCGATGACCAATACCGTGGTCTGGCGTCGCGGACGGGCGCGTTTGCGGCGTGGCGCCGGGATATCGGCCTGCAAACCGTCCGCTTTGGCCACACAGTCGGCGGCCAGCGGACATGCGGCACAATGCGGGGCCCGACGGGTACACAGGGTCGCGCCGAGATCCATGATCGCCTGGGTGTAGTCGGTCACGCGCTCGCGCGGCGTGTAGCGTTCGGCAAGCCGCCAGAGCGACTTCTCGTAAGCGGCGGTACCCGGCACGGCCGTGATTCCAGCCAGGCGTGCGATGACCCGCTTGGCGTTGCCATCGAGGATCGGCGCCCAGACACCGAAGGCCTGCGCCACCACCGCGCCGGCCGTCGAGCGGCCGATGCCGGGCAGTGTCATCAGCGTGTCCACGTCGCGCGGAAACCGGCCGCCGTGCTCGTCAACCACCTGTTTCGCCGCGGCGTGCATATTGCGCGCCCGGGCGTAGTAGCCCAGCCCGGCCCAGTGCGCCATGACATTGTCGGCGTTCGCCGCCGCGAGCGACTCGACGTCCGGAAAGCGCGCCATGAACGCCTGAAAATAATCGATGACGGTCGCAACCTGCGTCTGCTGCAGCATGATCTCGGCGACCCAGACGCGATACGGCGTACGCGGATGCTGCCAGGGCAGATCGCGGCGACCATGGCGATCGAACCAGGCCAGCAGATCGGCGGCGATGCGCGGCGGGGCGCGCTCCGGGAAATCGTGTTTCATGACGATGACTTGTCGGTCAGACCGGCCCGCCGTCGGGCCAGGCGTTCGATGGCCGTGGCGGTCGCGGCGACCTGCTGACGCAGTGCCCGCGCGACCGCCCAGGGGCCGATCAGGGGTGGCACCCAGAAGCCGGGCACGATACGGGCACGAAAACGCAGGTTCGTGGCGTGATCTTTCGCCGCGGCGAAACGCCAGTGCGCCTGCCCGGACGACAGGTCGCCCCGGCCCGCCACCACGGTCATGTCGATGCGCCGGCGCGGTGTCAGGCGATAGCGCATGACCTGGCGTACGGTCTTGCAGTACCAGAGCACGCAAAGACGCATGCGCGAAGACAGTTCATTGTTGCCGATCATCTGCGTCGACTCGATCATCGCGGTGTAATCGGGCAGGCGCTCGAAATCCGTGGCCGCAGCATAGACCGGCCCGATCGGCGCATCGACCCGCAGGCGGGCAGCCACGACGTACGCCTTGTGATCGCGGCTCACCGTCAAATGCGCGACGGTGGCCGCTTGCGCCACCGCGCCATGCAACAAGCCGAAGACGATGACCGGCGCCACATATCGCCCGACGTGAATCCGCCAGCACGTCATGTCATCGGGCGCTCTGATCGGCCGTGCCGGCCGCGTGCGCCGCCTGCGGCATGTCAAAAGTGTAGGCGGGCGCGAGCAACGCGCCCTTCAGATGCATGGGGACGCTCAGCCCGGCCAACGGGGCCAGACGCTTGTGCGCGGAATCGGCGATCGCGAGCGTCAGCGTATAGTCGAGTTGGTTGTGCGGCAGGCTGTAGCGCCCCTGCCCATGGCCGGTGAGCGCGCCGGCCTGGAGGGAAAACGCATCGCTGGTGGCGATGCCGTGATCGACGGTGAAACGCCCGCCGAGATGCGCGAACGCGGTCGCGCCCTGATCCCCCGCCCCGCCTTCGCCGGCGCCGGTGGCGCGCTGATGCGCGGCACGCAGCATGCCTACCAGATCGAAACCGTTGATCTGGCCGTTGTTCAGATCGAACTGTGCCGTACCCGAGAGGCTGCGTTTCAATTGCGCCACCTGACGGCCGGTGGCGTGCAGATCGATGGCGACGTCGGCGTTGGCTTCGAGCCGGTGGCTGCCGGCAGCGTCCACGAGCAGCGGCTCCATGGCCACGTGTCGCAAGCGCCCGGAAAGCGTGTATCCCGGACGTGCCCCGCTGGCATCCACCGCCCCGGTCAGGCGCAGGGCGCCACCATAGAGATCGGCGGTCAACGGCGCCACGCGCAGCACGCTGTCGGCGGCCGATACATGCGCCACCGCATCGTGAATATTCAGATTGGCCATGGTCAGCGACCCGATCCGCAGCCGACCGCGCATACGCAGATGATGCAACGGCGCCAGGTCGAACTCGGCAGCCCTCTGGGCCGCACCGCCACCGGTCTGCGCCGGCTGGCTGGTCTGGGCCTGTGCCGCACTGCCGGGCGGCAGATAATCATCGATATCCAGCGTGTCGAGATTCAGATCGAAAGCGTAGTGCGGATGGGCCAAGTCGCGCACATCGACCGTGCCGCTCAAGGTGCTCTTGTCGAGCTTTGCCGCGATCTGCTTGAAATGAATGGCATGCGCACCGCCTTCGAACTGGGCATCGAAACTGGCCGAGGTCAGCGCAGAACCGGCCTGGGTCTTGGGCGAATGCAGTTCGAGCTGCTGCAGCACCGAGCGCGGGCTGAACGCCGCCACGGTGATGCGTCCGTTGTAGGCCAGCCGATCGTGCAGCCCGGTGCCGTCCATGTTGCCGGTGACGGTCAGGCCCGCGCCCTGCAGGCTGACGTCGTCGAGGCCGAAACGGCCGGCTTCGAGATCCAGGTCGCCGGAGGCGCCGAGATTGGCTTCCTGCTCACCGCCGGGCACGGCCGGGCCGCGCGCCAGCACATTCACGCTGAGCCCGGAAAAGCGATAGAAACGATCCGCCACATTCGGCTCGATACGCGAAACCACATGGATCTCGGCGGTCAGGCCCGACCCGGGCCAGCTCAGATCGCCGCCGGCTTCGAGCCGGAACGGCTGGCCATTGCTGATGCGGCCGGTGTCCAGTCCGGCCTTGTCGAACCGATAGTGGCGATCGCTTGCCTCGTCGTCGTAGCTCACCTCGGCCCCGGAGATCGCGACCGCCCCGATCTCGAGGGAAGACAATGGCAGGTCGCGACCACGCGCGGACGGGCCGGGTTGCGGCTGCGGCGCGCGTTCGGGCGCCGCCGACAGCCGCCGCACGACCCCCTGCCAGTTGGTCCGGCCGTTGGCGTGACGGGTCAGCTTCAGGGTGAGCCCGTGGATATCGAGCGTGCCCAAGCGCAGGTGACCGGTAAACAATGGCAACAGACGCAGCGTGATGTGCCCGGCGCGGATGCGCGCCAGCGGCTGGGCACCGAAACCATCGGCATTGGCCACGGTGACCGCGCCGAAACGTACCGACGGCCAGGGCAGCAACGACAATCGCACCGGGCCCGAGATATCGATATCGCGCCCGATCGCATCGCTGACGGCGGCCTCGATCCGCGAGCGATAGGCATCGGGATCGACAGTACAGCGCAGTGTGACCAGCATCGCCGCGATCAACACCACAACGGAAATCGCGGCGCCGATGGCGATCTTGACCCAGGTTTTCATTCGATTCGTTCGCTCCGGGTGGTCGCGCGTTCCACCATAAACATCGGCGCAGCGGCACACACGCCTGTGCAGGCCGTGGCCAATGCGCGTTATTCTACCGCCCTGTATTGCGGCACCGTCCGTGTTCCAACCAATCGACAATCCTCATGCAGATCGAAGTCAACGGCCAATCCCGGGAATGCGCCGAGCGTGCGACGCTGTCGCGACTGCTTGACGACATGGGTTACGGCGATCAACGCATTGCGGTCGAACACAATGGCGAAATCGTACCCCGCGATCGACACGCCGAGACCACGATCAGCCCAGGCGACCGTATCGAAATCGTGCACGCCATCGGCGGCGGCCAGGCCACCGCCGAGGCCGACGCCTTCACCGTGGCCGGGCGCAGCTTCGCCTCCCGGCTACTGGTCGGCACCGGCAAATATGCCGATCTCGACGAAACCGACGCGGCCATCACGGCCTCGGGCGCCGAGATCGTGACCCTGGCGATCCGCCGCACCCCGGCCCTGACCGATCCCGGGGCCCGCGAGTCGCGCAATTTGCTCGACGTCATCCCGCCGGAAAAATACACCCTGCTGCCCAATACCGCCGGCTGCTACAGCGCCGCGGACGCCGTGCGCACCTGCCGCATGGCGCGTGAACTGCTCGACGGCCATAACCTGGTCAAGCTCGAGGTCATCGGCGACGAAAAGACACTCTACCCGGACGTTTCCGAGACCCTGGTCGCAGCCCGGGAACTGATCGCCGACGGGTTCGACGTGATGGTCTATACCAGCGACGACCCGATCGTGGCCCGCCGGCTCGAAGACATCGGCTGCTGCGCGATCATGCCGCTGGCCGGCCCGATCGGCTCCGGGCTCGGCATCCAGAATCGCTACAATGTGATCGAGATCGTGGAGAACGCCAGCGTTCCGGTGCTGGTGGATGCCGGCGTGGGCACGGCATCCGACGCCGCGATCGCCATGGAACTGGGCTGCGACGGCGTACTGCTCAACAGCGCGATCGCCAATGCCGAGAGACCGGTGCTCATGGCCCAGGCCATGCGCCACGCGGTGATCGCCGGCCGCCTGGCTTATCTGGCCGGGCGCATGCCGCGCCGGCGCTATGCCTCGGCATCCTCGCCGACGACGAACCTGCCGTTCTGATATCGCGCCGGCGCCGCTCTATCCAGCGGCGCGCCACCTGCCAGGAGCCCGGGTCGTGGACCAGCCTGATCATCGTCGCATCCGCAGCTTCGTCAAGCGCGAAGGCCGGCTCACGCCGGGCCAGGAAAGAAATCTGGCCGAACTCTGGCCGCGTTACGGGCTGGAACGATCGACGGCGCCCATCGACTGGGCAGCGGAATTCGGCCGCGATGCGTATCGCACGCTGGAGATCGGTTTCGGCGCCGGCGAGGTGCTGGCCGATCTGGCCATCAACAACCCGCAGGCGGATTACATCGGCATCGAGGTCTATCGCACCGGCGTGGGCCGTCTGCTGGGCGCTATCGACGATGCAGGCGCCACCAATGCCCGGGTGTTCCGCGACGATGCGGTCGAAGTCCTGGCCGCCGGCTTTGCCGAGGACTCGCTCGACGAAGTACTGCTGTATTTCCCCGATCCCTGGCCGAAGAAACGTCACCACAAACGCCGGATCGTGCAGCCGCCATTCGCCGATGAAATCGCGCGCGTATTGAAGCCCGGCGGCATCTGGCGACTGGCCACCGACTGGGTGAACTACGCCGAGCACATGCGCGAAGTACTCGATGCACATGCGGACTTCGACAACATCGGCGATCGCGACGGCTTCGTGAGCACGCCACCCCGCCGCGACACCCGCTTCGAGAACCGCGGACGCAAAAAAGGCCATGTCGTCCACGACATGGCCTACCGGCGCCGCTGAAGACAAATCGATCCACAGATTACGCAGATTGCACAGATTTGAAGCACTGCCCCGGTCGGCTTACCGGGTGCCCGTTTGGCTTTGCACTCTGTCGCTTACAGATCAGTCTTATGATCTGCGTGCATCTGCGGAAAACAATCAGGGCCCGGCGACCACCAAGTAAACGGTTACCGCCGCTGGCGGACGCGGCCGCCTACCGAGCTTTGTCCGCCGGGCGCCATGTTCAGCCACATGGCCAGCAACAGACGCCCCGGGCAGTCACCTTCGAAATCTGCGTAATCTGTGCAATCTGCGGATAAACAGACCAGTTTCCGGGCGCCGCTGAAGACAAATCGATCCACAGATTACGCAGACTGCACAGATTCTAAGAAGTGCTCCGGTCGGTGGCCGGGTGCCGGTTTGGCTTTGCACTCTATCGCTTGCAGATCCGTCTTATGATCTGCGTGCATCTGCGTCGATCTGCGGACAACAGTCCTGACGCTGCGATATTCGCCTTTAAAAATCTGCGTCATCTGTGAAATCTGTGGATAAACAGCCCGATATCGGGCATCGCGACGGATCAGTGCCAAAGCGGCCCTGGACCTACCCCGATGCGGTCTCGGGCTCCTCCTGCAACACCATGCGCAGGAAGCGGCGGGTTCGCTCTTCGCGCGGCTCGGAGAAGATTTTCGACGGCGGCCCCTGCTCCAGGATCTGGCCGTCGCAGAAGAAGCACACCCGATCGGCCACATCGCGGGCAAAGCCCATTTCGTGGGTGACGATCAGCATGGTCAGGTCGTGCTCGGCCGCCAGATCCTTGATCACCTCCAGCACGTCGCCGACCATTTCCGGATCGAGCGCCGAGGTCGGCTCGTCGAACAACAGCAGCTTGGGCCGCATGGCCATGGCCCGGGCGATCGCCACGCGCTGTTTCTGGCCACCGGACAACGCGTTCGGGTAGGCATCGCGCTTGTCGGTCATGCCGACCCGTTCGAGCAGTTCGTCGGCCCGCTGCTCGGCGTCCTGGCGCGACAGGCCGAGCACGTGCATGGGTGCTTCGATGATGTTGCGCAGCACCGACATGTTCGGAAACAGGTTGAAGTGCTGGAACACCATGCCCACTTCACGGCGCATCTCGCGCAGATGCTTTTCGCGCGCGCGCACGAGGGCGCCGTTGCGCTGTTCGTGCCAGAGCGGCCGGTCCTCGATATAGACCACCCCCTCCTGGATGTCCTCGAGCGTCATCAGGATGCGCAGTACGGTCGACTTGCCGGATCCGGACGGCCCCATGAGCACGACGCGTTCGCCCGGCTGAATCTCGAAGTCGAAGTCGTCCAGTACGATGGCGTCTTCACCAAAGCGCTTGGTGACTTTTTCGAAGGTGACGATGGGCTTCATTTGAGTGCTATCCCCGCGCGTGGCAGACGGCTTTCGATGAACTGGACCACCGCGGCCGCAATAACCGTCAGGATCAGAAAAAGGATGCCGACCAGGGTCAGCGGAATCATGTAGCGGAAGGTGCGGTCGCCGATGATCTTGCTCACACCGAGCATTTCCAGAACGGTGATGGCCGACAGAATCGGGGTGTCCTTGATGATGGAGACCAGATAGTTGGCCAGCGCCGGCACGATGCGCGGAATGGCCTGCGGGATGATCACGTCGCGGAAGGTCCGCATCGGGCTGAGGTTGAGCGCCCGGGCGGCCTGGCGCTGCCCCTGGGGCACGGCTTCGATACCGGCCCGGTAAACCTCGGAGGTGTAGGCGCTGTATTGCAGGCCGAGTGCGAAGATGCCGGTCTCCAGCGCGGGTAGCGTAATCCCGATGTCGGGCAGGACGTAGTACAGGAAATACAGCTGGATGAGCAGCGGCGTATCGCGCACGAACTCCACGATCAGGCGCGTCGGCCAGGAGATCACGCGCAGCGGCGCGGACCGCAGCAACGCGAAGATCAGCCCCAGCACCAACGCCATGAGAAAGCCGAAGATGGTGGCCAGGACGGTGATCTTCATCCCGATCAGCAGGATTGGCAGGATGGAGAGGGCGAATGCCTCGGGGGACGACAAGTCCCAGTGATATCCGAACAGCATCAGCGGGCCACCTCGCGTCCAGACAGTCGCACCGTGTAGCGCTCAAGGGCGCGCATCGACACCATCAGCACCAGCGACATGAAGAAATAAAGGAACAGGGTCAGGGTCAGGATCGGCACGGTTTCAAGTGTCTGGTTGCGCAGGTTGTCGGCCTGGAAGGCGAGATCGCTCAGGCTGATCAGCGAGACGAGCGCGGAGTCCTTCAGATTCTGGATCACCAGATTGCCGAACGGCGGCATCATCTCCACCAGCGCCTGCGGCAATACGATGCGCCAGAGGGTCTGCACGTGGGTGAAGTTGAGCGCGGTCGCCGCTTCGAGTTGTTCAGACTCCACAGACGCAATCGCGCCACGCACGACCTCGGCCCCGTAGGCGCCGATGTTGAGCGACAGCCCGAGCACACCGGCCACGGTGGGCGAAAGCGAGATGCCGATGATCGGCAGGGCGAAGTATATCCAGAACAGCTGCACCAGCAGCGAAGTGCCGCGAAAGATCTGAACGTAGGCCCGCGCCAGCCAACGCCAGCCGGCAAACCGTGCCCCCGAACCGATACCGGCCGCAAACGACAGGATGGCACCGCCCACGGTCGAGGCGATGGTGATCCACGCGGTAACTTCGGCGCCCTTCAGCAGGGGCGGCAGGAGTTGGATCCATTGCATGCGTTATCCCCTTGTCGAAGCCGGCCGCGATGGGCAACCGCGGCCGGCTCGGTTGGTCTTGTTCGACACGGGACGGCTTTATGCGCGCCGCCCCGCCTTGGGAGGCGCCGCTTCAGGAACCCTTGCTGCTGCACAGCTCCTTGGTGGTCTTTTTGTGCACTTCATCAATGGAGTGCTGGTCGAGACCAAAGTGCTTGAGAGTCTTGCTCCAGAACGGGGTTTTCTGCACGGCCGCCAGGTTTTTGTCGAAGGCCTTACGCAGGTCCTGATCCTTCTTGTTGAAGGTGTAGCCGCCCCAGCTGCGTTCCGGCGAGCCGTTGATCATGGGGTCGTGGAAGGGCTCGGCCGGTTCCACCCGGTCGGATTTGGAGGCCAGGCGCGCCACGGTCAGCTGGGTGCCGGCATAGGCGTCAATGCGCCCGCTGGCCACGGCCGACGCGGCGTCGGTGTTCGCCCGCAGGGTCACGATCTGCGAGTCCTTGATGCCGACGTCGTGCGCGAATTCCAGCTGGTCGGCGCCGGAGACGATGCCCATTTTCAGGTTGGAGTTTTTGACGAAGTCGCCGTAGCCGTGGATGTTTTCGGGATTGCCCTTCTTGACCATCAGGCCTTCGCCGTAGGTGGTGTTGGGAATCGAATAGGCCACCTGGCTGCAACGCTGGGGCAAAATCGCCTGCGAGGCGGCGACCATGTCGACCCGGTCGGCCTTGAGCGCGGGGATCAGCGAGCCGAACGGCATGACCGTCCACTGGATGTCGGTGATGCCCATCTTCTTGAGCACACGCTTGGCCACAGTCGGGCCGAAGCCTTCGGCCGTGCCTTTGCTGTTCATGTAGCCGTAGGGAATTTCGTTGGCCACGGCGATCCGGATGTAGCCGCGGTTCTTGATCTGGCTCAGCGTGGCGGCACTCGCGGTGGTCGCCGCACCCAGCCCAAGCCCTAAGACGAGTGCCATGCCGACAAGCGCCGTGGTCAGTCCGGCCTTTGCGCGGAATAGTTTCATGGTTTCTCCTTTGTGTAGATGCAGTGTCGCCCGGCCACTTGACTGTGATCCGGCCGGCGGTGCCACCATCTCGGTACGGGCACCCCCCTTTGATTTACCATGCAACATCCGCACCGGGCCCGCAAACCAGACTTTGGCAGGGGCCGCACGCGCCGCGGCCCCCTGGCGCCGGGCCCGGCCGCCGCCGGCAAACGCCAGGAACGCGGCGTCGAGCGGTTGGTGCGGGCGCCGATCCACGATGGTGCATCGGCTTTCAAACCCATCAAGGAAAACACGCATGGAATATCGACAACTCGGCCGGAGCGAGGTCCAGGTCAGCAAGATCTGCCTGGGCACCATGACCTTCGGCGAACAGAACAGCGAGGCCGAGGCCCACGAACAGATCGACTACGCCCTCGATCGTGGCGTGAACTTCATCGATGCGGCCGAGATGTACCCGGTTCCGCCGCGCGCGGAGACCCAGGGCCGCACCGAGGCCTACATCGGCAGCTGGCTGGCCCGGACGGGACGGCGCGACGAGGTCGTGCTGGCCACCAAGGTGACGGGCCATGCCCGCAGTCCGATGCAATATCTGCGCAACGGTGAAACGCCGCGGCTGACCCCGGCGCATATCCGGTATGCAGTCGACGCCAGCCTCGCGCGCCTGCAGACCGATCATATCGACCTCTACCAACTGCACTGGCCGGACCGGGCGACCAACACCTTCGGCAAGCGTGGCTATGTGCACGACCCCGACGATGATCCGGTCCCGATCGAAGAAACCCTCGGCGAACTGGCCCGCCTGGTCGACGAGGGCAAGATCCGCCATGTCGGGCTGTCCAACGAAACCCCCTGGGGCGTCATGCGCTTTCTGCGCGCCGCGGAGCGCGAATCACTGCCGCGCGCGGTATCGATCCAGAACCCCTATTCGCTGCTCAATCGCACCTTCGAGATCGGCCTGGCCGAATGCGCGATGCATGAACAGATCGGCCTGCTGGCCTACTCACCGCTGGCCTTCGGCATGCTTTCCGGCAAGTATCTGGACGGCGCCCGCCCCGAAGGCGCGCGCCTGACGCGCTGGGAACGTTTTGCCCGCTACAACGGCCGGCGCGCCGAACAGGCGACGGCCGATTACGTCGCCCTGGCACGCAAACACGGGCTGGACCCGGCCCAGATGGCGCTGGCTTATGTCACCAGCCGGCCGTTCGTGACCTCGAATATTATCGGCGCCACCACCATGGAACAGCTGGCGGCGAATATCGACAGCGCCGAACAAGTGCTATCGAACGAGGTGATCGCCGGCATCGAGGCTATCCACGCCGACAACCCGGACCCATGCCCCTGACGGCATCGCAGCGCGCGAGCACGGACGTGCCGCGATAAAAAAGCCGGTGCCTGGGCAGGCACCGGCTTTTTTACATCCGCGGGAACGTGCGCCGTCAGCCGACGGCCTTCTTCGCAGCGGCGCCGACCTGTCGGGCCGCCGGCACGTAGCGGTAGTACTCGATCCCCAGATCGTGGAAATCCGGGCGATCGGTTTCGCCGATACGATCGACCACAAACTCGTCGCTGGCCGGCGCCGGCTTGACGTCGGCCGGGTGGCCATCGTGGAGCGCGGCGTACTGGTCGGCATCGAGCTCCACCGGTGTGCCCAGCGCCTCGGTAAAGTTGATGCGCGCCGCGGCGTCCTCCCAGCCTTCGGCCACCCGCATCGGTAATGCCTCGGCGGCGTCGCCGCTGCCGTAGCCCAGCGCCAGCCAGTGCTGCCCGCCGAGATTGAGCGTGTCGCGGTGGGCCTGGGTGAATCCGGCGGCCAGCCAGGCAGGCAGCGCGGCGGTGTAGAGATTACCCAGATCGCGCATCATCTCGCTGCCGAGAGCGAGCTTGCCGGAGACCAGGTTCTGCCACAGCTCGGTCTTGCGCAGATAGCGCATCAGATTGCCGGCCAGCGGGAACGCATCCTCGCCCGACTCGCCGGCGGCGACGCGCGCCCGCATGTCGGGCGTCACACCGGACAGCTCGGCCAGCAGGGCGTCGCCGTCGATACCGGCGCCCCTGGCATATTCGCTCAGCTCGGCGCGATTGGCGTCGTCACCGTCGGCCAGGGCGAACAGATAGGCCATGGCCCAGCCCGCCGAGGGCATGCGGTGATACGGTCGATGCATGAACACGGCATCCACCGAGTGAAAGAAATCGGCCCGCCGACCGCCACCACGGCGCGCGAGCATGGCGTTGATCGCGGCCCGAGTGGCATCGACGTAGCAGCTGGTCGAATAACGGCCGTTGAACACCGGCAAATCCTGCATCTGGCCATCGGCACGCTGTGGCTGCCCGCGGAAGCGGGCAAACGGTTTGCGGAAATCGACCATGCGGTAATCCGAGGCGCTGCCCGAGCCGCCCAGATCGACATGCAGCAGCTTCGGCTCGGCTTCGAGCAGCATGGCCACCGCGCCGGCGCCCTGGGTCGGCTCACCGGATGAGCCGCGCGCGTATTCAGCGATATCGGAACAGACCACGATCGCCTTGCGCGCCGCGCCGTCGGTGGCCAGATAGCGCAGTGCGTTCTTCATCGCATAGACACCGCCGAGACAGGCATGCTTGAACTCGGGCACCTCGCATTCGCGTGACATGGCGGGCAGCGCATGCGCAGCCAGCGCATCGTCGAGCATCCCCTTGACGATCACCGCGCCAGCCGAGTTATCGCTGGAGGACTCGGTGCCGAGCGCGAGATAGCCGATCTCGCGCGGATCGATGTCGTAGGCTTCGATCAAGCGCCAGGCGGCATTCGCGGCGAGCGTGTACACACTCTGCTCCGGCCCCCGCATGCGAAAGCTTCGGCCCACGACCTTGCGCACCTTGTCCCAGGGCTGGTCGTTCCAGGCGCACCAGTCCTCGAGATTGACACGATACGGCGGCAGATAAAGCGCCAGTCCACTGATTCCCGGCATGGTTTTTCTCGTCGTCCGGCGGCCCGCTGTGGGTGCCACGTGAATTTTTCGTCAGGGATATGCTAGCAAATGGTGCACTGTGCAAGGGCATCATGTTCGGCAGATCGATGACGATGGCGTATCCTTGCGCGCGAATTGTTCCTGTAAAAGCCGACGGCAGAATCGATCATGAGCCAAGCCACTGCGCGCGCCCACAGCAATATCGCGCTGATCAAGTACTGGGGCAAGCGCGCGGGACCGCGCAATCTGCCGGCAGTCGGGTCCATATCGGTGACGCTCGACGGCCTGTACACCGATACCACCGTCGTGTTCGACGAGGCGCTGGCGGCCGACACGGCCGAACTCGATAAAAAACCCGTCGACACCGCGCGCCTGACGCCGTTTCTCGATCTGGTGCGCGCGCACGCCGGGATCGACACACGCGCAGCGATCGTCTCGGCCAACAATTTCCCCACCGGGGCCGGTCTCGCCTCGTCTGCCTCGGGTTTCGCGGCGCTGTCGCTGGCCGCGACCCGGGCCGCGGGGCTCGATCTGTCCCCGCGCGAACTCTCGATCCTGGCACGCCAGGGCTCGGGCTCCGCGGCACGCTCGATCTTCGGCGGTTTTGCCGAAATGCACCGCGGCGAATTCGATGATGGCAGCGATGCTTTCGCCGAGCCCATGCTCGATCCCGGCGAGTGGCCGGTGGAGATCGTGGTCGCGATCACCGACCGGGCCACGAAGTCGGTCAACTCCTCGATCGGCATGAGCCATCTCGAGCAACGCTCCGATTATTATTCGGCCTGGGTGGCGCACTCGGAAACCGACCTGAGCGCCATGCGCGACGCCATCGCCGCGCGCGACTTCGGGACCGTCGGCGCACTCACGGAAATGAGCTGTCTCAAGCTGCACGGATTGATGATGTCGACCCGGCCGGGGCTGATCTACTGGAACCCCGCCACCGTGGCGGCCATTCAGGCCGTGCGGGCCCTGCGCGAAGCCGGCACCCCGGTCTACTTCACGATCGACGCCGGCCCACAGGTCAAGGCCCTGTGCGCGCCCGGCGATGGCGAGGCAGTGGCACGTGCGCTGGCGCGGGTACCCGGCGTGCTGGAGACCCGTAGGACGGCCCTGGGCCCGGCAGCGAGCGTGCTCGCATGACCACAACGGCCCCGGTCATCGCGAGCGCGCCGGGCAAGCTGTTCCTGATCGGCGAATATGCCGTGCTCGAAGGCGCACCGGCGATCCTGACCGCAGTCGATCGCCGGGCCCGCGTCACGCTCTCTGATTCGAACGACGGCCACTGGCATCTGACCGCACCCAATCTGGACATCCACCGGCTGGCACTCGGCGCCGACGGACACGGCGCACGGGGCGCCGATGAGGGGCTGCACGACCGGCTGCGGGTCTATCGGGCCGTGCTGGCCCATGTCGCAGCCTATCTCGATTCGCCGCTGCCGCCGCTCGACGTACACATCGACACCACAGATTTCGCGCGCGACGGGCACAAGCTCGGCCTCGGCTCGAGCGCGGCGGTTGCCGCCGCCCTCACGTGCGCACTCCTGGCCCGCGTCGGCGTCGAGCCGGCGCCGGCCCGGCTGGCCGAACTGGCCATCGCCGCCCATCGCGATGCCCAGGGCGGCACCGGCAGCGGCGGCGATGTCGCCACCGCGGTGTATGGCGGCATCATCAGCTATACCCGCGATCAACCGCCGGCGCCGCTGGTCTGGCCCACGGGGCTGGCCGGTGTCGCCGTGGTGACCGGCACCGGGGCGAGCACCACCGACCTGGTCGGGCGTGTCTATACCTACGGCCAACGCGATCCGACCGGCTTTGCGTCCGATCTCGGCCGCCTGGCGGCGCTGGCGGAGAATGCGGCGGCGGACCTCGACCATGCCGTGCGCTTCGTGCGGCTGGCGCGCGAGTACTTCGAGGCGCTGATCGCACTGGATCACCATGCCGAGGCCGGTATCGTCAGCGCCCGCCACCACCAGCTGCACGCCGCGGCAGCCGATCATGGCGCGGTGTTCAAGAGTTCCGGTGCCGGCGGCGGCGACGTGGGGCTGTTGTTCACCACGCCCAACGTGGATGAAACCGCGCTTCGCAGCGACTTTCAGGCGGTCGGCGCCGAAATCATCGAACTCGGTTTCGCGGCCCCCGGTGTGGCGCTGGAAGCCACGCCGGACCGGCCAACCGGGGCACATCCTGCGACAGACCGACACAGGCTGCGCTAAACTACTGTATTAGACAACGATATCGATGTGCTGTCGGTATCTTGGATCATCCCGCGCGAGGGTTCGTTTCGCATGAGTCATTCCCGTATTCCCCAGTTCTACAAGTTTTCGGTCGCCGATCGTCTGCGCGCCCTGCTCGAGCGCGAGGTCATCAGCGAGACCGAATACGACATGCTGGTGGACGGCACGCATCTACTCGATGCCGACAAGGCCGACCGGCTGATCGAGAACGTCATCGGGGCCTTCGGGCTGCCGATGGGGCTGGGCCTGAATTTCCAGATCAATGATCGCGACTACCTGATCCCGATGGTGGTCGAGGAACCTTCGATCATCGCCGCCGTATCCTCGGCGGCCAAGCTGGTGCGCCGGGCCGGTGGCTTCAGCTCGACCGCCCAGCGGCCGATGCTGATCGGCCAGATCCAGGTCGTGAACGTACCGCACGCGGCCCACGCCAAGCAGGCCATCCTGCAGGCCAAGGAAGAGATCCTGAATCTCGCCAACAGCCTGCACCCGAACATGGTCGCGCGTGGCGGCGGCGCGCGGGATGTGGAAGTGCTCACCCACGGCACCACCGCCGACCACGGTGAGATGCTGGTGGTGCATCTGATCGTGGACACCCGCGATGCGATGGGCGCCAACCTGGTCAATACGATGTGCGAGGGCGCGGCCCCACTGATCGAGAAGATCAGCGGCGGCGAGGTGTTTCTGCGTATTCTGTCGAACCTGACCGACCGCGCGCTGGTGCGCGCCAAGGCCGTGATCCCGCCGCGCCTGCTCGAGGCCGGCGATTATTCCGGCGCCGAGGTCCGCGACGGCATCATCCTGGCCAACGAATTCGCCGAGATGGACCCGTACCGCGCAACCACACACAACAAGGGCATCATGAACGGCATCGACGCCGTGGCCATCGCCACCGGCAACGACTGGCGCGCGATCGAGGCAGCCGCGCATGCCTATGCCGCGCGCACCGGCCGTTATCGCTCGCTCACACGCTGGACCGCGGACGACGACGGCAATCTGGTCGGCGAACTCGAACTGCCGCTCAAGGTCGGCACCGTCGGCGGCCAGGTCGAGTCCAACCAGGCGGTCAAGATCGCGCATCGCGTGCTCGGCATCGAATCCGCGGCCGAGCTGGCCGAGATCATGTGCGCGGTCGGGCTGGCGCAGAACTTCGCCGCGATCAAGGCCTTGTCGACACACGGCATCCAGCGCGGCCACATGACGCTGCATGCCCGCAGCGTAGCCATGGCCGCCGGCGCAAGCGATGCCCAGTTCGATGAAGTGGTGGACCGGCTGATCGCGCATGGCGATATCAAAGTCTGGCGGGCACGCGAGATCCTGACGGAACTGGACGAGCGTCGCGCCACCGAGAAACACCATGGCAGTGCTGCCGCGCGTACACCGGAACCCGAGGTGGTCGGCTACGGCGAGGCGACCGGCGACATCGGCTACGGCAAGATCATCGTGCTCGGCGAGCATTCGGTGGTTTACGGCCGGCATGCCATTGCCGCCCCGATTCCCCTCAACGTCCGCGCCGAAGTCAGGCCCCAGCCCGAGCAGATCGATCTGCTGATCCCGCGCTGGGGCGTGGAAATGCGTTTTTCCGAGCCCGAAGGCAAGATCAGTTCGTTGCACGAGTCGATCTCGCTGATCGCCGAACGTCTCGGCGTGGCCGATCGCGGCATGCGCATCGATGTGTCACCGCGGGTACCGCGCGCCAATGGCCTCGGCGCCTCGGCCGCCCTCGCGGTGGCCGTGATCCGGGCCATGGCCCGGTGCTTCGACATCAAGCTGTCCGAACGCGAAATCTCGAACCTGGCCTTCGACGTGGAGAAAATCGCCCACGGCACGCCGAGCGGCATCGACAACACGCTGGCGACCTTCGGCCGGCCGATCCTGTTCCGCAAGGACAACCCCGCCGCCCGCCCGGAGATCCGGGATCTGGCCACCGCGCGCCCGATTCCGGTCGTCATCGGCCTATCGGGCGTGGCCACGCTCACCGCGCAGACAGTCGGCAACGTGCGCGCCGCCTGGCAGAAGAGCCCGGCCCGCTATGAAGCCATATTCGATCAGATCGACGCTCTCGCCCTGGCCGGCGTAGACGCCCTGGCCCGCGGCGATATCGCCGAGCTGGGCGATCTGATGAACATCGATCACGGGCTGCTCAATGCCCTGCAGGTCTCGTCATGGGAGATCGAGGAACTGGTCGAGATCGCCCGCAGCCACGGCGCCCTCGGCGCCAAACTCACCGGCGGCGGCGGCGGCGGCGCCATGATCGCGGTGGCCGAACACGATAAAATCCAGGATGTGGCCTCGGCGATGCGGGCCGCGGGCTACAACTCGTTCATCACGGAAATACGCTCATGAGCACGAACACCGATGCCGGCGACGCCGACGTTGTTTCCTTCGACGACGAACCCCTGATCCTGGTCGACTCCGACGACAATGTGCTCGGCCACATGCCCAAGGCCGAGGCACATCTTGGCGACGGCGTGCTGCATCGCGCGTTCTCGATCTTTCTGTTCAACAGCGCAGGCGACGTGCTGATGCAGCAGCGGGCGGACGCCAAGCAGCTCTGGGGCGGTTTCTGGTCGAACAGCGTGTGCAGCCATCCGCGGCGCGGCGAAACCGTCGCCGAGGCCGCCAAGCGGCGCTTGCGCGAAGAGATCGGCATCGACGCGGATGTCACCTATCTCTACAAGTTCGAGTACCACGCACGGTTCGGCGACATCGGGGCCGAACACGAGATGTGCTCGGTGTTCGCCGCCGGTTCGGACGCGCCGGTCACCGGCAACCCGAACGAAATCGCGGATTTCTCGTTCGTGGCGCCCGAGGCACTCGATGCGGACCTGGCCGCACACCCCAACCGTTACACGCCGTGGATCAAGATGGAATGGCCGCGCATTCGCGAGGCGCACTGGGCCACAGTCACCCGACTGCTCGCAAGCGACCGTCAGTCCGGCTGACGCAATCCGCCGCGGCCGACAACTGACCGAAACACCGGCCGGCCCGCGCCACCCAGCGTAGTAACGCCAACCCGGCCTGCATACCGGGTTGGCAGCTGCCGGTTAGTTGCCGGAATTGGCCGGCACGCTCGGGATGCTCGGGTATTTCTTGAGTTGCGCCTTGAACTGCTTGATGAAGCCGTCGGCGCCCTTGTCCTGAATGGAACTGCTGTACTGGCCACGCTTGAGCGCCAGATCGCTGACCCCCTTGGCCACGACATTGACGATCTTCCAGTCGCCGCCCTCATTGTCCAGCACATAGTTGATCGGTATCCGATCGCCGCCGGACACAATCACCGTATCCACCTGACGGCGGCCGCCCGGGGCGTTCTTGACGCCCTTGATCTTGAAGGTCTGGCCACTGTAGCTGTCAAAACGCGACGCATAGGTCGCGAGCGTGTCCTCACGGAACATGTGCTGGTACTGCTTCTGCTGCTCCGGACTGAGCCTGGACCACTTATTGCCGAGCGCGAGCTTGGCGATGCGGTCCAGATCAAACGAGTGATCAATCACCGGCGCCAGCTTCTTGTAGCGCCCCGCAAAACCGAGCTGCTTGCCCTGTTTCATGGTCGCGACCAACTGGCTGTCGAGATTCTCGACCACACTGCGCGCCGGCTCGGCGGCCGCCGCCGTCCAGACACTGACGCAGGCAAATATCACGCCCGTGGCCACCAGACCTCGCAATAAACGCGTCGCTGCTTTCATTCTCGGCTTCCTTGACTCAATCCCAGGCTGCACCGTGTCGTGCCGCACGTCCCTCGATATGGGGCCGACATGCGACCCATCAAGCGGATTAGACCGCAGTCCGGTTGTATGTGTCCTGAATACATCGAAAACGACCCGGGGCGCCGGCGCGCGCGCCGCATTCGCTGGCCGCGCCGCCGATCGTCACGAGCGATGATAGGCGCGGCCGCGCCAGGCGGTGCGCACGCCCTGCCAGTAGCGCAGCGCCGATGACCAGGTCATGGCCAGATAAATGGTGCCGATCAAGGGCATGGCGAATGCCCACAGCCAGGACAAGCGGTAATAGATCAGCGTCGGCAGATAGCTCACGGCCATCGCGAACCAGGCCGCGATCGCCAGCCCGCGTGCGCTCGCATCGCCGAAAACGAGCGCAACGGGCGGGGCACAGAACATCAACGCCATGGCCAGCGTGCAGCCGGCCAGAAGCCAGGGCGAATAGCGCAATTGGCTATAGGCCGAACGCGCCACCATCGCATGAATGCCCGCGAAGTCGTCGTAGCCGCGCAGACTCGTGGCGGCATGGGTGACCCCGACCCATGTGCGTCCACCGGCGCGACGCACACAACGGGCCAGCGTACAGTCGTCAATCACGGCATCGGCCAGCGCACCGAAGCCACCGATGCGCTCCAGCACCGCGGCCTCGATCAATACGCAGCCACCGGCGGCCGCCGCCACATGACGCGAGCCGCGATTGGAAAGCGCGAACGGATACAATAGCTTGAAGAAGTAAATGAACGCCGGGATCAGCAACCGCTCGACGATGCTGGTCATGCGCAGATGCGCCATCAACGACACCATCTGGCGATCCTCGGCGATCGCCTTCGCCTTGAGCCCGGCAATCGTGCCCGGCGCAATCCGGATATCGGCATCCAGTAATACGACGCGCGGCGTGCTCACCTGCTGGCGCGCCTGCTCCAGCGCCCAGAGTTTGCCGGTCCAGCCATCGGGCAACGCTCGCCCCTGGATGACGGTCAGCCGCCCGATCGCTGCAGCCCGTGCGATCTCGGCCGTGCCGTCGCTGGAATTGTCATCGACCACGATCACCGAAAGTCCGGCGCCCTGACGGGCGAGCGCCGCCAACGTTCGTTCCAGCGATTCGGCTTCGTCGCGCGCCGGGATCAGCACCGTCACGTCCGACAGATCGGCCATATCGGCGTCGCTTGCCCGCGCCGCGAAGCGCTCGCGCAGCAACCAGGGCAGCCAGGGCTGGGCCAGCAGGCCGAGCCAGACGATCAGGGAAATCAGGGCAAGAAGGGTCAGCAGCATAACGTCGGATACAAAAAAGGCCGTCGGCGCCGCCGACGGCCCTGCAAAGGCTGAGGTGGGCCCGGCGCTAACCGAGTTCCTTTTCCTTCGGCGTCGACTCGCGGCGGCCGATCTGCGAGATCGGGATCTTGGTCGCCGTGGCCTGTGCGCGATCGCCATACAGAATCGGCAGTTCCTCGGCGAAGTCGCCCGACAGGCGCGGGCCGCGGGCCATGCTCTTGAACGCCTTCAGCGGATGCGCGAACGTGTCCTCGACCGCCGTGCCTTCATAGCCGCAGTGCGCCATGCAGTTGTCGCACTTGGGATTGCGGCCAACCCCGTAATTCTCCCATTCGGTGTTTTCCATCAGGTCCTTGAAGGTCTTCTCGTAACCTTCGTCGACCAGCAGATAGCAGGGTTTCTGCCAACCGAAGATGTTGTAGGTCACATTCGACCAGGGCGTGCACTGATAGGTCTCGTTGCCGGCCAGGAAGTCCAGGTACAACGACGAGTGGTTGAGTTTCCAGTCGGCGCCGCGCTCGCGGCCGTGGCGGAAGATCTCGCGGAACAGGTTCTTGGCCTTGGAGCGGCCGAGGAACACGTCCTGACGCGGCGCGTGCTCGTAGGAATAGCCCGGCGAGACGGTGATGCCTTCCACGCCGAGATCGGTGACATAGTCGAAGAAGTCGGCGACCTCTTCCGGCACTTCACCGTCGAACAGCGTGCAGTTGATAGTGACGCGGAAACCGCGATCCCGCGCCATTTCGATGGCCTCCACGGCCTTTTCGAACACCCCTTCCTGGCACACGGACTCGTCGTGGCGCGCCTTGAGGCCATCCAGATGCACCGACCAGGTGAAGTAGGGCGACGGATCGTAGTCGTCCATCTTCTTCTTCATCAGGAGCGCGTTGGTGCACAGATAGACGAACTTCTTGCGCGCCACGATGCCCTTGATGATCTCGGGCATGTCCTTGTGGATCAACGGCTCACCACCCGGGATCGAGACCATGGGCGCGCCGCATTCGTCGACCGCGTTCAATGCATCCTCGACGCTCATGCGCTGCTTGAGGATATCCTTCGGGTGGTCGATCTTGCCGCAGCCGGCGCAAGCGAGGTTGCACTGGAACAGCGGCTCCAGCATCAGCACCAGCGGGTAGCGTTCACGTCGGGCGATCTTCTGCCCCATGATGTAGCGCGCAACCTTGTACTGTTGAATCAACGGTACTGCCATTTCGACCTCTTCTTTTGGGCTCGATGTTCGGCTTGCGAGCCGCCCCGAGCGCAGCAGATGTAATGCGGCGATGCCGCCGACACCACTGCATTGTACATGTGTATGTTTCGTTAAGAACCATTGTGGCATATCAGCATGCGGTGATCCCGGCAATTCTCGCAATCAGGTCATCCAGGTCGCGACTATCGAGATTTCCCCAGGGTGGAACTACGAAAGGTCTCACCGGTCAGGCCACCACGCCCGTGTTGCTCACAAACCCTGTATTTTTGAAGTAAGCATGGCGCCTATCATAGGGCAAACCGTCCGGTAACCGATACGAAAGTAGAACGGTCGGGCATACGGCGCGGCCTGAACGAGCCCCGCGAGCGGCGCGCCCGCGGCGCTGGATTTACGTGGTCAGTCTGCGCGGCCGCCCGGGCGTCCGACGCGGAACCGGCCGGCATGAACGACGTACCGCGCGCCCCGTGCGGTCGGGGCATGCCGCTTACGGGCCGGCGCCGATATGCGCCATCAGACGCGCCTTGACCTCCACCGGCGCGGGCGAGGGCCGCGGCAGGCCGGCCTCGTCGATGCCCGGCGCGATGTGCAGATGCGAAAACGCCGGGCCCTGCGAGCTGCCGGCCAGCATCTGATCGATCACGGTTCGCTCGTGGCCTTCGTAAGTCGTGCGGTAGCCGGCTGCGGCGGCGATCGCCGCGAACGACAGCCCGGACGACACCGTCGCCTGGCCACCGGTGGACTCGTACATGCCATTATCGAGCAGCAGATGATGCAGGTTGGTGGGCCCGTAGGCCGCCAGGGTCGCCATGGCGCCCAGCCGCATCAACACCGAACCGTCACCGTCGACCACGATCACGTCAAGATCGGGCCGTGCCATGGCAAGCCCCAGCCCGAGCAGCGGCGCGCAGCCCATGGACCCGACCATGTAAAAATGATTGGGGCGATCGGCGAGCGCATACAGTTCGCGGCCGGTGAAGCCGGTGGCGGCGATGATCACGCTGCGGGCCGGATCCGTCCGGTCGACCAGATGGGCCAGTGCATCGCGCCGGGAGACGGTCGGCGTCTTCGGCGGCGCGGGCCGGAAGGTGATCGCGCCGCGACTCTGTGTCGGCGAATCCTGGCTGGCCAGTGCGGCCGGGGCGACTGTGTCCTTGTTCATGACCAGCACGTACGGCCGACCGCTCTCGTTCATGTGCGCCTCGGCGCGCGCCAGCGTTTCGGCCACGGCGCCGGCATCGTCCGGAAACAATGCCCAGGGCAGCGCCATGCGATCGAGCAGGTCGGTCGTGATCCGCCCCATAAGCTCGTGCTGCGGCGCATCGGCTACCCCGGGCGCGCCGCGCCAGGTCACGATCAGCAGAAGCGGCAGACGGAAGACCCAGTTGAGCGAGGTGAGTGGCGATACGGCGTTGCCGAGCCCGGAGTTCTGCATCATGGCCACGGCGCGCTTGCCGGCCAGTGCGCGGCCGGCCGCCAGCGCCACGGCATCGCCCTCGTTGGCCGCCGACACATAGGTCAGCCGGTCGTTGTCGAGCACGGTATTGATCAGCGGCGCAAGAAACGAACACGGCACGCCGGCATAGAAGTCGTAGCCGTATTCGGCGGCGCGGTCGATGAAGTCGTTGGCCTGGAGCGTCATGTCGAGGTTCCTTGAGCAAATTCGGATGCGGCAGGCAACGCGCCGGGATTGTGGACCTGGCGCCAATGACCGGCGCGTGCATCACACCAATGCGGCGGCCGCTCGGCGTGCCCGCCGGCCCATTGTCGCCGCCCGCACGAGGCGACGTCACGGCCTGCCCGCGCAACCGCGGCCGGCCGGCGCGCTGCATCCGGCCGGATCGTGCGGGATATCGGGGATTTGGCGCCTATACTTGCGGCCACGCCGCGGCGAGGCCGCCGCCGGGGCGGATGAAATCACGCCCGGCGCGGTGGACGGCGCCTCAATCCGCGGCGACGCGAGGGTCGGGTACGCGGGTCCAGGTGGTGGTCCGGCCCAGGGCCGGGATTCCGACGTAGCCGTGCAGCTTCAGGTGGCGGTGATCGGCGAGCCAGAGATAGCAGTCGAACCACTTGCCCCGGTCGGGATCGTACACCCGCCCGTTCTCCCAGCGCGCTCGATCGCTGGCCAGTACCCGATAATCCAGGCCCTTGATCAGGCGCAGCCCGATCATCGGCCGATCCCGTTTCGACGGATCCGGATTGTGCCGGTCCACAAGAGGTTGCCCCCCCATACCCTGGGGGTCGTCCGCAGGATAGCGATCACTTTCGAGCCAGACGACCCGCGCCAGGAAACCGCCTTGTTCCTCGACCATGTGGATCACCGCCCCGCCCTTCGCGGTACGCCAGAACCCGACAATCGCGGCCGGCGGCGGCGCGTCGGCCAGCGCCGTCATCGACGCCAACACCAGCGCCGTAGCGAGCGCCAACCGGCGAATCACGGCCTTTTGCCGAGCGGCAGGTAGCGATGCGCGTAATACCAGGCCACGGCGTCGGCCAACGCGTCACGCGCCGGCCGTGCGCGGTAACCGAGTTCCGCGGTAGCGCGCGCATGGGAAAAGAACATGCGCTTCTTGGCCAGCTTGACACCGTCGACCGTCACCTTCGGCGGCCGACCCGTGATGCGGGCGACTGCTTCGGCGGCGTGGGCCACGGGCAACAGCAGATTGTGCGGCAACTTCACGCGCGGCGGCGGGCGATCCACGATTTCGGCCACCAACCCCAGAATCGCCGCGAGCGTCATGTCGGTGCCGCCCAGCACGTAACGCCGGCCGGTCCGGCCATGGGCATGGGCCAGCAAGTGTCCGCGCGCCACGTCATCGACGTGGGCCACGTTCAGGCCGGTGTCGACGAACGCCGGCATACGACCGGCCGCGGCCTCCAGCACCATCTGCCCTGTCGGTGTGGGTTTGTGATCGCGCGGGCCGATCGGTGCCGACGGATTCACGATCACGATATCCAGCCCGTCGGCGGCGTATTCACGGGCGACTTCCTCGGCCAGATACTTGGACCGCTTGTAGTGCCCGATCATGTCCTGCAGGCCCACCGGCGTGTCTTCATCGCCCGGCGTGCCGTCGCCGGGGATGCCGAGTGTCGCCACGCTCGAGGTATAAACCACGCGCGCCACGCCGGCCATGCGCACCGCCTCGCAGATCCGACGGGTCCCCTCGACATTGTTTTCGTAGAGCTCGCCCGGATTGGCGGCCCACAGACGATAGTCCGCGGCGACGTGAAACACCGCGTCGCAGTCGCGCATGGCCTCGGCCAGGGCCGCCGTATCCGAGAGATCGACCTCGGCATACTCCAGATCGAGCCCTTCCAGTGCACTCAGATCGCTGGTCGCACGGCGCGTGGCGCGCACTGTCCAGCCCTCACGCAGCGCAGCGCGTGCGACCGCACTGCCGACGAATCCCGTCGCTCCGGTTACCAGGGCGCGCATGGCCTAACCCTCCTTCGGTCGCGCGCTCGGCACGCGGAAATACCAACCCGGCCGGATCGCGAACGCCGGGGCGCCGACAAGGGGCGGCACCGGAAACGCTTCGCGGACCCGGGCGACAATAAATAGAGACCGACCTTCATATCGACCAAACCCGCCGAGCAAACCGCGTCACAAGGCGGTTCGCCGCCGGTGTCCTCGACGATACCCGATCGTGCGAGCGTACCGGCATTTACCCACATCGCGCGCCAGGCCCGGCCCGGCGCGCGTTCGGCACGCGCGGCCGCAGGCCCTGATCCTCGCCCGCCGAATCGATCGGTTCCGACATGCTGGTGGATTCTCTCCTCGGCCCCCGGCCCTAATCTCGCAGGATACGAAAAAGCGCCGGCACGACAATAAGGGTTGTTACCAGAACCGCAAGCATACCGATCGTGAGCAGCTGTCCCATACTCGCCGTGCCCGCATGATGCGAGAACGCCAGACTGCCGAAGCCGGCCATGGTGGTCAGCGATGACAGTATGACGGCGCGCGCGGTCGAGGTGCCCAGAAACGGCCGATGGTGCTCGCGCTGGCGCAGTCGATGAACCACGTGAATGCCGCTGTCCACCCCCACACCGAGCAACAGCGGCAGCGCGATCACGTTGGCGAAATTGAACGGGATCTCGAACACCACCGTCGCTGCGGCCAGGATCATGCCCGACAGGGCCAGCGGCGCCAGCACACGCAGCGTGTCGCGCACACTGCGCAACAGCACCAGCAGGAACAGCGTGATGAAAACTCCGGCATAGATGAACGCATGCACGAACGCCCGCGATACCGTGTGTCCGGCCGACAGTTCGAGCACCGGCGCCCCGGTGATATGCGGCGCGACCTGGCGCACGCTGTTGACGAAGGCTCGCACCGCCGATTCGTGATTGAGATTGCCCTTCGGCGAGACCTCCACCCGGTACTGGCCGCCGGTGCCGATCCATCGTTTCTTCAGGTTCGCAGGCAGGTTCTGCAAGGTGATGCGCGACGCGTTCATGGCATCGGCCAGCCGGTCGACCTGGCGCGGCAGGCCGGCCAGCACGCGATCGTGCATCGTGGCCAGAATGCGCTTCTGTGCCGCCGGACTCTGTTGTGAAAACCAGCCGCGCCAGGCCGACAGCGCCTTGGCCAGGCGCTGCGCGGCACCGGCATCCGAACTGCTGTCGCGCTTGCGATACGCCGCCAGATGCTGCGCGAAATCGGCGATCGCCTGTTTGCGGGCGGGAAAACCGGCCCGCTTGGTCATATCGGGCGGTGACACCGCCAGCGTCAATGCCAGATCGCCGATGATCGACAACTTGGCGTCCTGGTGCGCGGGCACGAAATCCGCGACCGTCATCGCACCCGAGACATGCGGCTGCCTGGCGATGCGAGCCGCCAGCTGCTTGGCCTGGGCCAGCTTCGGACGCATGGTCACCAGCGTCAGCGGCGAATGCTTACTATGCGCGAGCAGATCGCGGTAGGTCTGCACTGCCTCGTCGTGCGGATTCTGCAGATCCAGCGTACTTGAATCGAAGCGTATGAACGGCAGCGCAACCACACAGCCCAGCGCGACCACCGCCGAGGCGGCCCAGATCGTGCGCTGGCCCCGACGCCCGATGAACGGCGCCCAACGGCTGGCCGTGGCACTCGAGCTCGGAACCCAGGGTTGCAGCATGGCGATGGCCGCCGGCAGGAACGTGAGACTCACGACCAGACTGATGAACATCCCCACGCCGGAGATCAACCCGAGTTCGGCGACACCGGAATACGCCGTCGGGATGAAGGCAAAGAACCCGCCCGCGGTTGTGATCGCGCACAGCGTGAGCGACAGTCCGACATCGGCTATGGCCGCCGCCAGCGCATGCCGGACCCCCGCGGCCCGACTGGCCACGCGCCCGCCGATCTCGGCCAACGCCTCGCGGTAACGCAGGCAGACGTGAATCGCGTAGTCGATGCCGAGGCCGATATAGAGCACGGCGAAGGCGATCGAAATAAGGTTCAACCGGCCGACCGCCAGTGCCGCGAACGTTGCGGTGCCGACCAGACCAGCGATCAGGCTGATGAGCGAGGCGCCCATGAGCGCCCACGAACGCAAGCCCAGATAAAGAATCACGCCCACCGCGATGAACGCCAGCGTCGCGCCCCAGGCCGCGCCCTGCGTCACGCTGGCCAGTTCCTCATCGGAGAGCGCGACCTCGCCGGTCTGGCGTATCCGCACGCCATGAGCGGCATCCAGATGCAGCCGCCTGGCGGTGTCGCGGATCGCCTGCATCGGCTGTTGCGCGGGCAACAAGGCGCCGTAGTCGAGCTTGGGGCGCACGATGATGAAGCGCTGGTCGGAAACGCCCGGCTGGTCGCCGCCAATGAGTTGCTGCCAGGACAGCCGATTATAGCGCCCGGCACGGCTGGCATCGAAGGTGGCGGCCAGTTCGCTGAAAACCGGCGACAGCTTCATGTCGACCGGGGCATCGGGTGCCATGGCGCGGTCGAGCATGTCGAAGAACGTCGGCAGCGTCGGATCGGCCGACAGGCGCCCGAGAAACGGCTGGATCCGGGTCAGCCGGGTCGACAGCGAATTGAGCTTGTCCACCGAAAGATAGAGAAACCCGTTTTTCGCGAAGAAATGGCCGCCGCCGGGCTCGTATACATCGGCAAACAGCGACGGCTGGCCGCGCAGCGCCTTCGTCAACTGGTCGGCGGCCGCCCCGGCGATGTCCGGGCTCGACCCGTCGACCACCACCACCAGGTTGTCCTTATAGACCGGAAACGCCTTGTTGTAGGCGATGTGGGTCTGGCGCCAGGGCACCTTGCTGCTGATCAGATTGCCATCGTCGGTGTCCATCGACAGATGGGTGACCGAATACCAGGCTCCGGCCAGCGTGATGACGACGCCGACCAGAACCACCCAGGCGGCATGGCGTGTCATCAGTTCGACCCAGGCCGCCAGCGCCCGTTCCAGTGCACGCGTCACGTGATCACCTCGCCGCGAAGTACCGCCGCGACATCCGCCAGGGTCATGCGCGCGGCGCGAAAGGCCACGGCCAGATTCTTCATCGCCCGGAGCTGGACATGCATGGACGCCGGCCGCCCCACCAGGGCCGCCAGCAGCGCGGCCGGGCGCAGGCGCCCGTCGGCGTCCATCGCGGCCCGGGCGACTGGCGGCAACGCCATCGAGGCATCGTCGATGATCGCGCGAACGCTCACGAAGGCCAGGCCGCGTTCGGCCGCAACCGCCGCGATGGCGGCGCTTTCCATGTCGCAGGCAATGGCGCCGCTGCGTTCGTACAGTGCCCGCTTGGCCGCGGCATCGGCGACCAGCGCCGGCGTTTCCACCAGATGCTGTTCGAAAACCTGATGCGCGGGCGCGAGACCGGCGGCCAGCGCGCCGCGCCAGCCGGCATCGGTATGCCAGACGTGGCCGTCGGCGCCGAGAACGCACGTCGCCAGCACCAACGCGCCCGGATCGATACCGGGCGCCAGCGCCGCCGCGGTGCCCCAGCTCATCAGCACCGAGACACCGTCATCCGCGAGCTGGCGCGCCGCCGCCCCGGCGCGATCGGCGCCCATGCCCGACAGCACGAGCTGCGCGCCGCCGGACAGGCGCGTCCGGCCACGTGGACGCAGGCGCGCCAGGGCACGGGCCTCGCCCGGCAACGCCGCGATAATGCCGAGCTGCGCGACCGGCAGGCTCAACACGGGGGCCTGGCACACCCGCGAGGGCGCGGCCCCACTGGACGATAAACGACAGACATCGACTCAGCCGGCGTCCGCCGTGCCGGCATCCGGTGCCGGATCGCCGTGCAGATTGCGGTAGCGCGCCAATGCCCAGAGCGGGAAGTAACGGGTGTAGCCGTGGTACTTGAGATAAAACACACGCGGGAAACCCGGGGCGGTGTGCTCCGGATCGTGCCAGGCGCCATCCGCGCCCTGCCGGTCGATCAGCCAGGCCGCGCCCCGCGCCAGCGCGGCCGAGCCGCGCTCGCCGGCCGCCATCAGACCGAGCATGGCCCAGGCCGTCTGGAAACTGGTGGAAACATCCGAGCGTCCGCGCGGCGGCTCCCAGTAGCTGCCGTTGTCCTCGCCCCAGCTGCCGTCGGTGCGCTGCATGCCCTTGAGATAGGCCACGGCACGCTGGATCCAGCCCTGGCTCATGTCCTCGCCGAGTGCCTCCAGCGCCATCAGCACCGACCAGGTGCCGTAGATGTAGTTCGTGCCCCAGCGGCCGAACCAGGAGCCGTCGGCCTCCTGTTCGCGCCGGAGATAGGCCAGCGCGCGTTCGATGAACGGCCGGTCCTCGGGCCGCTGCAGCAGGCCGACCAGCGTGATGACGCGGGCGGTGACATCCGCCGTGGGCGGATCGAGCAGCGCGCCGTGGTCGGCGAACGGAATTTCGTTGAGATATTCATGGTTGTTGTCGGTATCGAAGGCCGCGATACCGCCATTCGACGACTGCATGCCGACCAGCCAGTTGGTCGCCCGCGTGATCGCACGACCATAGGTCGCGCCGTCGCCGGTGTTGACCATCGCCCAGGCGATGACGGCGGTATCGTCCAGATCCGGGTAGTAATCGTTGGCGTACTGGAAGGGCCAGCCGCCGCCGGGCAGGTCCGGATGATCCCGCCGCCAGTCGCCGGGGCCATCGAGCACCTGGCGCGCGGCCAGCCAGTCGAGCCCGGCACGCACCACCGGGGTGTCGCCCGTGCCGGCGGCTTCCTGCAGCGCCAGGCTGGCCAGGCCGGTATCCCAGACCGGCGACATGCAAGGCTGCACGTTGGCCATGTCGCCATGGTCGTACACCAGATCGTCGATCGCCTGGCGGGTGTTGGCGCGGTACGGGTGATCGGCCGGATAGCCGAGCTCGCCCAGCGCCTCGTAGGCATTGACCATCGCCGGGAAGATGGCACCGATGCCGTCGGTGCCGTTGAGACGCTCGATGATCCAGTTCTCGGCGATCTTGATCGCCCGCTTGCGCACGAGCTTCGGGATCAACGGCTCGATGTTGCGCCCGACCCGGTCGAGTCCCTTGAATACACGCTGCAGCGTGTTCTGCGCCGGCACGAAATCGCGCTGCTGCTCGGGCGGAATGGTGAACAGTTCGCGCACGTTCACGCCGGCCGGGTTGCGCGCCATGGTGCGCAGGCTGGTGAGGATGAACAACGGCACCATCACCGTGCGCGACCAGTAGCTGACCTTCGACAGATGGAACGGCGAGGCCTCCGGCATGAGCATGACCTCCACCGGAATGAAGGGCACGGCCCGCCAGGGCACCTGGCCGAACTGAGCCAGCGCGATCAAGGTGAACACGTTGACCTGACCGGCGCCGCCGCGCGCCAGGATCGCCTCGCGCGCATGCGCCATGTGCGGCGCATCCACATCGTCGCCGGCGAGCTTGAGCGCGTAGTAGCACTTCACCGAACACGACAGATCGAGATCGCCACCGTAATACAACGGCCAGCCGCCATGCGCGGCCTGTTTGTAACGGATGAAGTTGGCCACGCGCGCCTGCAACGCGGTGTCGACATCGCCGATGAAATGCATCATCAGGATGTACTCGGCCGGAATCGTGCAGTCGGCCTCGCACTCGTAGCGCCAGTGACCATCGGGGTTCTGGTCAGCGAACAGGCGCTGCTCGGCCGCCTCGATGGCATCACCCAGGCCGGCCGGCAGCGTCGCGGTCGCCGACGACCGGCGCGGCAGCTCGGCGATATCGTTGATCGGCGCGGCGGGATCGTCCGCCAGTTTCGGCGTGAGCGCCGGCAGGTCGCCCGCGGTCATATGAAACAGATGCCGCAGGCGATCGTCGTCAGCCACCGCGAGATTCGTGGTGAGCACCGTCGCCTGCACGCTGCGGCGCGACACCTTGACCTGCGCGCCGTCGGTGAAATACGGATGCGCCTGGATCTTGCGGAGCGTGAGCAGCGCCAGCCCGATCGCCCACAGGCAGAAGCGACGCATGCCCTTCTGATGCCCGGGAATGCGCAGGGTGAATTCGAGTGCGTTGCGCAGGTGCCCGGTGGCCAGGCCGATCAATTCGTACAAGCCGGCGGCGAACGCCTCGTCGGCGCCGCGCTTGCCCAGTTCCGACAGATCGAAGCCGTGGCGCGCGAACACGTCGCGCGGCAGCCAGCAGACCCCGCGCCCGTGGTCGGCCCAGATATCCTTCAGGATATTGGTCATCTGCAGACCCTGGCCGAAGGATACGGCCAGGCGGTTGAGCTCGGCGTCGTGCTCGCCCATGCCGGGCTCGTAATCGGTGAACATCGCGGAGAGCATCTCGCCCACCACACCGGCCACGAAGTAGCAGTAGCGGTCGAGATGCGCCAGCGTCGGCAGGCCATCGGCGCTCGCCGCGCGTTCGTATTCCGGCATGCCGTCGCACATGATGCGCACACAGCGCGCGACCGCGGCCCGTTGGGCCGGGCGCAGACCGTGCATCACGGTGAGCACGTCGTCCGTATGCGCGACCAGCCGGCGCTCGGCGTCGAGCGTGGCGGGCGCCAGCAACGGCGCCAGACGCTGGCCGAAGTCGGCACCGCCCGCGCCGGTTTCGACCACGCGCACGAACGCGGCATGCCAGGCCGCCTTGCTCTGGTAATCGAGCTCGGCATCGTCCTCGATGGTGTCGGCGATACGGCACAGCAGGTAGGCATTGCCGACGGCCACCCGCAGCGCCTCCGGGAGCTCCGGTATGGTCAACGCAAAAGTGCGCGAAACATGCGGCAGGATCTCATCCTGAAAGGCCAGCGCGCGCCGACCGGAATCCGTCTGCATAGGGGCTTGTGACATGAACGAACGATTTCCAGGTTTTCAAGCGTGTGCGACACGCCGCGGCCGCGGGGCGCATCGTCGCACCGGTCAGACGCCACATCGAGTTGACGCTGCCGGTCTTCAGTGGCTAGCTAGCCGGCCTATCGAGCCGCCGGACAGTTTGTCCGGCCACCAGGGACGGCAAACTAACCATGGATGAATATCAAGCATCACATTATAGCCAACGCATCGAACATATGCTTGACGCGTGCCTGCCCGGCGCCGACACATCGCCGGCGCGGCTGCACGAAGCCATGCGTTACGCGGCCCTGTCGCCCGGCAAGCGCGTACGCCCGCGGCTGGTTTATGCCGCGGCCGAGGTGCTGGGCGTACCCATGACGAAAGTCGATGGCGCGGCCGTTGCCATCGAATGCATCCACGCCTACTCGCTGGTCCACGACGACCTGCCGGCCATGGACGACGACGATCTGCGGCGCGGCCGGCCGACCACGCATATCGCCTTCGACGAAGCCACCGCCATCCTGGCCGGCGACGGCCTGCAGGCGCTGGCGTTCGAGATCGTGGCCACCCACGGCGGGCTGGATGATGCGCCCGCCGCGCGCGCAGCCCAGATCGCGACGCTCGCGCATGCCGTGGGTTCGCGCGGCATGGTCGGCGGGCAGGTGCTCGACATGGGCGCCGAGGGGCGTGACGACGTCACCATCGACGATCTGGAACAGATCCACGATCTCAAGACCGGCGCCCTGCTCGCGGCCTGCGTGATGATGGCCGCGGACGCCGCCGAAAACCTGTCGCTCGACCAGCGCGCCGCGCTCGATATCTTCGCCACCCGGATCGGGCTCGCCTTCCAGGTACGCGACGATGTACTCGACATCGAGTCATCCACCGAGAAACTCGGCAAGACCCAGGGCGCGGACATCGCCCACCACAAGGCGACCTACCCCGCCCTACTCGGGCTGGACGAAGCCAAGGCCCTGGCCGAACGCCTGTATACCGAAGCCACGGCCGCCCTGGATATCTTCGACCACGCCGAGCCGCTGCGTGCGATCGCCGCGGAAATCGTCAAGCGCGACCATTAAACACGCCGGCCCGGGCCCCGCCGGCGACCCGGCCCGCTGCGCCTACGACGATTTGGGCTGCAGGAAACGATAGCGCAGCGTCCGGTGGCCACCCGCCGGCACGCTGACCCGCCATTCCGGCTGCTCGGCCGAGCCGCCGCTGGTCTTGGGTGCGTCGTCGGCCAGCTGCGCGCCGGCCGGCAGCCGTTCGGCAATCGTCACCCGGCGCGCCTTGTCGCCGGCATTGAACAGCTCGACGCGTACCCGGGTCGTTTTGCCGTTGCCCTCATCATCCGACTGCTTCGTGACCCGGTGCGTCCCGGTAATATCGAAAGCACCGCCCAGCGCGAGCGTCACCGGCGCGCCGGCCGGGGTATCGTCGATCCGCGTCCCGCCCATCAGCTGCGCGGCGTGGCCCGCGTCATAGATGCGCACCGCGCCCGCCGGCAGCGGCTGGCCCGAGCTGTTGTCGAACGCGAGGCTGACCCGGACGTGCTGGCGGCTGTTACCGGTATCGTTGAGCGCCTGGTTCTCGAAGCGATACCGGCGTGTCGCTTCCACACTGATCGGTTTCATCAGCGCGACCGATTTCACGGCGCCAGCCTTGACGTGCAGGCCATGGGCCAGCGGGTAGCGATAGACATCGCCAACCGCCTGCGGCGGGCCGGCCGCGGCGGATTCGCTCGAGGCCATCTTGGCCATCATCATCGGCCGCGGCGGGCCGCCATGGGCACGCGAGGTATCGCCCGCGACCAGCCAGGCCTGCCTGGCATCGAGCGCATCGTGGCCGCTATTGTCGATCACCGCCTGGCTCACCAGCCGCAGTTTGCCGCTCGCCGGATCGAAACGCCCGGTATAGCTGGCCTGCCAGCGCGGTGCCCGGGTCTGGTAGGTAACGGTGAGTTTCCGCTGGCCCGACTTGTCGGCGTCCACGTTCATGGTCAGGCCCGAACCGCTATTTCGGGCGCCGCCCCGGCTCTTGCCCACCGACCAGCTGATCTCGATCGGCGAGGCCGCGGTGATGCGCTCGATACGATCGTCGACGCGAACGTAGGCCGTATCGCCATCGACATTCACCAGCGTGCCCTGGCGTGTCTTGCCGCCCGGCGCACGCAGCGTCACCGACCGGCCGATGCGATCGGACAAATTGTTACCCGAAGCGTCGGCACCCGGCGCGCTGATGTCGAAGCCGGTCAGTTGCACACCGGCGCCCGACAACCACAGCGTATCCGGCTGGATTGCCCCGATCACTGGCCACGACACCGTCTGCTCACCCCGATCGAGACTGACCGCGCGGCTGTCCTGCACCACGGCTGCGCCCTGGCTGTAAAGCGCGATCGCATCGACCGCATGCGTTGAATTGCCCCCCGTCGCGGCGAACGCGTACGGCGCAGCCATGGCGAGGCCGGCGAGCGTGAAGATCCATCGGCTGTGCATGATTTCCTCCTCTTTCTATTACGTGGCCGGCACGCGCTCACTGTCCGATCGGACCAGCAGCCAGACCAGCAGCGCGATTACCGGCAGGGCGGCAATCGATGTATCGATGAAAAACCAGGTATAGCCGGCATGGTCGACCACCCAGCCGGAAAAGCCGCCGACGAACTTGCCCGGCAACGTCATCAGCGACGAAAACAACGCATACTGCGTGGCCGTATACGCCGTATTGGTCAGGCTGGATAGATAGGCGATGAAGGCCGAGCCGGCCAGTCCACCCGACAGGTTCTCGGCCGAAATGGTCACGGTCAGGGCGCCGAGACCGGGATTGTGAATCGTGGCCAGCCAGGCAAACACCAGGTTGGCGAGGGCGGACAGGATCGCACCGGCCAGCAACGGCTTCAGGATACCGAACCGCACCACCAGCACCCCGCCGATGCCCGCGCCCGAAATGGTCATGAGCAGGCCGAAGATCTTGGAGATACTCGCGATCTGCTCCGGGGTATAGCCGGAATCGAGATAAAACGGGTTGGCCATCACCCCCAGCGTGATTTCGGCCAGCCGGTACAGGCTCACGATAAGCAGGATCAGGATCGCCTGCCGACCATAGCGGGCAAAGAAATCCCAGAACGGACAGGCCACGGCGCCAATCACCCAGCGCTCGATGCCGCGCAGCCAGGCAGGCTGATGGGCGCGCGCATCGAGCCAGTCGACGGCCCACTGCTCACGGATCTCGGTATCGCGCGTGATGGCCGTGTCCGGCTCGCTCAGCACGAGCACGGTGATCATGCCCACGCCCACCAGTGCCGCCATCACATAATACGCTGCCGACCACGACGCGCCGGCCGCAATATAGAACGCCCCCGCACCGGCGACCAGCATGGCGACCCGGTAGCCGGCCTGGTAGGTCGCGGCCATCGCGCCCTGCAGGTCCTCCGCCACGGCCTCGATCCGCCAGGCGTCAATGGTGACGTCCTGCGTGGCCGAAGAAAACGCCACCAGCAGACCGAACCAAGCGATCTGCTCGAGATTCGCCGAGGGGTCCGTGCCGGCCATGCCGAACAAGCCCGCCATCAATCCGGTCTGTGCGAGCAACATCCAGCCGCGTCGCCGCCCCAGCAGCCGATGCAAAACCGGCAACGGCAGCCGGTCGATCACCGGCGCCCAGAAAAACTTGATGGAATACGTCAGCCCGATCCAGGAAAAGAACCCGATGGTGGTCTTGGACACGCCGGCCGTGGTCAGCCACGCCGACAAGGTGGAAAACACCAGCAGAAACGGCAGGCCCGAGGAAAAACCCAGAAAGCCCATGCCGACGACACGCGGCTGCGTATAGATCGCCAGGGCGCGGCGCCAATCGCGCCGCCCGGGCGAATCCTTGCGCTGACTGCCGCCCGAACGCCCGGCGACGCGGTACTCAGAGTTCGACGTCATAGTCGATCGTCAGCGGCGCGTGATCCGACAACCGCGTTTCGCGATAGACATATTCGGCCGTAGCCAGCTCGGCCAGCCCCGGCGTGGCGACGTGATAATCGATACGCCAGCCCACGTTGTTGTCCCAGGCCCGGCCGCGATTCGACCACCAGGTGAACTGATCCTCGTCCGGATTGATCTCGCGGAACACATCCACCAGCCCCACTTCGCCGAACAGCCGATCCATCCATGCCCGCTCGTGCGGCAGAAACCCCGAGTTCTTGCGGTTGTTCTTCCAGTTCTTGAGATCGATTTCCTTGTGCGCGATGTTCCAGTCGCCACAAATCAGATACTCGCCGGGGGCGGTGGCCTGCCGCCGCAGGAAATCGAGGAAATACAGCAGATAGCGCTCCTTGGAGTCCTGACGATGGTCGCCCGAGGAACCCGACGGCGCATACAGGCTGGCGATGCGCAGGTCGCCGCCGGGACGACTGAAGCGCGCCTCGATATAACGCCCCTCGGCATCGAACTCCTCGTGGCCCATGCCTCGAATGATCGCGTCCGGCTCGCGCTTGGCATAGATCGCGACGCCAGAATAACCCTTGCGGTTGGTCGCCTCTTCGTAGAAACAGTGGTAACCCGCCGGCCAGAATGCTGCCACGCCTTCGAGCTGATGCTGCTGCGCCTTCAATTCCTGGATACAGACCACGTCCGGATCCTGGCCGGCCATCCACTCGAAAAAACCCTTGCGCTGGGCCGCCCGGATACCGTTGGCGTTGAAGGACATCACCCGCATGCACGCTTTCCTTGGATCGTTGATGAAACATCGGCGCCGCGATTCGCCGCGCCCCGGATCAACGCTTATCATACGGGCTCATCGCCCGATCCCGACAACGCCGGAGTGCGCCCGATGCCCGCCGACGCGACCGACACCAGCCAGGATTTCCTGGCCCTGGCCGACGAATACCACGCGCTGAAATTCGGCGAATTCACGCTCAAATCCGGCCGTGTGTCGCCGTATTTTTTTAACATGGGCGAGATCGCCTCCGGCGCCGGCATGAAGCGCCTGGCCGCCGGCTATGCCGCCGCACTCACCGCCTCGGGCATCGAATACGACAGCCTGTTCGGCCCGGCCTACAAGGGCATTCCGCTGGTGGCGACCGTTGCCTGCGCGCTCGCCGAGCATGGCCGCGACGTGCCCTTCACCTACAACCGCAAGGAAGCCAAGGACCACGGCGAAGGCGGCACGCTGGTCGGCGCGCCGCTGGGCGCGCGTGTGGTGATCGTCGACGACGTCATCACCGCCGGCACCGCCGTGCGTGAAGCGATCCAACTAATCCGGGCGGCCGGCAGCGAAGTGGCCGGCGTCCTCATCGCGCTCGACCGCCAGGAACGCGGCGCCGACGACCGCTCGCCGCTGGCCGCGCTGGCCGCCGACGAAGGCATTCCCACCGCCGCGGTGGCCACGCTGGACGACGTGATCGGCTATGCACGCGGCCGCTACAGCGAGGCCACCGTCGCCGCGATCCGGGCCTATCGGGCGCAGTACGGCGTGGTCTAGGCCCTATGGCCCCAACCCGCAGGCGCCCGCGGCGGCTATTGTGGCGCCACGCCCGGGGCCAGATCGGCGAGCAGTCGATCGAGCTGGCTTTCTTCATGCACGGCCACGCCTGTGGCCTTCATGCGTGCGGCGAGCGCGTCGTCCCAGCGGGCTTCAACCGGCTCGCCGGTCAGCGGCGGTCCGTCGGTCGGCGTGTAATCGGCGGCCCGATAGCGCCACGGCCGGGCCCCGTAGCGGGCCATGATGCCGTTGGCGATGGTGAGTCCGGGCCAGTCGAAATCGCCGTGATAAACAAAATCGCAGCCGGCCCGGGCGAGTTGGTCGAGCAGGGTTCGGGGCGCGGCCGAAAGCTGGCCGTCGATGCAGACCAGCGGTGCGCTGTCGGCGGCCAGCGCGTCGGCGGCTGCCGCCAGCACTTCCGGGTTCTCGCAGACATGAACGGTCTGGCCCGGGCGCCAGAGCGGCGGATTGCGGGCGAGCAGACGTAGCGACAGATGCAGCGGGGCCCCCGCCTCGCGCGCGGTGGTGATGAGCCGGTCGGCTACGCCGGCGCCGCTCGCCTGCAGATTGAGCACCGCCACGGGTTTGGCCAGTTCGTTGACCAGCACGCCGTACTGGGCCCAGAGATCGCGCACCCGCTCGAACTGGCGCGCGCCGTCGAGGGTGCGGCGTACCAGCGTGGCCACCGGCTGACCGGCATCCAGCCCGTGCGCATCACCGAGCGCATCGGCGGCCAGGCGCGCCCGGGCAATGCCCGGTGCCGGCAGGCGCGCCAGCACCGCCTCGGCCTGGGCGATCAGGCGGCGCGCGGTATCGACATCGCGACCGGCAAGACGCTTGAGCAAGCCCTGGGTGCGGCGCTCGGCCAGGGTCTCGGCCAGTGCTGCGTGGGTGGGCGCGGCGAACACCTCGGCCCAGGCGCGGTCGGCACGCTCGCGCGCGGTGCGGGTATCGACGATCGGGCCGTCCAGGCATTCCAGTGCCTGGCGCAGGTTGTCGGCCAGTTCGGCGGCGCGCAGCGCCTGGTCCAGTTTGTCGTGCGACAGGCGCAGCGAGCGCTGATTGCTGCGGCGCCGGCCGAGCAGACCGGTCAGGGCATCACGTTCGGCGGCGGTGAGCTGGCCGAGGGTGAAACCGTCGACCGGGGTCTCCGCCGCCGCATAGCGTTTGCGCAGGCGCTGGCGCAGGCCGGCCAGTTCCGGGCCGCCGAGCAGCCGGTGCAGGCGTTCGCCATCAACCGGCAAGACGGCCCGCCACCGGCGGTGCGTCCGCGCGCTCGCGCGCGCGGCCGTTCCAGCGCCAGCGCGACACGAACACGGCGTCGACATCGGCGCGGCGCACCAGATGACAGATCGACACCCCGGGCAGCTCGGCATAGCAGCCCCATTCCCGCTCGCTGGTCATCACGAAATCCAGATCGAATTCGCGGATCAGGTCCATGCAGTGGGCGCGGGCGCCGTCGTCGATGCCGGCAAAGGCTTCGTCGAGCAGCACCAGCCGGGGCGCGAAATCGGCCGCACTTTCATAGTGGCTGGCAGCAGCCGCGAACAGGGGCACGGTCAGGCCCAGCGCGCGCTCGCCGCTGGAGGCCGGCCCGGACAGCGGCTTCCACTGGCCGTCCTGCCAGCGGCGGACGCGGAATCGATGCCAGGCGCGATAATCCAGCGCGCGGGCAAGCTGGTCGATGCGCGCCGCGCCGTCATCGCGGTCGCGCTCGGCGGCGATGCGTTGCTGCAAAAAGGCGCCGACCGCGGCCCGGTCCTCGGCCGACCAGGCATCGCTGACCTTGTTGAGCAGACGGTCGCGCACATCCGTCAGATTAGTGAACGCGCCGTCGTCGTCGGCCACCGGCTGCCAGACCAGCTTGAATTTGACCCCGGTGGAGGTCGGCCGCTGGTCCAGCTCGGCGTTGATGGCACGCACCCGGGCGTCGGCGTCGCGCATCAGGCCCTGCAGCTGTGCGGCCACCTCCGCCTGGAGGTGGTTTTCGATGATTTCGCTTTCCTTCGCGGTCAGCAGGTTGCGACGCTCGGCGATTTCGTTGTCGAGCATGGCCTGGAGCCGATCCGGGGCCTCGCTGCGTTGGTTGAAGGTCACCCGCACCACGAAACCGTGATCGGTGGGCTCGCCGGCGCTGTGATAGCCGCGCGCCGACAGCGCGCGCTGCAGTTCGGTGAATTCGCTGCCGATACGGTTTTGCACCCGCTGCCAGTCGGCATCGCTGTCGGCAACTTCGGCCAGCGCCGCCTCGGCGCCGCGGGCCGCGGCCAACGCCGGATCGATCGTCCACGCGGCCGTGGTCTCGGGCAGTTGCAGATCGGGTACCGCGGCCCGCAGCAGGCCGGTCTCGGCAAAAGCCTGAAACGCGGCCACCGCCTCGGCGCGTTCGCTCTGGCGCGCTTCGAGCTGGGCCCGTGTATCGGTGACCGCCTGCTCGGCGCCGCCAAGCTGTTTGTTGGCCTGGGTGAGTTCCGCGCGCGCGGTTTTCAGGGTCTCGCCGAGTGTGCGCTGTTCGCGCTCCAGGGCGTTCAGTCGCGTCAGCACTTCCTCGGCGCTGGCGCCGACGGTGTCCTGCAATTCGCGGTGGCGGGCGGCGGCCTGTTCGGCCTGTTGTTGCTGCGCGCGGGCACGCGCGGCGGCGCGGTCGCGATCCGCCCGGCTGGCCTGTTCGCGTGTGCTTTGCTCGGCGCGCTCCGCCAGGGCCTGGGCGTGCTCGCGAAGCGCGGCCTTCGCGTCACGAATCGCCAGCTTATAGTCGGCCAGATGCGCGGCGACCGCGTCCAGCGCCTCGGGCTCGGCGGGCAGGCGGGCGTCGTCGGCATCCATCTGCAACGCCTCGCGCGCCCGATCGAGGACGCTGCGGGCGCGCTGCAGCCGATCCTCGGCTTCGGCCAGGCGCTGGCGCGCGCTGGCGGCGCTGCGTTCGCTGGCCGCCAGTTCGGCATGGCTGGAGCGCAGCGCATCCGCGCCCGGGCGTGCGGCCAGCAGGTCCTTCAGCTGCTGACGTTCGCGGCCGAGCTCACCCAGCGCGGCGGCGATGCGTTCATCGCGCGCGGCCAGCTCGGCGAGTTCCGTCTCGATCGCTTGCAGGCGCTGGCGGCGGGCGGCTTCGCGCGCCGCGGCGCCGATATACTGGGCCGCCGGCTTGGCCCAGGCGCCGCGCGCCGGGCCGAACCGATAGCGACCGTCCACGGCCAACCAGAATTCGGCCGGCGCCACATCGTCCTCGGCAACCGCCACCGCGGCCAGAATCGACGCGACCCGGTCGGTGTTGATGGCAGCGGCCGCCGGATCGCCGGCATCCACGACCACATCCAGGAACGCGCCGAGGTTGTGGCGCTGCGCCGGGCGATCGACCAGCCACAGATCGTGGGTGTCCGGCGCCAGCAACTCGCCGGCCGGGCTGACCCAGGCATCGAGCACGCCGGCGGCCTGCAGCGCGGCTTCGATGCCGGCCCGCGTGGCGTCATCCACGCCGGGCCGGAAATCGACCAGCTGCCACAGCGGCGCGCCGGGACGCTGGCCGCGATCGGCGTCGCGGGTCATCGGGGCCGGCGGTGCCTGCTCGCCGCCCTCGCGCAGCCGCGCCTGTTCTTCGAGCAACGGCGCGCGCTCGGCGGCGACGGCCGCGCGCTGCTGATTGAGGTCGCCGACGCGCTCGGCCAGACGCTGGCGCTCGCGTTCGGCCACGGCCTGGGTATGGGTTTCCAGCGGCGATTCGCCGTCCAGGCTGTTGACCCAGTCGGCCAGCGCTTCGTCGGCATCCGGCCAGGCCCGCGCCGTATCCGCATCCAGCGTGGCGGCCACGCGCTCGGCAAAGCGCTGCCAGTCGGCGACATGGGTTTCGGCGGCGGCCTGCTGCGCAGCGCGCGCGTCACCGACGGCTTGTTCGGCGGCCTCGCTGTCGGCCAGCCGCGCGTCGCGTTCGTGCTGGGCCTGCAGGTGCTGCTGGCCGGCCGTGTCGACCGCCGCCAGGTTGCGCCGGATCTGGGCGATCTGCTGCTCGCGCCGGGTGGCGAGACCATTCTGGGTGGCAGCAATCTCCTGGCGCGCGGCCGGGTCCAGGCCACCCAGCGCATCCGGCGCCGTGGTCTCGCCCCAGCTCTGCCGGTGGGCGGCGCCCAGGCCAGCAGGGTCGGCGTGCTGCTCGGTGGCGGCGATGGCGCGGGCCAGCCCGTCGCGCGATTCACGACAGGCTTGTTCGCGCCGTTCCAGGCTGGCGACGTCCTGTTCGTGCCGGCGCCGGGCGGCCTCGTGATCGCGCCGGGCCTCGGCCGCGGCGCGCTCGGCGTCTTCGGCTGCGCTCTGGGCCCGATGCAGCTCGCGGGCGCTGCGCATCTCGGGGCTGTCCTTGAGCACTTCGATCTGGCTGGCGGTTTCGGCCGCGCGCCTTTCCGTATCGTCGACCTGCTGCTGGCTGGCCTCGAGCGCGGCCTGGGCCGCGGCCAGCGCCTCGCGGGCCGCGCGCGCCTCGCCGCTGGCGTTGTCGAACGCGGTCTGGGCCTGGCGCAGGTCGCGGGCCCGCCGGCGCGCCAGAATGCGCGCATAGCGGCCGTAGGTGGCATTGAACTGCGCGACCGCGGCTTGCATGGCGCGATAATCATCCAACTCGTCGCGATATTCATCGAGCTGGGTCATGGCCTCGGCCACGTCTTCCAGCACCGCCCGGTCCAGCGGCGGGAACGCCTGCGACAGCGCCGCCGAGAGGTTGTTCTCATTCGGCTGTTTGGACAGCTGCGGCTGGCGCAATTGAATGAGGGTATCGATCAGCGCGCGGTAACGCTCCGGGCCCAGCCCGAACAGGCGCTCGTCGACCGCGCGCCGGTAATCGCGCGCGGTGGTATGCACGCAGTGGCTGCCCAGCGCTTCGGCCAGCCGGTCGCGGGTGAGCACGGTCTGTTGGTCGGTGACCAGTGCCAGCTCAAAGCCGACGCGCTGCTCGGTGAGAAAAAACCAGGAGTCCACCCCGCTTCGCCCCGCGGTGGCGCGCAGGCCGCAGCCGAGGGTGGTGAAGCGCGGCGTCCCGTCGTCCTCGACCCGACCGAACTCGATCCAGGCATAACCGGTGCGCCGCTCGAAGCGTCCGCCCATGAGCAGGTTCCAGTCCATGCGCTTACCCGGGTCGGCGTCCGGCTCCAGCCGCGCCGACGACAGGCTGGCATCGAGCAGAAACGGCAGCGTCAGCGACAGCACCTTCGACTTGCCGGTGCCATTGTTGCCGCGGAGCAGCAGATGGCCGTCCTCGAACCAGAATTCCTCGGCGTCGTAGTGGTACAGCTCGACCAGGCCGAGCCGCAGCGGCTGCCAGCGGGCGGTTGTCGGCCGCGGCGCGGCGCCGGCATCGGATTCGGGATGGTTCATAGATCGGACAACAAATCGCTCTGTTTCGTCACGCGCGCTTCGCCGAGCCGGAAACGGCAAATGGCGGGCAGCGGCTCGATGGTCTGATCGGCACGGCGGATCAGACGCAGGGCTTCCAGACGTTCCAGCGCGGCCGCCGCCAGTGTGCGCTCGGCGCCGCTTTCCTGTGCGGCCTTGCGCCAGTACTTGCGGTGCTCGCGGGCGGCCTCGCGCATGAAGGCCAGCACTTCGGCCTCCGGCACCGGCCCGCTCTGGCCGGCACGAAGACGCGCAGCCAGGAATTCGGCCAGCAACAATGTGGCGTGGGCATCGGTGCCCTGCTGCGGCAGGGCGACATCGGTGAGTTCGCCGCGCGCATCGACCAGCGCCGTGCCCTCGGCCCGATGCTCGGCGGCAAGGCCCGTCGCCTCGGCCAGGCGCCGGCCCATCGGGCCGCGCTGGTTCAGGAAATACTCGCGCTCGTCGGTATCGAGCTCGTCCAGATACAACAGCGGATCGTCCAGCAACCGCCGCGACAGCCGATGCCGCAGCGCGGTGCGGCGCGCATCCTCGCCTTCGGCGAGATTATCGGCCGCCAACGCGGCCAGCCGCGCCTCCAGGGTTCCGGCGTCAGCCACCGCCGACGGCCCGCGGTCGCCGGCCAGTACCCCCGCCAGCAGGGGCCGGTGGATATCGTAGAGGGCGTCCCCGGACTGATTGATATAGGCCTGCTCGTCGCCGGCCACACGGGAGATGATGCCGAGCGCCAGCAACAGCCGGCAGACCGCGACCAGATCGCGGCGCTCGGTCTGGCGATCGAGCGCGAACACGAACCCGCTGGCTGCGAGTTGCGAATCCAGCGCTTCGACCATCAGGCGTTCGCCCAGCCGCGCCAGGGTGATCTGCACATCCTCGCGCTCCAGCACCGCCAGCGCCAGACACAGCAGGATGTACCGGTTGCGGTTGAACTCGCGGGCGCCGCGGCTGGCATCATTCACATCGGCCGCGCGCTTGGCCAGCCGCGCGTGTCCGCGCTCGACGCGCAGCACCCAACCGCATTCGCGGGCGAACCAGGTGCGCAGATAGTCGGCATGGGCGCGGACCAGGCCAAACACCCGGTCGTCGGCAGGCATCAAGGGGCGCGCCAGCAATGCGCGCAGCGCGCGCTGGCGCTGCTCGTCAATCTCGCGGGTTCTGGCGTCGATGACGGCGGCTTCGGCCATCAGGCGCCTGCTTTCATTCGATTACTCGACAACATTCCCGCGCCTTCAATCGCCGCGTTCGTGCAGCCGGCCTTCCACGTATTTGTGCAGGATGCTCGCAACCAGCGTCTGATACGGCATGCCTTCGGCCAAGGCTTTCTTTTGCAGTCCACGCAGGTCTCTGGAGGTAATCCGTATATTGATCCGCGCATCCTTCTTGAACATGGCCTCGGCGTAGGCTTGATGTCGCTTCTTCGTTTCCGGTGCATCCTGGGCGTGCCGGACCTTCCCGGCTTCGAACGCGTCCAGAATTTCTTTTTCTTCCGGGTCCAGCTTGTTCATTTCCTGCCACCTCGATAGATTCGGGTCGCCTTGCGGCTCGGAATGATCGTTTTCAGAAAAACCTCGTCTTCCGTCTCAACGAACGGCACCAGATAGACGTAGTCCTCGATCTCCAGGACATGGATCTGTTGGCCGGGATAACGCGCTTGATTCGGATGCTCTATCGTATCGAGCACATCGCCAGCCATGATGTGGAAAACCGCGTCCTCGAATGAAACACCCCGCTCGGCTTTCAGAAGCGCGTTCTTTTCCCGACTCCATGATATGACCTTCATCGGAGAAATCTAGCACATCGTGTGCCTTTTGGAGGACGTCCCGAAACCTGTGTTTACCACGCAGGACAAGCGCCACGACGGTCAATCCACCGCCCGCACATGCAGCCAGTGATCGCGCCCGGCAAAGCCGCCGTTCTCGGTTTCGATGGTCACCACGGGTGCGTCGTCGATGGGTGCGAGCGTCAGTGCCAGGCTGCCGTCGGAGGTGAGCCGCTCGATACGCGCGCCCGGCTCCCGCATGGCGGCGAGCGCTTCGCCGAGCACGTCGAGAAACAGTGCGAAAGCGTGGCGATCCAGGCGGCCGATCTCGGACAGGCGGGTGATCTCATCGGTGGTCAGGCGCTCGCGCGCCGCGGCGATCTGGGCATCCTCGGCGGCGATCTTTTCGGCCAGCCAGGCTTTTTCGGCGCTGCGATCGTGCACCTTGGGCGAACCGCCGGCGCTGGGCAGGCGGCCGCGTTCGCGCAGGGTCGGCTCGATGGCGATGGCGGGCGAATCGATCCAGGGCGTGGTCGCGGCCACATCGTCTTCGACGGTAAGCGCCAGATGACGCGCCGGCGACAAGCCGAACGCCACCCGCCATAACCGATGCGCATCGGCTTCGTCCCGGGTATCGGCGAACCAGCGCGCCAGTTCGCGATAATCGGCGGTGCGGTCGCTGCGCCCGGTGCGGCGCTCGTTGACCCGCGCGATCGCCGACAACAGCCGCGGAATCGCCGAGCGGGCCCGCGCGCGCAGGCGCTGGGCCTGGGACGGGCCGTCGTCACTGCGCAGAAACCAGCCACGCAGGCCGGCCCAGCGTTCGCGCCAGGCCGCGAGCGCGCGTTCGACCGCCTCGTCACTGGCCTGATCGTCGCCGGGCGCGGCATCCCGGGCTTCACGGGCCGCGGCCAGGCGCAGCAGTTCGTCGGCCGGCTCGAGCGCGGCGATGGTTTCGGCGATGCGCCCGGAGGCGGCCACCAGATCGCCGATGAAGCGCTCCAGATAATCGATCAGCCGGTCCTTGTAAGCGACCACGGTGGCCGCATCGGCGGCCTGCAACTCCACCGTGCGCGCCAGCCCGGCCATGAAATCCTCGGCGTTGTCGGCCAGCCCCTCGAACACATGCACGAGCTCGCGCAGGGTCTGGTGAATCCGAGCACCGTCGAGCGGGTCTTCGCCAGCCAGCCGCTGCAACGCGGCCAGCTGGGTCTGAATATCCTCCAGCGCCACCGTCTGCAGCTCGGCGCGGCGCTCCAGCGCCTGCGCGAAGGCCGCCAGCCCGGTTTCCACCGCCTCGCCCTCGCGCGAGAGTTGATAGAGAAACTTGGCGCGATAGAAATCCTCGATGGTGGAAACGCGCGCGGTATCGGCCTGGGCACGCAGGTTGCCCCATTCCACGAGCTGGGCCAGCAGACTCTGGACTTCCTCCGGCGTAGGGATTCCGCCGTCCGGCCAGCGCGCTTCCGCGCGCACCTCGTCGGGGCGCAGATGCAGACGGAATTGGCGCTTGGCGGCGGCAAACGCATCCAGCACGGCGCGATAGGCCATCGCGCGCTCGGCGCTGACGTGGCGGAAGAGATCGGCGGCGTTGGTCGTATCGCTCATAAGCTATCCTTGCGCGCTGGCTCGATGCGTTAAGCACTTCGGCCGCATTTTTTTATCTTCGACCGCCGGGTTCACCACTTAACGTTTGCCGCCCCCCGTGCTTCGAGATATCTCCTTAAGTCGTAGTCTGCGTCTCGGGTTCCTCACGCTCCTTGACGGACAAGCGCAGGCCAAGGGCATTAAATATCTTCATGAGAGTCGCCAGATTCGGATTGCCCTGGTCCGACAGGGCGCGATACAACGACTCGCGCGACAAGCCGGTCTGGCGCGCCAGATCGCTCATGCCCCGCGACCGCGCGATGTCGCCCAACGCCTGGGAAAGCAGACGGCCGTCATTGTATTCAAGGACCATATCCAGATACATCGCCATGTCGGCTGTTGTATCGAGATGCCGGGACGGGTCGAATGGAATGGTCTCAGTACTCATCGGTTTCACCCAGATTCGCAGCGAGCCGTTGCGCTTTCGCGATGTCGGCCTGTTGCTTCGTTTTGCTGGATTTGTCGCCCCCGCATAGAAGGATCACCAGTTCGCTGCCGCGCTTGGTGTAATACACCCGGTAGGCCTTGCCTTCGCGAATTTTCAGTTCGCTGACGCCGCCTTTCAGATCACGGTGCTCGCCCGGATTGCCATCAGCCAAGCGGCGGATGCGGATATCAATGCGTAGCTGCGCTCGTTTGTCCTTTAGACCATCAAGCCAGTGCGCAAACTCGACTGTCTGCTTGATATCCATGTATTAAAGTGTAGCTTTAAAACTACAATAATCCAATGGACCAGAAAACGTCCGCAAACAAAACGCACCCCCGGAATGCCTCATGCCGAGTATTTAACGCCCGGCTGAACGCTCGGCAGACATAGGCCAAAGTCGAGCTGCGCTCAGCAAACCAAGCTCACAAACTCACCAGATCTTGCAACTCCGCGTCGGACAGATCGGTGATCCAGCGCTCGCCGCTGGCCACGGTCAGGTCGGCCAGCTCTTTTTTCGACTGGATCATGGCATCGATTTTCTCTTCGAAGGTGTTTTCCGTGATCAGGCGATGGACGATGACATTGCGGCGCTGGCCGATGCGATAGGCGCGATCGGTGGCCTGGGCCTCGACCGCGGGGTTCCACCACAGGTCGTAGTGGATGACCTGGCTGGCCGCGGTGAGGTTCAGGCCCGTGCCGCCGGCCTTGAGCGAGACGATCAGGGCGCGCGGGCCACCCTCGCCCTGGAACGCATCGACCAGGCCGTCGCGCTGCTTGCGGGTGAGCCCGCCGTGCAGAAACGGGGCGTCGATGCCGAGTTCGTCGCCGAGTGCTGCGGCCAGCAGCCGGCCCATCGTCGTGTACTGGGTGAAGATGAGGGCTTTTTCACCGGCGGCATCGATTTCGCGCAGGATGCCCATGAACGCAGCGAGCTTGCCGGAAGCTTCGATATCGGCGGTCTCGCGGCCGGCGAACTGGGCCGGGCTGTTGCAGATCTGCTTGAGGGCATTGAGCAGTTTGAAGATGATGCCGCGCCGCTCGACGCCCTCCTCGGCCTCGGCCAGCTCCTGCATGATGGTGTCCACGGTGTTCTGGTACAGCGAGGCCTGTTCCGCGGACAGCCGGCAATAGCGATTGGCTTCGATCTTGTCCGGCAGGTCGGCGATGATGGATCGGTCGGTCTTGAGCCGGCGCAGGATGAACGGCGCGGTGATGGCACGGAATTTATCCAGCGCGGCGTGGTCGCGGTCGCGCTCGATCGGCTGGGCGAACATTTGGGCGAAACGTTTCTGGCTGCCCAGAACTTTCGGATTGATGAAATCGAATACCGACCAGTATTCCCGCAGACGATTCTCCACCGGGGTGCCGGACAACGCGATCCGGATATCGGCCTTGAGGCGCTTGACCGCCCTGGTCTGGGCGGCCGCCGGATTCTTGATGTTCTGGGCCTCGTCGATGGCCACCAGCGCCCAGCGCGGCCGGGCCACTGTCTTGGCATCCGAGCGCGCCAGGCCGTAGCTGGTCAGCACCACGTCGTGGCCGGCCCGGTCGAGCTGGCGATTCGGGCCGTGGTAGATCTGCACCGTCAGGTCCGGCGCAAAACGCGCGATCTCGTGGCGCCAGTTGGTCAGCAGCGGGGTCGGCACGACAATCAGCGCGCTCGCCTGGTCGAGCCGATGGGTCGCTTTCAGATGCGCCAACAGCGCGATCACCTGCAAGGTCTTGCCCAGCCCCATGTCGTCGGCCAGCAGGCTGCCGAAGCCCAGCCGGGCGTTTTCGGCGAGCCACTCGAAGCCGCGCTGCTGATACGGCCGCAGGCGGGCGTCGAGCGTGGCCGGCACCGGCGGCGGCGATTGCGGCCGGATCAGTTGATCGAACAGGGCCCGGGCGTCCTCGCTGGCGGCGACCGCGGCGCCATCGAGTTCGCCGGACAGGCCGGCCTGCAGCAACTCGGCGCGCGACAGTTCGGCCGGTGGCGTGTCCAGTTTGTCGAGCAGGCGACGTGTCTCTTGTGCGTCGACCATGACGTATTGATCCATGATCCGCACCAGGCCCGCGGCGTTCTCGACCAGCCGCCGGAATTCGTCAACCGAGATATGGCGATCGCCGATCGCCACCTGCCAATCGAACGTCAGCAATTGATCGAGGTTGAGATAACTGACCGCCGACTCGCTGTCCGCACTCGACAACGACAGGCTGGCCTGGGGCCGGGCCAGATTGCGCAGCGCCTTGGGCAGGATCACGCCGATACCCAGCATGCGCAGCGCCGGCAGCACGTCGCGCAGGATCGGGGTGAAGGCCTCGAGGCTATAGACCAGCGTCTGTTCGGGTGTCTCGTCGGTGCCCGGCGTGCCCGCCTCGCCTGCATACAACTGTTCGATATCCGGGAAGTAATCCGCCAGCACCGCCAGATCGGCGAGCACGTCGGCCCGGGCGGGTCCGCCGGGCGTCTCGGCCAGCCAGTCCGCAATCGGCTGGAAGCCGTCGTCGCGCTCGACCGTCAGCGCCACGGCCAGCTGGTCCTCGCCCGGCTCGTCGACCCGCAAATGCAGCCGGTGCGCGCGTTCGCCCAGGCTCAGGCGGCGCAGCCAGTGGGCGATCAACGACGGCGTCCGGTGCGTCTCGAAGGACTCGAAACGCACCGGCTGGCCGGTGAAGAATACCCGCTTGATCGCGTCATCCTGCCGCGATTCGGCCGTGCTCTGGAAACCGGCGCGAACGAAGAAGCCGAGCAGCACGCCCAGGGCGGCGCCGATCTGGGTGGGCGCATCGGCATAGGCCGGCTCGCGCCGGCGTGACTTGCCGCTTTCCAGTCGCCCCCGTTCCAGCTGCACCAGATCCGGCGGACACAGCGCGCACAGGTGCTCGAACAGATCCGCGACCGGCTCGGCCAGGCGTGCCGGCTGCCATGTCACGACGGTCGCGCCGCGGCTGTCCGCGGCCACGGCGGGCACGAAGGCGCCCTGCTCGATCAGCTTGAGCGCGAAGCGCAGCAATGTGCGCCACAGGGCCACGCGATGGGCCAGCCGCGGCTCGCGCTCGGCCGGCACGGCATGCAGCCCGGCCAGGAACGCCTCGAAGTCATCCGGGGCGCGTTTTTTATGTACTGGCTTGAACAGGCGCCCGTGGTCGCCGCGCATCTCGATCAGGCCGCCGCTGTCGTCGATGACGGCGGTCAGCCGGGTAACCCGCTCGGCCTCGGGCCATGGCGTGTCGGCCTCGCGATCATACGCCCGGGCGGCTCTTCGCGCGCGTTTGTAATGCGTGGCCAGAATCTGGTGGAAATCCTTGCTGTGAAACAGCGGCTGGGCCGAGAGAATCGTGAAAATCCGTGACTCGAGCGCCGGAATCCGAGATAAATCGAGCGCGGCGAAGGCCTCGGCCGATGGCGGCTCGAAATGCTCGATCGCCGGCTCGCGCGACCAGTCCTCCGACAACACGGGCAGCGTGGTGAGCGAGTCGGGGGCCACGCCCATCTGCGCCTGCAGTGTTTGGGCCAGATCCAGCCCATGCAGCGCGAACACGACGAACGGATCCTTGTCGATTTCGTTGGCGATCAGATAGATCACCGCCGCGATGTGCTTGCAGGGCAGCGCGTCGTCGGGACAGGAACAACGCGCGGTCAGGTCACGCCAGGAGCGCGGAAACAGCCGGATACCGCGCGCGCCGAGCCGTGTCAGGACATGCGCCGGCAGTTCGCGGTTGAGCAGGCGCGACAACAGCACTGGATCGGCTTGCACCGTGTCCAGCACGGTCTGCCGCTCGACCTTGGAAAATGCCGGCAGCGCGATACGGACCCGGTACGGTGTGGGTCGCGTGCCCAGTACGCGGGCGGCCGCCGTGCCGCCGGCGATGTCGACCGCGCGGACCGAGCCGTTATTGGCATAGCGCCGGCCACGCGGCAGCCGGTTGCTCTGATCGATACCGTCGAAGGCAGCCAGCCATTGCCGGCCCCACCAGGTGCGTCCGAAATCGGCGGGCATATCACGTCAGCCTGTACTGCGCCGCCTCTTCAGGTCGGCCAATCTCTGTTGCCGGCTCATCATGCCTGTCGTTCGAGACGAATAGCCGAATCATCGCCGAGATGGATGAACAACCGGCCTTCGCCCGTGTCCTGGTCCGTCAGGGATAGCCAGCCGCGACCGCTGACGTCGTCGCCTTCATCGCTGCGTTGCCAGGAAAAATCCACGCGACGGCCGTTATCGGCGTAGCGGGTGTCGATCACGGCGCCGAAGGCGAATTCACCCGAATCATCGGCAAAACGGAAATAGCCCGGCTGGACGAGGTCGATGAAGTCTTCGTCCCATGTTTGCATCCAGACGATACGCCAGTGACCCTTGAACCCAGCCATGAAGTTCTCCGGGCGCGCGGGCACTTGTGATTTGTTTTGTCGACCGGGCTCAGGCCGGTGTCGGCGTATCCGATACCGGCCGCGGCGCGCCGGAATCGCCGATCAGCGTCCCCACCCCGGCATCGGTGAACAGCTCGAGCAAAACGGCGTTCTCCACCCGGCCGTCCACGATATGCGCCGCGCGCACGCCGTCGGCCACGGCATCCAGCGCGCACTGAATCTTGGGCAGCATGCCGCCGTGGATGACGCCGGCGTCGATGAGCTTGCGGACCTGCTCGGGCGTCAGCCCTGTCAGCAGACGGCCTTCGGCATCCAGCACGCCCGGCGTGTTGGTCAGCAGCATCAGCTTTTCCGCCTTGAGCACCGAGGCGATCCGGCCCGCCACCAGGTCGGCGTTGATGTTGTAGCTGCGCCCGTCGGCGCCGACCCCGATCGGGGCGATCACCGGAATGAAGTCGTCGGCCTCGAGATGCTTGACGATGCCCGGGTCGATGCCGGCGACTTCGCCGACAAAGCCGAGATCGGTTGCGTCTTCGACCAGGGTCAGCTTGCGCGCGGTGATGAGGTTGCCGTCCTTGCCGGTCAGGCCCACGGCGCGGCCGCCGTGCTGGTTGATGAGGTTGACGATTTCCTTGTTCACCAGGCCACCGAGCACCATTTCGACCACGTCCATGGTGTCGGCATCGGTGACCCGCATGCCCTTGATGAACTCGGTCTGCTTGCCGACCCGCGCCAGGACCTTGCCGATCTGCGGGCCGCCGCCGTGCACCACCACCGGGTTGAAGCCGACCAGTTTCATGAGCGCGATATCGCGCGCGAAACCGGATTTCAGCTCCGGATCGGTCATGGCGTTGCCGCCATACTTGATGACGACGGTCTTGCCGGCGAAACGGCGGATGTAGGGCAGCGCTTCGCCGAGTACGCGGGCCACGCGGGCGGCGGCTTCGGGGTCCAGGGACATACGTCTTTTGTGCTCCATCGACCGGACTCAGTTGTCGGCCATGACCGCGGCCACGGCCGCATGATCATAGGTGGTGATCTCGAACCGGTTGCCATCGGGATCGGCAAAATACAGCGACCACGATACCGCGTGGTCCGCCCGGCGCACGGCCAGATCGGGCGCGGCGGACAGGTCGCGCTGCCAGGCGAGAAAATCGGCGCCGCTCACGCGCAGGGCGATGATGGCCCGATGCACCGATTCGCTCTGCTCGAACAGGGCGAGCGTGACCGTGCGCGCCGGGTTCGACAACGCCAGCGGGCCGCCCTCGCGCGCCCAGAACTCGAGTTCGGGCACGGGCGTCAACCCGAGCACGCGTGCATACCACTGGCGCGCGGCAGCACAATCGGCCACAAACACATGCACATGGTCGATAGCGAGCAACGTCGTGCCGTCGCCGATCGTCATCGGATCACGCCGCGCCGGTCGAGCCGAAGCCGCCCGCGCCGCGCGTGCTTTCGTCGAATTCGTCGACCACGGCGAGCTCGGCCGCAACCACGGGGATGAGCACGAACTGCGCGATGCGCTCGCCGGGTTCGATGGTGTAGGCCACATCGGCGCGGTTCCAGACCGAGACCTTGAGTTCGCCCTGATAGTCGGAGTCGATCAGGCCGGTGCCGTTGCCGAGCACGATGCCGTGTTTGTGGCCCAGCCCCGAGCGCGGCAGGATCAGCCCGGCCAGGTTCGGATCGGCGATATGCACCGCCAGACCACTGGGCAGCAGTTCGCATTGACCGGGCGCAAGCGACAGCGGCGCGGCGATCATCGCGCGCAGGTCGATGCCGGCCGAGCCGGCGGTGGCGCGCGCCGGCATGGGAAAGTCGCGGCCGAGCCGCGCGTCGAGGCGTTTCACCTGCAGTTGTGTCATCGAATGTTCCGAATCCTTCGAGGGTGTTAGGTCAGGCGTTCGCCGATCAGGGCGACCAGATCGCGGGCCAGATCGGCCTTGGCCGCCCGCGCCAGGCGTTTCTCGCCGCCGTCCCAGATCACGAGCAGTTCGTTGTCGTCGCGGCCGAAGGCCTGGTCCGGGCCGACCACGTTGCCGGCGATCATGGACAGCCCCTTGCGCCGGCGCTTGTCGCGCGCGGCGGCTTCCATGCCGGTGGTCTCGGCGGCGAAGCCGAGCGTGAAGGCGCCCGGCCAGGCCCGCGCGACCGCGGCGATGATGTCGGCGGTACGCGCCAGGCGCAGCGTGGCATCGCCGTCGGATTTCTTGATCTTATCGCCGGCCACCTCGGCCGGGCGGTAGTCGGCGACCGCCGCCGCGCCGATGAAGACATCCGCACCGGGCATGGCGGCCATCACCGCATCGTACATCTGGCCGGCCGATTCCACGTCGATGCGCGCGACAGCCGCCGGGGCAGCCAGTGTCGTCGGCCCGGACACCAGCGTGACCTCGGCCCCCGCCGCCGCGCATGCCGCGGCCAGCGCGTAGCCCATGCGCCCCGACGAACGATTGGTCAGATAGCGCACCGGATCGAGCGCCTCCCGCGTGGGCCCCGCGGTGACCACCACACGCCGCCCGGCGAGCGCCCCGCGTGCGGCGCTGTAACGGGCGATCAACGCATCCCGGATCGCATCGGGCTCGCTCATGCGCCCGGCGCCGGACTCGCGCTCGGCCAGCTCGCCGGTGTCCGGGCCGATAATGGTCACCCCGCGCTCGGCCAGCGCCGTCATGTTCGCGCGCGTGGCCGGGTGCGCCCACATCACATGATTCATCGCCGGCGCCACCACCATATCGGCGGTGGTGGCCAGACAGAGCGTGGTCAACAAATCGTCGGCGCGGCCGAGTGCCAGCCGCGCCAGGATGTCGGCGCTGGCGGGCGCGATCAGGACCAGCTCGGCCCAGCGCGCCAGCTCGATATGGCCCATCGCCAGCTCGGCGGATTCATCCCAGAGGTCGTCACGCACCGGATGGCCGGAAACGGCCGCCAGGGTCATCGGCGTGACGAACCGTTTCGCCGCCGGGGTCATCACCACCTGGACCTCGGCGCCGGCCTCGACCAGACGGCGCACCAGGATCGGCGTCTTGTAGGCGGCGATGCTGCCGGTCACCCCGAGCAGCACGCGACGTTGGGCCAGTGCTTGCATGGGCTCTATTGTACCCGGGACGGCCGGTCGCTCCATGGGCCGGGTCGAACAACGACAGACGGGGATGAGAATGCGTATCACGGACTGGCCGGCCACGGAGCGGCCACGCGAAAAACTGCTCGAACGCGGCGCCGCCGCGCTGTCGGACGCGGAGTTGCTGGCGATCTTTCTGCGCACCGGCGTGACGGGCATGAGCGCGGTCGATCTCGCCCGGCGCCTGCTCACCGACTACGGCAGCCTCGATGCCCTGCTGGCCGCCGACCGCGCGAGCTTCACCGCCGGCCGCGGGCTTGGCGTAGCCAAGTACGTGCAGCTGCAGGCGGTTCTGGAAATGGCGCGGCGCCATGCCGGGGAGACGATCCGCAAGCGCGACGTATTAAGCGATCCGTCAGCCACCCGCGCCTACCTTGCGCTGCACTTGGCCCGGTCCGAGCACGAAGTCTTCGCCTGCGTGTTTCTGGACAACCGAAACCGCGTGATCGCATTCGAGGAGTTGTTTCGCGGCACGATCGACGGTGCGGCGGTCTACCCGCGGGAAGTGGTCAAGGCCGCGCTGGCACACAATGCCGCGGCGGTGATCCTGGCGCACAACCATCCATCGGGTGTCGCCGAGCCGAGCCCGGCGGATCGGGACATCACCCGGCGCCTGACCGATGCGCTGGGACTGGTCGATATCCGTGTGCTGGACCACGTCATCCTCGCCCGCGAAGCGACGACCAGCCTCGCCGAGCGGGGAATGATGTAAAATACACAAAATACTATCGTAATGATTGTTTAATTTTTTATTGACAATTTAGCCACGGCTTCATAATGTCTCCGGCGATCGGACCCCCCCCCCTATCTGATTGTTAAGTTTGGAGAAAGAAATGAAAAAAGCCGCATTTATCCTGGGCGCCACCATGCTCCCCGCCGCCTCTGCCATGGCGGCGCCGAGTTTTCTGACGTCCACGACACAAACCGATGGCCCGGGTTACACGTATCTTCAGGGCGATTACATCCCGACCGGCCACCTCGCCGGCACCGGGCACGACTTCAATGGCTTCGGCTTCCGGGGCTCTTACCAGCTGCCGTCCCACATAATCGTCCAGGGCGGCTACGACCGTCTGGACGTCGATCACAGCGGCGAGGACGTGAACCGCGCGTTCTTCGGCGTGGGTGCCCAGGGCTTCTACGACTACGGCGGCCGCAAGGGCACGGGTATCGGCTACTACGGCACCGTGAACTACGAGCGCCTGGGTCTTTACAACACCGTCGGCACGCGGGATGTCACCGGCACGGGCTTCGGCCTCACGGCCGGGTTGCGCTGGATGGTCGCCCCGCAGGTCGAGATCAATCCGCACGCGACTTATGTCGACTACGGCGAACTGTCCGGTGACGGCGTGGACTACGGCAAGCCGGATGGCTTCAAGTATGGCGTGCAACTGGTCGGTTACCTCGACTCGGATCAGCATTACGCCCTGACCGCGGGTTACGATCGTTCCGACCTGAACATCGGCTCGAACAACCAGGACTTCCACAACGAAGTCAATGTCGGCGCGCGCTACACCTTCTAGGTTGTAGGCTGCACGCTCGGCCGCCGCATCCGCCTGCGACGGCCTAAAACACCCCGCCTCGCGGGGTGTTTTCCTTATCCGGAAAAAAACTGCGCTGCGGCGGTTGTACGCCGATGCGTTAAATGCTTAAATACGCGGCTCGCCGACGCCGACTTGCGCGCGACCAGGAGATCAAGCATGTCCCAGATTTGTCAGGTAACCGGCAAGAGGCCGATTACCGGTTACAACGTTTCGCACGCCCACAACAAGACCAAGCGGCGCTTTGTGCCCAATCTGCACTGGCACCGTTTCTGGGTTGAGGCCGAGCAACGCTATGTGCGTCTTCGGGTCTCATCCAAGGGCATGCGTATCATCGATCGTCAAGGCATCGAGAGCGTGCTTGCCGATCTGCGTAAGCGTGGGGAGAAGGTTTAGGAACCTCTGATTCATTCGTACGCGATCGCGCCGGCTTTGCGCGCGCGTCTGGCGAGGAATGAGGAGAGAGGTTTACTTTCAGTAAATGAACGACGAATGACGCTGCTCAGACGCGCGCGCAAAGCCGGCCCGGAGGGTCTGGCCCGAGCCGCCCGCCTGCAGCGTTGCCCGTCTCGACCGTGGGTCCTGCCACGGCGCTTCGCCGGGCGCCTTGCAGACGAACGGCTCGGGACTCAGACGCGATCCGTGTACGAATAAATCAGAGGTTCCATAATGCGCGAAAAGATTCGCATGGTCTCGACCGCCGACACCGGGTTCTTCTACACCACGTACAAGAACAAGCGGAACAGTCCCGACAAGCTCGAGATGAAGAAGTACGATCCGAAGGCGCGCAAGCACGTGGTCTTCAAGGAAGCCAAGATCAAGTAATCGCATCGCGATTGCTTGCAGGAAAAGCCGGCCGCGCGCCGGCTTTTTCGTGTCCGGCCCCGGTCTTTTTCCGTGACGTAACAGCCCGCCGGCCCGGCCCTTGGGTAGACTGGCGATCTTTGAGCCATGGCCTGTGGGTGTGCCGGCTCGCTGCTTGGCGAGGAGACATGGAAAGCGATTGGCTGTTGTCGGCGCAGGGGTTGGCGCGCGATTACGGCGGGCGGCGCGTGGTCGCCGATATTGAACTGCGGCTCGCCGCGGGCGACGTGCTCGGCGTGCTCGGGCCCAACGGCGCCGGCAAGACCACGATCCTGCGCATGCTCGCGGGCACGCTCGCACCCAGCGCGGGCCGGGTGGCGATTGCCGGCGCGGACCTGGCGGACAACCCGCGCGCGGCCAAGCGGCATCTCGGCTATCTGCCTGAACGGCCGCCCGTCTACCCCGAGCTTACGGTCGACGAATATCTGCGCTTTGCGGCCCGGCTGCATGGCATCCCGCGCGCGCGGCGCGCGGCAGCGATCGAGGCCGCCAAGATCGATTGCGGCCTGACCGATGTCGGCCGCCGGCTCATCGGCGCACTGTCGAAGGGCTATGCCCAGCGCGTGGGCCTGGCCCAGGCGATCGTGCATCGTCCGGATGTGCTTATCCTCGATGAGCCGACCGCCGGGCTCGACCCGTCACAGCTGATCGGCGTGCGCGCGTTGATCGGCCGCTTGAGCCGGGAACACAGCGTCGTTATTTCCAGCCATATTCTGGGCGAGATCCAGGCCGTGGCCTCGCACATCGTGATCGTCGACCGCGGCCGGCTGGCGTTGTCGGCCAGCCACGCGGAGCTGGCCGCCGATGCGAGCTGGCTGGAAATCGGCCTCGCACACGGCCCGGACGCCGCCACCCTGGGCGCCCTGCCGGATGTGGCGGACGTGCGCGAAGCCGGCGATGGCCGCTGGCTGATCCGCCCGGTCGACGGCCACGATATCCGCGCCGCCCTGGCCGAACACGCGGTGGCCCACGGTTGGGGTCTGCAGATGCTGGCCCCCCGACCGACCAGCCTGGAGGAACGCTTCATGCGCGTGATCAGTGCCGGCGACGACACCGGCAGGGCCGCGTCATGAGCGGCGCGATCGCGATCGCACGGCTGGAGGCGACGCGGCTGTTCGCCTCGCCGCTGGCCTGGGCGTTGCTCGGCTTCACCCAGTTGCTGGCCGGCGTGTTGTTCGTGATGTCGCTGACCGACATCTCGCTCAACCCGCAGCATCTGGATGCCTACGACGGCGTTTCCGAAGTGGTCGGCGCCGGCCTGTTCCGCTTTACCACCCTCATTCTGTTGCTGGTAGTGCCGCTGCTGACGATGCGGGCCTTCGCCGAGGAACGAAAGAACGGCACGCTGGAACTGCTGCTGGCCGCCCCGGCCTCCGCCACCGAGCTGGTGCTGGGCAAGTTCGCCGGCGTGATGGGCTACCTCACGCTGAGCGCGCTCCTGATCGGCGCGCTCCCCGCCACATTGACCCTGTTCACACCGCTGGACTGGGGCGTGATCGCCGCCGGCCTGCTCGGCCTCTGGCTGGTGATGGGCGCGTTCGCCGCGCTCGGTCTGTTCGCCTCGGCGCTGACTCGCGAACCCACATTGGCCGCCGTGATCAGCCTGGCGGCCCTCATGCTGCTGTGGCTGATTTATGCCGTGGCCAGTATCGACTGGCATCCGAGTGTGTTCGGCGCCACGCTCGATATCGGCAGACTCGCTGGCGGTATTTCGCCCATCGGCCACGACGACACCCTGCTGCACGGGCTCGTTTCCTCGGCCGACGTGCTGTACTTCGCGATCTTCATCGTCGCCTTCCTGGCCTTGACCATCGTGCGTCTCGACGCCGAACGACGCTGAGACGCCGGGCATGCGCGCAAGCACCTACCTGACCATGCTTCTGATCGCGCTGGTGGCCGTGGCCGCGGGCTGGCTGGCCCAGCGCTATGCCGTCACCACCGACTGGACCGCCGGCAATCGCAACAGCCTGACCGCGGCCAGCCAGCGCGTGATCGGCGCGCTCGACGACGGCCCGATCGATTTCACCGCGTATATCTACCCCGGACCACAACGCCACGATGTGCGCCAGCAACTGGCCCGCTATACCCGGGCGTCGCCCCGCATCCACCTGCACTTCGCCGACCCGGCCCGGCATCCGACGACTGTGCGCAGGCTCGGCATCGGCCAGGCCGGCGCCGTGGTCGTGCGGTACCACGGCCGGCAACAGACACTCACCGATTATTCGGAAGCCAGCGTGACCAATGCGCTGCAGCGGCTGTCGCCGGGCGGCACGAAGTGGATCGTGTTCCTGACCGGCCACGGCGAGCGCGACCCGGGCGCGAAAACCACCGCCGGCTATTCCAAACTGGCCGCCGCGCTCGACAATCAGGGCCTCAAGGTCCGGCAGGTGAATCTGGTCAAGGCCGGCGCCATTCCGGACAACACCGCGGTCCTGGTGATCGCCTCGCCGCAGCACGACCTGCTGCCGGGCGAGGTCAACATGATCCGCGCCTACGTCAAGCGGGGCGGCGACCTGCTGTGGGTGGACGACCCCGGCCCGCGCTACGGCCTGACGCCGCTGGCCCAGGATCTCGGTATTCACTGGCTCACGGGCACGCTGGTCTATCCGGACTTCCGCAAGCTCGGCACCGGCAGCCCGGCCATCGCGCTAGTCGCCAACTACCCCAACACGCCGATCACCGCGAACCTTAAGCAGATTACTGTCTTCGCCTTCGCCGGCGCACTGTCGCCGCTGGCGAACGCGTCCTGGCACTCGAAGGCATTTCTGCGCTCGCCGGCCCGCAGCTGGCTCGAAACCGGTTCGCTGGACCGCGGCAGCATCAGTTTCCAGCCCGACCAAGGCGACCGAGCCGGACCACTGACCTTCGGCATGGCGCTGAGCCGGTCGCAGCCGCCCCCCGGAAACGGCCCCCCCCGCCACGACACCGACCGCACGCATCAACAACGCGCGGTCGTCGTCGCCGACAGCGATTTCATGGACAACGGGCACTTGCCTGAGCTGGGTAATCGCACGCTGGCACTCGCCATCCTCCAGTGGCTGGCCGGCCGTGACGCCCAGATCGCCGTCGACGTGCCCAAGGCGCCGGGCGCGCATCTGCAGATGGCGCCGGCGCGGCTTTCCACATTCTGGTGGCTGTTCGTGGTCGGCCTGCCGGGTACGTTGTTCGGGTTCGGCGTGGCGCGCTGGTGGTGGCGGCGACGCCGATGAGGAGACGGCTCGTCCTGATCGCGACCCTGCTGCTGGCGCTGGCGGGCCTCGCCGCTGCGTTGTGGTGGTCCTACCGGGCGCCGCCCGGCCCGCACACGGCCCAACTCCCGCGCATCAGCACACTCGCACCGGCCCGGGTCACCCGCATCCGCGTCCGCCACGGCAGCGACCTGGTCATGCTCCAGCGCAATGGCCCGCGGGCCCCCTGGCATCTCACCGCTCCGGTCGACGCGCCGGTCGACCGGCTGCATCGACAGGCCGTACTGTCGTTGCTCGGCCGGCGTGCCCGGCATCGCTATGCGCCCGATGCCATCGACCAAGCGACCACCGGCCTGAAGAACCCGGCGCTGGTGGTCCAGTTCAATCGGCAGGCACCCATCGATATCGGCGGACGCGGCCCCAGCCCGGACAGCCGCTATGTCCGCACGCCGCACGATCTGCTGATCGCGGCCCTGCCGGATCTGTCCGGTCTGCAGTGGGGCTGGACGCACTGGATCTCGCCGGCGCTGGTGCCGCCACATCGACAACTCAAGAAACTGGTGTTGCCGCATTTCACGCTGAATCGCGACACGCATGGCGATTGGCACGCCCAACCGGCCGGTCAGCGCAGCGCGGCGGCCGTCGCGGCGACGCGGCAGGCCTGGCAGCGCGCCCGGGCGCTGACCGTCGTGCCGGCCAACCAAAGCCGCCAGCGCCTGGCGCGCGTCACGCTCGTGTTCGAACACGGCCCACCGCGCCATCTCGACATCATCGAACGCCACCCCAACCTGATCCTGCGCGATCCGGCACTGGGCGTGGACTATCACCTGGCCGGCAATCGCATCGGCCCGCTGCTCGAGATCCGGCATCCCGGGCTTTGACGCCTTGACGCGTAGTTCCACGGGGATTTTTATCCGCAGATCGACGCAGATTCACGCAGAAGGCGGTTGGGCTCGGTTGGCTTCGCCAAGCCAAGCAGGCGCCACCCAGTGCACGACGTCACTGCCTCCCGATACAATCGTGGCGAAACCACTTATGGACGTATTTTTTTATTGCAAAAACCACGAGATAAACGCTCCGGAACTCAATTCATGACGAGTAAGGCGACACGCCCGACACCGCTCCAGGCCGACGCCGGCCAACCGCCCTCTGCGCGAATCTGCGGACAGACATTTTAAAGCACCCGTCTTCCTTCCGGTTGCCGACTCGAGCGATTCCAAGTCGCCGCCCCCTGAATACGCCCCCCAATCGCGTTTGCGCTGCGCGCATTAGCGGATACGCAAGCGCATCGTGTCCGGCCATGTCGCGCATGTCAGAATATCGGCATGCCCGAGCTACCCGAAGTCGAAACCACCCGCGCGGGCGTGGAGCCGCATGTGGCCGGCCAGCGTGTGCGCACGGTGATCGTACGCCAGCCGCAGCTGCGCTGGCCGGTGTCGGCAGCGCTGGCGTGTGACCTGCCCGGCCAGACCATTCACGGCGTTCGCCGCCGCGCCAAATACCTGTTGTTCGCCGCCGATACCGGGCATGTCTGCCTGCATCTCGGCATGTCCGGCCGGCTGCGCGTGGTGCCGGCCGATACGCCGGCGCAAACGCACGATCATGTCGACATCGTGCTCGAAAGCGATATGACACTGCGCTTCAACGATGCGCGCCGTTTCGGCTCCCTGTTCTGGCTGACGGGCGACCCGCAGGCGTTCCCGCTGCTGGCAAGGCTCGGCCCCGAGCCGTTGTCGGACGATTTCGACGGCACCTGGCTGAAGGCGCGCTCGGCCGGCCGGCGGAGCGCGGTCAAGGCCTTCATCATGGACGCGGCGGTGGTGGTCGGCGTCGGCAATATCTATGCCTCGGAAGCGCTGCACGCGGCCGGCATTCATCCACGCCGCGCGGCCGGGCGCATCGGCGCCTCGCGCTACGAGGCACTCGCCGTCGCCATCAAACGCGTGCTCGGCGAGGCGATCGCGGTGGGCGGCACGACGCTGCGCGACTACATCGGCGTGAACGGCGATACCGGCTATTTTCAGCTGTCGCTGGCCGCATACGGCCGCGAAGGCCAGCTCTGCCCCCGCGGCTGCGGGCCCATCCGGCGCGAGGTGATCGGCCAGCGCAGCACCTTCTTCTGTCCCGTCTGCCAGACCTGAGTCGCATACACGCCCCGCCGCGTGGCACCGGAAGATGACAGGCCGCCAAGCGGCGGACTAGGCTGGGCGCTCGTTTAACGACTCCCGCGGTCTCATGCGCTACATCGGACTGATTGCGGCCTTCGTGGCAACCGGCGTTTTCGCTGGTCTGACCTTCATGCTGCCATCCTACTTCGCGCTGTTTTTCATCATCTCCGGCGTGTTTCTGACCATCGGCCTGCACGATCTGCTGCAGTCCGAGCATTCGCTGCTGCGCAACTATCCGCTGCTCGCGCATTTTCGCTGGTTCTTCGAATCGATCCGGCCCGAGATCCGTCAGTATCTGCTCGAATCCGACACCGAGGCGGCGCCGTTTTCCCGCGAGGCGCGCAGCCAGGTCTATGCCCGGGCCAAAGGCGCCAACGATGCCGACCCGTTCGGCACCGAACTGGACGTCTATGCCGAAGGCCACGAGTGGCTGGCACATTCCATGGCCGCCCGTATGCCGGCCGAGACCCCGCCGCGGGTGCATATCGGCGGCCCGGACTGCACACGGCCCTACTCGGCCTCGACCCTCAATATTTCCGCGATGAGCTTCGGCTCGCTGTCGGCCAACGCCATCCGCGCGCTCAACAAGGGCGCAGCGCTCGGCGGCTTTGCCCACGACACCGGGGAAGGTTCGATCTCGCGCCATCACAAGGAATTCGGCGGCGATCTGATCTGGGAACTGGGCAGCGGCTACTTCGGCTGTCGCAACCGGGATGGCTCCTTCGACCGCGCCCAGTTCGTCGATCGTGCGAGTGACGACCAGGTCAGGATGGTCGAAATCAAGATGTCCCAGGGCGCCAAGCCCGGCCACGGCGGCGTGCTGCCGGGCGCCAAGGTCACCCCGGAAATCGCCGAGGCGCGCGGCGTGCCGGTCGGCCAGACCTGTGTTTCGCCGCCTTCCCACACGGCATTTTCCACCCCGATCGAAATGATGGCGTTCATCGCCGATCTGCGCGAAGGCTGCGGCGGCAAGCCGGTCGGCTTCAAGTTGTGCATCGGCCACGGCTGGCAGTTCATGAGTCTGGCCAAGGCCATGCTCAAGACCGGCATCACGCCGGATTTCATCGTCATCGACGGCGCCGAGGGCGGCACGGGCGCCGCACCGCTGGAACTGGCGGACAATGTCGGCACGCCGCTGCGCGAGGGCCTGGTCTGGGCGCATAACACGCTGGTCGGCGCTGGCCTGCGCGAGCGCATCAAGATCGGCGCCTCGGGCAAGATCACGTCGGGTTTTCGCATGGCATCCAACATGGCGCTGGGCGCGGACTGGTGCAATTCGGCGCGCGGCTTCATGTTCGCGGTGGGCTGTGTGCAATCCGAGTCCTGTCATACCGATCGCTGCCCGACCGGCGTGGCCACCCAGAACCCCTGGCGCCAGCGCGCGGTGGTGGTGCCCGAGAAGGCCGAGCGGGTCTATCATTTTCACAAGGCCACGGTGGCGGCCATGCAGGAAGTGGTGGCCACGGTCGGGCTCGATCATCCGGCCCAGCTCGCGCCGGAGCATCTGTGCCGGCGCACGCGCGATTCCGAGATTCAGAGCGCCGATCAGGTGTATCGTTTCCTCAAGACGGGCGAACTGCTCGTGGCGACCGGCAAGCGCGGGCGCTACGAGAGCGCCTGGGCCCGCGCCCAGGCCGAAAGTTTCCTGCCCCGCAGCCACGCCGCCTGATCGCCGCCACCGGCGAAGGAGTTGAATCGATGGCCTGGTTCCGACCGCACCGCCGCGATGACCGGCCGACCGGCGCGCCGGAGACGCCCGACGCGCTGCGCGCCTATGCCGGCCAGTATTCCGAAACGCGCTTCTGGACCAAGATGTCGCGGGTATTCAAACGTGCCGGCTACGAACTGCTGGAGAAAGCGCTCTGGCTGCACTATGCCGCCCGGCGAACGGACACGCCGGCCTGGGCCAGGGCCACGGCCTACGGCGCGCTCGCTTATTTCATACTGCCGTTCGACGCCATTCCCGACTGGCTGGTCGGCTATGGCTTCACCGACGACCTGGGGGCGATCACGCTCGCCGTGGCGACCATATCACGATACATCGACGCCGATGTGCGGCGTCGGGCCACGGCCAAGCTCGACGACTGGTTCGGGCGGCCGAGCCATCGTCGGCCGATGCATACGGTGAAATGAGCGCCGCCCACGATTTCCGCGGCCGGCGGGCGCTGGTCACCGGCGCCTCCTCGGGCGTCGGCGAAGCCGTGGCACGACGACTCGCGGCGGCCGGCGCGCACGTGGTGATCGCCGCACGCCGTGCCGATCGCCTGCAGCGCCTCGCCGACGAGATCGGCACCATCGCCTGCCCCGCGGATATAACCGCGCCAGGCACCTGCATCGAACTGGTCGAAAGCGCGGTCGCCGCGCTCGGCGGGCTGGATATCCTGGTCAACAATGCCGGCGCCCATCATCGCGGCGATTTCGCCGATCAGAGCGTGGATCATCTGGCGGCGATGGTGGATGTGAACCTGCGGGCGCCGGTGGTGCTGTCGCGCGCCGCCCTGCCGCATCTGCGTGCCGCCGCGCGCGGCGCCATCGTCAACGTCGGCTCGGTAGCCGGGCGCATGCCGGTGCCCGGCAGTGCCACCTATTCGGCGACCAAGGCCGGCCTGCGAACGCTGACCTATGCGCTGGCCGAGGAATGCCGCGGCACGCGCGTGTGCGTATCGGTGGTCTCGCCGGGACCGATCGCGACCGATTTCATTCTCGCCGACATCGACGCCGTGACCGACCTGACGTTCTCACAACCCATGAGCACGCCCGAGCAGATCGCCGACCTGGTGCTCGACTGCATCACCGACGCACGCGTGGAACGCACCCGCCCCGCCTCGACCCGCATCATGACCACCCTCGGCAGCCTGTTCCCGGTCCTGCCGCGCGCGCTGCGCCCGGCCCTGGCGGCCAAGGGGCGACGCGCCAAGGCACGCTACCGACGCGGCAGCTGATCGCCGCTTGCGCCCGTATCGCTCTGGGCCCAAAGTGGCCAAGCCACTCGAACCGTTGCCAAGGAAACTGCAGCCATGGGCATTATTGCCTGGATCATATTCGGCCTGATCGCCGGCGCCATCGCGAAACTGATCATGCCCGGTGACGACCCGGGCGGCATCATCGTCACCATCGTCATCGGTATTGTCGGCGCGGTGATCGGCGGCTTCATCGGCGGCATACTCGGCTTCGGCGGCGTGACCGGATTCAATATCGGCAGCTTCGTCATCGCCATTCTCGGGGCGATCATCCTGCTACTCCTGTATCGGATGGTCGCCCGGCGTTAGTCGCCGATATCGGTGTGCGCCGCGGTTTTCCGCGGCCTCGCCCGCCGCACACGCGAACCCCCCCTGGTTCGGCGCCCGCTCGCGCGTCAGGCGCTTGTCGTTGCTGAACGAGATACGATCTGGCCCGGCCAACCCGGCGACCTGCTCGATCGTCGACCCCGCCCTGCTTATTTCCGCCCGGTACGGCGCGCTCAAGTAGCGCGCCGTACCGCCGATGTATCCCCTGGAATTAAACCTATGGCATCGGCAAGGCAAAGGGGAGTGATGAATGGCCACAAGCCAATGGGATCTCGCGATCGACCCGGTCTCTGACGAGACTGACAGCGGCACACCACATACCGAGGGCACACGCACGGTCGCCCGCGGTTGGCCGCTCAAGTACAAGATCGGCGTTGCACTGGTCTTTCTGCTCGTGCTGGCTGTTGGCATCGTGGCCATATTCGGTCACAACGTGCGCTCGGAAATCTATTCCTCCCGAAAGGCGGGTTTGCGTAACACCGTGGCCATGGCCGAAACCATGATCGCCGGTTTCGAAAAACGCGCCGCCAATGGCGAAATGAGCGAGCAGCAGGCCAAGCAGCGGGCCATCCAGGCGCTGTCGAACATGCGCTTTGGCGCCAACCACAAGGACTATGTTTTCGTCTTCGACTCCGACGACAACATCATCTGGCATCCGCGCCACAAGGCCGGAACGAACGAGAGCGACTTCAAGGACGTCAACGGCGTTCACGTCTACCGCCGGCTCAGCGAAGCCGCTCGCAAGACCGGTGCGGGCTACGTCTACTATTCGGCGCCACGTGCCAAGAACGGGCCGGAATTACCGAAGCTGAGCTATGTCACGCAATTCAAGCCCTGGGGCTGGGATATCGCGGCCGGGGTCTACATCGACGACCTGCACACGATATTCGTGCAAGAACTGATCCGGTACGGCGCCACGCTCGGCGGCTTCACCCTGATCATCATGCTGATTTTCATCCTAATCGGCCGCAACATCTATCGCGAACTCGGCGGTGAAACCTATGAAGCGCGCCGCCAGCTCGAGCGCATGGCGACCGGCGATCTCAGTCAGTCCACCGAGATCACCAGGCGCCACGCCAACAGCCTCATGGCCAGCCTGGAAGCCATGCGCCGCGACCTGGCGGCGATGATCGCGCGCATTCGCCAGGGCAGCGAATCGATCGACAGCGCGGCCGGCGAGATCGCCGACGGCAACGCCGACCTGTCGACCCGAACCCAGCAACAGGCCGCCTCCCTGGAGGAAACCGCGGCGAGCATGGAAGAGCTCACAGCCACCGTCTCCAACAACGCCGGTCACGCCAGCAACGCCAGCGAGCTCGCCACCAAGAGCAGCCAGGCGCTGGAAGACAGCCGGCGCCTGATCGGCGAAGTGGTCGATACGATGAGCCAGATCCGGCAGGGCGCCGACGAGATCTCGCAGATCACCACGCTGATCGACGACATCGCTTTCCAGACCAACCTGCTCGCGCTCAACGCCTCGGTCGAGGCGGCGCGTGCCGGCGAGCACGGCCGCGGCTTCGCCGTCGTGGCCAGCGAAGTCCGCAAGCTGGCCCACCGCTCCGCCGATGCCGCCAAGAACATCTCCGGGCTGGTCGAGCGCTCGGTGTCCTGCGCGCACACCGGCGCCGAGCGTGTCGATCAGGCGAGCACCTCCATGGATACGCTGGGCGAACACGTCGAGCAGACGCGCACGCTCATGTCCGAGATCTCGACCGCGTCGACCGAGCAATCACGCGGCATCGAGCAGGTCAATCAGGCGGTCACCCAGATGGACGAGGTGACCCAGCAGAACGCGGCGCTGGTGGAACAGGCCTCGGCCGCGTCGCAGTCGCTCAAGGACCAGGCCGGCGAACTGCGGCACACGGTGGATCGATTCCGCGTCGCGGACGAGGCATTCACAAGCGCGTAAGCGCAGGCGCGCTCGCCTGGTTGCGTCCCGCCGGCCCCGGGCCGCGACACGGCGGCGCCGCCGCTCCGGCACCGCAGCCGAAGCGGCGTGCCGGGCAAGTGCAGCCCGGTCTGCGCGGCACAGGTCTGCTAGACTCGCCGGGCTCGCTCAGAGCGCCGTTTTTACCGCGATTAGGGCCATGAAACACGAAACCGACAACCTGCGTATCAAAGGCATTCAGGAATTGATCTCGCCCGAGGCCTTGCTGGCCGAGCTGCCGGTCTCGGAGACCGCTTCCAACACGGTCTTCGAGGCCCGATCCGGGATCCAGAAGATCCTCGCCGGCGAGGACGACCGCCTGGTGGTCGTGGTCGGGCCCTGCTCGATTCACGATGTGGACGCCGCCCTCGAATACGCCGAGAAACTCAAACAAGCCCGCTCGACGTACGCGCGCGATCTGCTGATCGTCATGCGCGTCTATTTCGAGAAACCGCGCACGACCGTCGGCTGGAAGGGTCTGATCAACGACCCCGATCTGGATGATTCGTTCAAGATCAACAAGGGCGTGCGTCTGGCCCGCAACCTGCTCTCGCAGCTGGCCGACCAGGGCGTGCCCGCCGGTGTGGAATTCCTCGACCTGATCACGCCGCAATATCTGGCGGATCTGGTGTCCTGGGGCGCAATCGGCGCACGGACCACCGAATCGCAGGGGCACCGCGAGCTGGCCTCGGGGCTGTCCTGCCCGGTCGGCTTCAAGAACGGCACCGGCGGCTCGATCAAGATTGCGGTCGATGCCGTGGGTGCGGCCGGCCATCCGCATCACTTCCTGTCACTGACCAAGGAGGGCCGCTCGGCGATCTTTGCCACCGCCGGCAACGCCGACAGTCACCTGATTCTGCGTGGCGGCAATAACGGGCCGAACTACGATGCGGACTCGGTGGCCGGCGCCGTGGCCCAGCTCGGCCAGGCCGACCTGCCCGCCCGCGTCATGATCGATTTCTCGCACGCGAACAGTCGCAAACAGCACAAAAAGCAGCTCGAGGTCGGCGACGACGTATCGGGCCAGATTGCCGCCGGCAGCCGGGCGATCTTCGGCGTCATGATCGAGTCGCATCTGCAGGAAGGCAACCAGAAACTGGTACCGGGCGTTAAACCGGACTACGGCGTGTCGATCACCGATGCCTGTCTCGGCTGGGAAGACACGCAGACGCTGCTCGACGAACTGGCGCACGCGGTGGCCGAGCGGCGCGGCCTGCGCAACGGCGACGACGACTACTAAGCGGCCGCCACGCGCACCAGGGAAAAACCGCCGAAAGGCGGTTTTTTTGTTTACCAGTAGGGGCCGGGCAGAATGGCGGCCAGCAACCGTGCGCGAATGTCGGGCTTTTCCGGCTGGGCGTTGCGCCCGGCGTAACCGCGCGAAGCCCGGGACGACGGGAACATGTGAAAGGCCTTGTGCAGCACGAAGTCGTTGAGCTTCGGCCACACGGCATAGCTGACCTGGGCGGTGGTTCCCAGCGGCGAGGCGATGCTCTTGGGCCGATCGATGACGGCGGCCACGATCATGTTGGCGGCCTGTTCGGGCGTAAGCGCCGGGACATAGTCGTAAAGCTTGGTCGGCGCGATCATGGGGGTGCGCACCAGCGGCATGTAGATCGTGGTCAGGTCGATGTTGCGCGAGGCCACCTCGGGCGATAGACAGCGCGAGAAGGCATCCAGGGCCGCCTTGGAGGCCACATAAGCCGAGAACCGCGGCGCGTTGGTCAGCACGCCGATCGACGAGATATTGATGATATGCCCCGCCCGGCGCTTGGCCATCGAGGGCAGCAGATTGAAGATCATCCGGATCGCGCCGAAATAGTTGAGCTGCATGGTGCGCTCGTAATCGTGGAAGCGCCCCAACGACTCGAACACCGCACGCCGGATCGAGTGGCCGGCGTTGTTGATGAGAATATCCACGTGCCGATGATCGCGCAGGATCGTGGCCGTGCATTCGTCGATCGCCTCCAGACGCGACAGATCGCAGGAGTAGGCGAAGGCCCGCCCGCCCATGCGCTCGACGATGGCCCGGGTCTCTTCGAGCTTGTCCGGATTACGCGCGATCATGCACACGGTTGCACCGGCCCGCGCCATCTTCTTGGCGGTCATGAAACCGATGCCGCTGGACGCCCCGGTGATCACCACCACGCGGCCCGAAACACGCCGCACCAGCGTGGCCGGCACCTCGACGTCGCAGTCGATATGCATCTCCCAGTAGCGCCAGAGCGTCTCGGCGTAATCCGGCAGTTTCGGACATCGGATCCCGCTGCCGGCCAGCGCCGCGCGCGTATTGGCGTCGTCGAAAATCGCGCGGTTGTTGATGTAGCCGAGGATCGACAACGGCACGCCCAGGGTCTTCGAAAGACGCTTTTCGAACCAGCCGGCCAGGGGCAGACGCCCGGCGAGCTGCTTGACCTGGCGTTCGGTGGCCGCCGACCACTGCTGGCTGGGCAGGTTATGGATGACGTCCGGACCGTGTGCGGCGCGCACGAATGTCTTCAGCATCTCGCCGGCCGTCGGCGGATCCGGCTGGATCAGGAAGTAGGCCCTGCCATGGCCCGAGCGCTTGTGGGCGATGTGCACCATGGCCTCGGCCACATAATCGACCGGAACCACCGGCATCAGGCCACCCTCGATACCCAGCAGCGGCAGCCATTTCGGCAGGCGGTCGCGCAGCGCCTTGATCGCCGGAAAGAAATAGTAAGGCCCGTCGATCTTGTCGATCTGGCCGGTCCTGGAATCGCCGACCACCATACCCGGCCGATAGACTTTCCACGGCACCTCGGCGCGCTCGCGCACGATCGCCTCGGACTGAAACTTGGTGCGGTAGTAGGGGTGCGGCAGCTGCTGGCCGACATCGAACATGTCGTCGCTGAACACGCCTTCATGGTCGGCACCGGCGATCGCCACCGAGGACATGTGGTGAAAGACCGGCTTGCGGCGGCTCTCGTTGGCCAACGCATGGGCCAGCGCCACCACGTTGGCCGTGCCCTGGCTGTTGACACGATCGGCCTGGGCGTCGCTCATGTTCATGTCGTACACCGCGGCCAGATGAAAGACATGATCGATGGTGCCGGCCAGCTCGGCGCGCGCCGCCGCATCGATCACCCCCTCCCGCGTGATATCGCCCCAGACCGGGATCAGGCGCTCCGGATCGGCGCCCAACGCCTCGCGCAGGGCCTCCATTTTCCCCGCGCTTGCGCGGCGCATGAGCACGTAGACCGTCGCCGAGCGGCGCGCCAGCAGGCCCGCCACCAGAAACCGTCCGATAAAGCCGGTCGCACCGGTGACCAGATATTTCATCAATTATCGCTCTCTGTTTGGAACCGGTGCCCTGCTCATCCGCAACACTACGGTAGGCCAAGCGAGCCGCCACGCCAATACCTGCCGACACCGGCCACATCTGACAGAATGCCCCCTCATGCCCGACTGGTGACACCATGAGCGAGACTATCTTCAGCAAGATCATCAACCGCGAGGTCGAAGCCGACATCGTGTTCGAGGACGATCAGTGTCTGGCCTTTCGCGACGTTAACCCCCAGGCGCCGCTCCACGTACTCGTGATCCCCAAAAAGCCGCTTGCAATGCTGGCTCATGCCGAGGCGGAAGACGGCGAACTGCTCGGCCACCTGATGCTTGTGGCACGCCGCGTGGCACGCGACGAAGGCTACGGGGACGCCTTCAGGCTGGTGATGAACAACGGCGAAGCGGCCGGTCAGACCGTGTTCCACATGCACCTGCATGTGCTGGGCGGGCGCGGCTTCCAGTGGCCGCCGGGCTGATCGCCCGCGCCACGGCGGACTTGTTTTTTTTCTGTTTAGCTTTATTGTCATGTCGGTAACCTCGTCGCGGGCGTGCCGCCCGGAGACGACGCCGGGACCCCGCTCACGAGCCCCGTCCCGGCCGCCCCTCTTTCCCCAAGCACGAACAGTCAATGAGCACGACCGCAAAATCTGCTACTCATGCCGGCGCGCGTGGCCCGCGCGGCCACGGTCGCGCCGCGGCCGAGGATATCGAAGACGTCCAGGGCCGGGCCGATCCCCGCAACCTGGCCATCAACAAGGTGGGTATCTGCGATATCCGGCACCCGGTGTCGATCGCCCAGCGCGTCGGCGGCCATCAGTCCACGGTCGCCACATTCGGCATGTACGTCAATCTGCCCCATGAGTTCAAGGGCACGCACATGTCGCGCTTCGTGGAGATCCTCAACGCCCACGAACACCAGATCACGCTCGAATCGTTCAAGACCATGCTCGGCGAGATGACCGAACGGCTCGAGTCCGACAACGGCCACATCGAGATGACCTTCCCGTACTTCGTCGACAAGTACGCACCGATCACGGGCGAAAAGGGGGTCATGGACTACGAAGTCACCTTCATCGGCGATCGGGTCGACGGGCACACCGACATGCATGTCGAGGTCAAGGTGCCGGTCACCACGCTATGCCCCTGCTCGAAGGGTATCTCCGACTATGGCGCCCACAACCAGCGCTCGCTGGTGACGATCCGCGTCAAGGCGAACGCCTTCTTCTGGGCCGAGGAGCTGATCGACATCGCGGAATCCGAAGGCTCCTGTGAATTGTTCGGCATCCTCAAGCGCATCGACGAGAAGGCCGTCACCGAGCGGGCCTACGAAAATCCGAAGTTCGTCGAGGATGTGGTTCGCGATATCGCCACCCGGCTGAACGACGACGATCGCTTTCGCAGTTATCGGGTGGAGTCGGAGAACTTCGAATCAATCCATAATCATTCCGCTTACGCCATGATCGAGCGGAATAAGGACCTGCCCGACGGCTGAGTGCCTGCGGTCGAGTCGAAGTCCGACCAACATCAGCGAACGCATCCCGCAGCTTGCGCTGCGGGAACCCTGCTCTGACGTCGCTGAGTCGGCCGACTTCTCATCCAGCCACAACCACTCCGCTTACGCCATGATCGAGCGGAATAAGGACCTGCCCGACGGCTGAGTGCCTG